>NZ_CP117260.1 GCF_003240565.2 Rhizobium tumorigenes
ATGACGGAAGTCATTGCGGCCGATGGCGCTGCTTTGTCGCAGGAGCTGCTGGCAATGCGTCAGGCACTCTTCCCGCCTGTATCGCAGAAAACCTTGCGGTCTTTTTCCTCTGTCGAGTCGGCAAAGCTCATTGGTATCGCCGATGCCTATCTTCGCCAGCTTTCGCTGAATGGCAAGGGCCCGCAGCCGACAATTACCGCTGGCGGTCGTCGCTCCTATACGCTCGACCAGATCAACGAGATCCGCGTCGTCCTCGACGAAAACTCCAAGGGCAAGCACTATGTGCCGCGTCGTCGCGAGGGCGAGCATTGCCAGGTTATGGCAGTGGTCAATTTCAAGGGCGGCAGCGGCAAGACGACGACTGCGGCGCACCTCGGGCAATATCTCGCCCTGCAGGGATACCGCGTTCTCGCCGTCGATCTCGATCCGCAGGCGTCGCTGACGGCCTTGCATGGATATCAGCCCGAATACGATATCGGCCCTAACGAGACGATGTATGGTGCCGTCCGCTACGATGGCGATCGGCGCCCGCTCAGCGACATCATCCGCCGCAGCTATATACCGGGTCTTGATCTAGTGCCGGGTAACCTGGAGCTGATGGAGTTCGAACACGATACCCCCCGTGCCTTGGCAGAACGGTCTGCCGAACCGTTTTTCGGACGCGTTGCATCTGCGCTTGGGACAGTTGCGGACAATTACGATGTCATGGTGCTCGACTGCCCTCCCCAGCTTGGCTTTCTGACGCTTGGAGCCTTGTGTGCGTCGACCGGCTTGCTGATCACGGCCCATCCGCAGATGCTGGATGTGATGTCCATGTGCCAGTTCCTGCTGATGGCCTCCGACCTTCTCGGCGTCGTGCAGGAATCCGGAGGGGATCTCGACTATGATTTCATCCGCTATGTGGTGACGCGCTATGAGCCCTCCGATGCGCCCCAGGCACAGATGGTCGGCTTCATGCGCTCGCTGTTCCGTGAACGCGTGCTTACCAACGTCATGTTGAAATCGACGGCGGTGTCGGATGCCGGGCTTTCCAAGCAGACCCTCTACGAGGTGGGCCGGGAGAACTTTTCCAAGAACACCTATGACCGCGCCATCGAATCCCTGGACGCGGTAAACGGTGAAATCGAGAGCCTGATCAGGCAGGCCTGGGGGAGGGCCGCATGAGCAGGAAAGACACTCTGAAAGCCATGCTTTCGCGCCGTGAACAGGAGTTGCCAACTGGCAACTCCACGGCTGGTGACCCTGCCCCGCAGGTCGAATTGCAAGCGGAAAAGAAGCTTCATCACATCCGCTCCGGTGCCGTTGGTGCCATGGGTCGCTCCCTCGGCAATATTGCCAGCGCTGCCGATCAGGCGAGAGCCCTGATCGCAGCTGGTGCTGCCGTTGTGGAAATACCGACGGATAAAATCGAAGCGTCCTTCATTTCGGATCGCCTCGCTGACGATGGTGTCGATCTGGCCCGTCTCACCGATGCAATTCGCGAATCCGGCCAGAAAAGCCCTATCCTCGTTCGCCCTCACCCTGATAAGCCGGACAGCTACCAGATCGCCTTCGGTCATCGCCGCGTACGCGTCATGGCGGCCCTCAAGCTGCCGGTGAAGGCCGTGGTGCAAAACCTCAGCGATGAAGAGCTGGTGGTTATCCAGGGGCAGGAAAATTCGGCGCGTGCCGACCTCAGCTATATCGAGCGCGGGCTGTTTGCTCTTGCGCTGGAAGAACGCGGCTTCGACCGTCGCGTCATCATGTCGTCGCTCGGCATGGAGAAGACGCAGCTGTCGAAGCTGATGAGCGTCGCCCATTCGGTGCCGCGGTCGCTGATCGAAGCGATCGGTTCGGCACCGAAGGCCGGCCGTCCGCGATGGGTGGCGCTTGCCGAACGTCTCGCCGACCCGAAACGGGGCGCCGCTCTGCAAAGCTTGCTCGATAGCCGGGCGTTCAAGGATGCCGACAGCGATAGCCGTTTCGGTCAGGTGATGGAATGTCTGGCCGTCCAGAAGACGCGCAAGAAGCCTGAGGCTGTGAAGAGCAGCGCCGGTGTCCGGCTGGCGACACTCGATCGCGGCGGTTCGAAGATCAATATGGTGTTCGACGAAAAGGCAGCACCTGCTTTTGCTGATTACGTCGCCGCGCGACTGGCGGAGCTGCATCAATCCTATCTGGCGGAGCGACAGGCAGATTAAGCCCAGCACCGCAAACCGTTTTAACGCAGCAAGAGAGGACTATACCGCAAAAGAAAAAAGCCCCCGAACGTCGCCGTCACGGAAGCTTTCTCTAAGTCTCGCAGCTTGAGAATCGCATTTCCCGGAATCACTGTCAAGAGTCTTGGCGCCGTTTGGTGAGCAGATTTCTATTGCCTTATTGAAGGTGACGAGAAAATGCAGACAGGAAGTGTAACGACGCCCTTTGGGCGGCGGCCGATGACGCTTGGCATGCTGGCAAGCCAGTACAAGGCCAACGACATCGCGCCGGAACAATCGGTCGACAAGTGGAAGATCTTTCGCGCGCTGTGCGAAGCAAAGCCGCTGCTCGGCCTTTCCGACAGGGCGCTGGCGGTGCTTAACGCTCTGCTGAGCTTTTATCCGGGCAATGAGCTCAGTGCAAAGCACGGCCTCGTGGTCTTTCCGTCCAACGCCCAGCTGTCGATCCGCGCCCACGGCATCGCGCCGGCAACGCTGCGCCGCCATCTGGCAGCGCTGGTCGAGGCTGGATTGCTGGTGCGCAAGGACAGCCCGAACGGCAAGCGCTTTGCGCGCCGCGACGAGGAGGGGGAGGTCGACCAGGCCTATGGCTTCAATATTGCCCCGCTGATTGCCCGTGCCGATGAGATCCAGGCGCTGGCAGCGCAGGTCACCGTCGGTCGCGCCCTGTTCAGGGCAATGCGCGAGCGTCTGTCGCTATGCCGTCGTGACATTGCTAAGCTGATCGAGACGGCGCTGGAAGAGGGTGTACCGGGCGACTGGACGATGGTTCACGGCCATTTCCGCGATCTCGTGGTCCGGATCCCGCGCTCTCCCGACATTCATGACATCACCCCTATTGTTGAAGAAATGGAGATGCTGCGCGAGGAAGTGCTCAACCTGTTGGAAGTTCGCATAAATGTTCGAAATATGCACGCCAATGAGTCCCACGCTGAGCGCCACATACAGAATTCAAATCCCGACTCTAAATCTGATCTTGAACCAGCTTCGGATAAGAAGCAGGGCGAAACATCGGCAATCCAACCACAGTCGCCTGATATGCCGAGGGAACAAACCGCTGCAGCGGATGAGGGCGGCGAGCGCAAAAGCCTGATGGGTGGTCCTTTGGTGAAACCGCGAAGGATGGCTGTGGCCGGCGGAGATCAACCTAGCCTGAAGGCGTTTCCGCTCGGGCTTGTGCTGCAGGCCTGCCCGGAAATCCTATCCTACGGCCCGGGTGGCAGTATCGGCAGCTGGCGCGACCTGATGGCGGCGGCCGTCGTCGTCCGCTCGATGCTGGGGGTCAGCCCCAGCGCCTACGAGGAAGCCTGCGCCGTCATGGGGTCCGAGAATGCCGCGACCGTCATGGCCTGCGTGCTGGAAAGGGCCGGCAGCATCACGTCGGCCGGCGGGTATCTGCGCGACCTAACCCGCAGGACGGAGCGCGGCGAGTTCGCCATCGGTCCGATGCTGATGTCGCTCGCAAGGGCCAATGCCGGCAGACGCGAGCAGACGGGGTGAGTGGGATGGTAGACGCCTATTTGCTCGATAGGACACCCCGCGGAGTCAATTCGGCCACGCTTACGTCTGAGCAATGGAAGCGTTGTGCCATTTTACTACCGGTAAACTGCCGCCTGCTAATTACTGCAGATGGTTAACAGTTGGTAAAAATAGTTTTTCGAGGTAGATAGTTCGGGCATGTAAAGAGGTCGCCAAGGCTCGCGGCAATTTCTTGCTGGGCCCTGGCAATGAGTTTCGAAGTTCTACAGCCTCAGGCGGCCTTATTTTCGCCGACTGCCGCAAACTGCTTCGACCAATCGGCATACCAGGTCTGGAACAGGGCAAACTGCTTTTCGACGAAACCGCGCTGGCTGTCGGACAGACTGTCCGTTTCGTTGAAGTGCAGCGTGAATTCGGGATGGCCGGTGAGCACGAGCATGTGCTTGTAGTAGAGAACCAGATCCGGGCCTTCGTCGAAGGAGGACAGGACGCCAAGCGCCGCTTCGAGTTCCAGGGCGTGGGCGCGCGCCTTTGCATCGCCGGCGGCTGCGGCCTCAGACAGGGAAACAAGATGCAGGACTTCGCGGGGCAGGACATTGCCGATGCCTGTGATGGCGCCAGCCGCGCCGCAATTGACGAAACCGTGGAAGACGGCGGTATCGACGCCGACCATCAATGTGACGCCGTCGTCGCGGCTGGTGATGTTTTCAGCCGCATAGCGAAGGTCGGATGGACCGCCGAATTCCTTGAAACCGATGAGGTTCTTGTGTTCGTTGCGGAGTTCGAAAAACAGGTCTGCGCGTGTGGCAAAGCCGTAATAGGGGCTGTTGTAGATGACAGCCGGAAGCTCGGGGGCAGCCGAGAGAACCGTCTTGAAATGGGCGCGCTGGGCCGAAACCGAGGTACCGCGCGACAGCACGCGCGGTATGACCATCAGGCCGTGGGCGCCGACGCGCTGGGCGTGGGCTGCGTGAGCGGCTGCCATCCGGGTGTTGACGGCGCCGGTACCGACGATGACGCGAAGACCGGCCTTCACCAGGCGCTCGACGCCTTCCATCCGCTGCTCGTCCGTCAGCAGTGGCCAGTCGCCCATCGATCCACAATAGACCACGGCAGACATGCCGGCCGCGACCAGTTCCTTGCCCTTGCGCACGAGACCGTCGAAGTCGGGGCTGCGGTCGGCATTGCATGGCGTCATCAGGGCCGGAATGCAGCCGGTGAAAATATTGGAAGTCATTGCACTCTCCATCATGGGTCGGTCAGCAGCGGTCTCGCGGCAATGTTTCCTTGTATGCAGTTTGTATTTTAATGTCGATGGCGAATTTGTAGCACTATGCCGATTGTCGGCCGTGTGCCTTGGTCGGAAAACGGAACGGGAGAGGGGGGTGGCAAAAGGCGCGGGAATGTCACCCAAGACGCCGGACAAGCGACGAAGGGTTCGCGATTCGCGCCAACAACGCAAAAGCCCATGAGGCAGGGGCCGCACCACATGATGTAGAATATAAAAGGGGAAAAGTCAGCTTTAAAAGCTGAAGTTGGTCGGAGCGGACAGATTCCAAATCGCATAGGCTGTTGAAAATCATTGATAATATAGGTTTTTGTAACGGTGTAACGGGCTAACGCTTGTTAGTAGTTACCGGCGATCACCTTGTGGAAAACTAGCTCGAATCCAATATATCGTCGCAACCGTAGTTATGCTCACTTTTTCGAGTCGCGAGAGGTGTGGCAAATGAAGACTGAAGCTTTCCAAAGTCTAATTGTGGCTAGAAGCTTGTTTGAGCAGGTGGAAATCCTTATGCTGGCGGATAACAAGTATTCTTCATCAGCGTCACTAATCGTTTTGCAAGATGCGTTCGAATTAATAATTAGGGCAGCACTAATCCAGCTTGGAGTTGATGAAGATAAGAACCTGGAAAAATTGACTTTCGACGAACTTGTTGCGGAGCTCGTAAAGGCTAAAATTAAAATTACTAAGACAGCGACATTAAAGGCAATGAATAAGGGTCGCGTCACGGTCAAACATTACGGCCAACTTGCTGAACATGACACTGTCAAAAATTATGTCAACGCCACTCGCGCTGCCACCGATCTGATTATGGAAAATGTATTCCAGAAGCCTCTGGCTGAAGTGTTTCCGGGAGGTCAAATCAACGATCTTAGGGTTCGCGCGCTGTTGATAGAGGCTACAAAAAGTTTGGCCGATGGGCGGTCATTTGACGTACTAGTTGCAGTCCGAAAGGCTATCTTCCTTTCTATCGAAAGGGACTATGACATAAGCTCTTTCGCTGACCCCAAGAAAACTGGCTTTGGCCTACTCGCGTTTATGGGCCGTGGAGCGTCAGCCCCGCATTTTACCAAAAATCCAGCTTATATCGAAGAGAATGTGAGAGAGCCTTTTGATTACATAGTCTTTAGCCACGAAAAGATAAAAATTGATCTGTTGGAGTGGGGTGTCAACACGGAGGATTTTTGGAATGTTTGGCGACTGACTCCTCCAGTATACCTTCCCGAAAAATCGAACGAATGGTTTATTAGTACCATCGAGAATGATTTACCTGAAAATCTTGAAATCGAGGCCGCACGATATTGTCTTGATAGAACGATAAATTTGCTACAAAAAAAGCAGGCTCATATCAGGCAGTCTCGGTGGCGCCGGCAAAAGCAGAGCTTAAAAGAGCTAGCTATTGTAAAGCACACGCCAAGACTCAGAAAGGCGCGCGCTGATTCAGAGTCGGCTGGAACTGCGACTGGAGGACAAGTTTATGCATACGAAGTTATTCTACAGGGCCTAGATTCGATACACTATTGCCGATTAGTGGCGCTTTATGACGAAAAGGAATGGTTCCATACATACGTAAAGTTGGATGATTGTGAATTGCGTGTCTCGGTTCAAGAGCACTAAAACGCCTCTTGATCTCAAATCGGTTTTGGCTTGAAAACCCGCTTCACAACTGGAGCGCTCGAGCCGGCCCACGCTAAGTTGTTGATGAACATACTGCAGGCTTGCATGTCGCCGACAAGAAACGTTGCGCAACTACCAAGTTGCCGTTCACGCGCTGTTGCGCCTTGGCTATGTCACCGTCCTTGGCGCCAAGTGCGCGGGCTACTGAGAAATTCTTATCTGCGTCCGCCCGCATTGTAGCGTTCGGTTCATCATCATGATAAGCAAGAAGTATTTTGCTTTCAAATAGTTAGATTGGTCGGAGTGGAGAGATTCGAACTCCCGACCCTCTGGTCCCAAACCAGATGCGCTACCAGGCTGCGCTACACTCCGAACCGTTGGTGAGGCGGGGATACACAATTCACTCCCCGCCTGCAACAGCAAATGTGCCGGCATTGCCGTTGCAGGACGATTTTCCTCTGCGGCCCACAAATTGCGACCCGCACTGCCCCTTGTTCATGGCTGCCTGACGGCTTGTCTTGATGACAGCTGCCGTCAGCCCTGTATTTTAGGATCAATCGCGCGCGCAGAGAAATGCGGAGACCGTTTGCATGCAGAGATCCTTTTCCTCGACATGCGGCATATGGCTGGAATTCTCGAACAGCACCCATCGGCAATCGGGCACCCGGTCTACATAAGGCTTGACCACGAGCGGCGTCGCTTCGTCGTATTTTCCGGAGATCAGCAGCGTCGGGGCGGTGATGCGGCCCAGCCGGTCCTCGATCGTCCAGTCCTTCATGGTGCCGATGACGTGGAATTCGGTCGGCCCGTTCATGTTGCGGTAAACGGTGCTGTCCTCCTCCATGATCTCGAAGGTACGGGCCACCTCGGGAGGCCACGGGGTTACCCGGCAGACGTGGCGATCGTAGAAGACGCGGGAAGCGGCGATGTAGTCGGGGTCGGTAAGCGTGCCTGCGAGTTCGTGGCGGAGGAGGGTGTCCTGGACGTCCTGTGGCAATGCTTCCCGCAAGCGGTTGGCCTCCGATACCCAGGTGTGCATGTTGGCCGGTGAATTGGCGATGACGAGCGCCTTCAGGCCGTCTGGTTGCCGCACCGCGTGTTCGGCGCCCAGCATGCCGCCCCAGGACTGCCCGAGAAAGGCATAGCGGTGCTGGATGCCGAGATGGGCGAGAAGCGCGTCGAGCTCCTCGAGGAACAAGGCGGGCGTCCAGAAGTCCGGGCCCTTGTCCGGCAGACGCGTCGAGTTGCCGTTGCCAAGCTGGTCGTAGTGGATGACGGCCCTGCCATCGAGGGCCGCAATCTCCTTGAATGCGTCGACATAGTCATGGGTGCAGCCGGGACCGCCATGGGCCACCACCAGCGGTAGCCGGTCGCTGTCGAGTGATCCGGTGGTGCGGAACCATGTCCGGTAGGTCCGGAATGGTAAATAATCTTCTTTCGAGGTCACGTTGGCCACCTGCGTCTCCATCTCGATGAACTATTGGGAGCAGCATAGAGGCGCAGGCGTGCCACTGGCAGCTATCACAAGTTATAGGATGGCGGGGTTTCCAGCAGCCGGTAATGGGTGGCGCGGACGACGGCCTGGGTGCGGTTCCTGGCGCCGAGCTTCCGGGCAGCGGCATTCAGGTGCATGACGACGGTCGGCACGGAGCGCTCGATGATCCGCGAGATCTCCTTGGCCGAAAGTCCCTCGGCGGAATAGCGCAGGCATTCCCGCTCCCGCTCCGTCAATCGCATCTTGGCGACCGTCAGGGCAGAATTGTCGAACAGGCAATAGGCCGCCTCGTGGAAGACATGGGCAAGCAGCCCGAAGTCGGCGATGTAGCGCAGGGCATGTTTCTCGAAGTCGCCGTTCTGTCCAAACCTGATGCCGGTGACCGTTGCATAGTCGCCGCGCGGCATGTGAACCGGCACGGTGACGCCCGTCGACATGTCGTGCTCGCTGAGATAGCGGGCAACGGGTTCGCTGTCTTCTCTCATGAACCTGTTGATGACCGTACCGGCGCGCCGGTCGTAGTCCCAGAAGAACGGCGTCGAGGTGCGCAATGCTACCTGCTGTACCGGGTCGAGCCGGAAATAACCGCGGTCGAACCAGTATTCGTGCATGTCGTCGGAGATATTGCGCAGCTTAAGCAGCGAGGGAAGCATGATGCCGCCCTCGAGATCATAGGGCACTGGCGTGTAGTCGTAGATCAGCGCCTCGAAACCGAGCTTCTTGATCGCCTCGAACGCGTGGTCGATGCGCCCGTCGAGGGTGTTATGGGCAGTGAACTGCCGTCGGATCGTCCCAATCTCATCAAGCATCGCTGTTCCCCGGTCGTCGAACCGCGACCTATCACTTCTTATAGCTGGTAACGCAGCCGGTTTCCGGTAAAAATTTAGTCATGCCCAAAAGTTGAGCAAGAGAAATCTTACCGGAGCCCCATCGATGTGGCATGAAATGCAGCCGGACGCCCGCTACGAGGTCGAAGTTGATGGCTTCAAGGTCGTCGCTTACAGCTTCGGCAGCGGCAGTGAAACGGTGTTTTGCCTGAATGGCGGACCGGGGCTTGCCTGCGACTATCTTCGTGAAGCGCACAGCTGTCTTGCCGCAAAGGGTTATAGGGTCGTTACTTTCGACCAGCTGGGAACGGGGGCATCGGATCGGCCGGACGACGCCGCGCTATGGACAATCGAGCGCTATGTGGAGGAGACCGAGACGGTCCGCCAGGCGCTGGGCCTCGGCAAGGTGCATCTGCTCGGTCACTCCTGGGGTGGTTGGCTCGCCATCGATTATGCATTGCGCTACCCGGACAATCTCCATAGCCTCATTCTCGAAGACACCGTCGCCGACATGCCGCATCTGATCCAGGAACTAGACCGCTTGCGGGCGGCGCTCGGGCCCGAGACCGTGGCGATGATGCAGAAGCACGAGGCGCAAGGGACCTACGAACATCCCGAATACCAGGCGGCGCTGACCATCCTCAGCTACCGCCATGTCTGCCGGCTTGCCGAATGGCCGGCGCCTGTCCGCCGCTCGCTCGATGACTGGAACATGGCGCCCTACATGGCGATGCAGGGGCCTAACGAATTCCTCTATATCGGCAATCTCAAGGATTGGAACCGCATCCCGGATCTGGCGCGCCTGACGCTGCCGGTGCTGATCACGGTGGGCGAGCACGACGAATTGACGCCGGCCTGTGCCCTGCGCATGACGCTGGCCCTGCCGAATGCCGAGCTGAAGGTTTTCTCCAACGCCAGCCACATGCCGTTCTACGAAAATCCTGGCGACTACTACCCGGCGCTTCTCGATTTCCTGTCCCGGCAAAAGGCTGCCTGATGCCATGTGAGTACAACCAAGTCCGGCCGGAGCGAGGGGGTATGCGCCACGATGCATCGCTATAAGTTCATCCTGACCCGGCCGCTGCAGTTCGTGCCGGTGTTGTTCGGCATCAGCGTCATCACCTTCATCCTCGTCCGTCTCATTCCCGGCGATCCCGTGCGCAATATTCTCGGCACCCGCGCGACGCCCAGTGCCATCGCCAATATCCGCGCCCAATACGGCCTGGATGAGCCGATGTGGGTGCAGTACTTCTATTTCCTGCGCAATCTCGCCAATGGCGAAATGGGCAAATCCATCCTCTACAAGATCGACGTGCTGAAGCTCATCCTCACCCGTATAGAGCCGACGCTGGCACTGGTCGCGACAAGCGTCGTCCTGTCTGTAGTGATTGCCGTGCCGCTGGCAGCGATTGCGGCGCGCAGCAATGGGCGCGCGCCCGACCACATCATCCGCGTGGTCTCGACGTTCGGGATCGGCTTCCCGCCGTTCTGGCTGGGGCTGATGCTGATCATCCTCTTCAGCGTCGATCTCGGTTGGCTTCCGGTCTCCGGCTACGGCAATACGCTCGGCGAAAAGGCCGCCCATCTGCTGTTGCCGAGCCTGACCATTGCCTTGTCGCTCTCCACCGTTCTCACCCGCAGCCTGCGCACCGCGATGATCGAAGGTTTGAAATCCGACGTCGCAACTGCGGTGCGGGCGAGGGGCATGCCGGAAAGCACCGTCTTCTGGCGCCACGTCATGCCGAACTCTCTGCTGCCGACCATCAATCTGCTCGCCGTCAACATCGGATGGCTGATCGGCGGGACCGTTGTCGTCGAAACCGTCTTTGCCTTGCCCGGCATGGGGCAACTGCTGGTCCGCGCCATTTTCTCCCGCGACTACATGGTGGTCCAGGGTGTCGCCATGGTCTTTGCCTGCGCCACGGTGTTCATCAACTTCATTGCCGATATCGCGACGGTGATGGTCGATCCGAGGGTGCGGCTATGAGTGTACCATTGGCGTTTTCCACTGCGTTCGGTTGGCGCCGCGTCTTCGGGGGCCGGCTGACACTGGCCATCGGCGCGGGCATCCTGCTTTTCTTCGTGCTCGTGGCAGTCGGTGCGCCGTTGATTGCGCCCTACGACCCGATCCTCCAGGCCGCCGACGTGCGTCTGCAGGCACCGACTTTGCTGCACCCTTTCGGCACCGACAATTTCGGGCGGGATATCCTGTCCCGCGTCATCTGGGGTACTCGGATCGATCTACAGATTGCGGTGATCGGGGTTCTCTTTCCCTTCATGATCGGCACGATGGTCGGCACCATCGCCGGTTTCTTCGGTGGGCCGGTTGACGCGGTTTTCATGCGGCTCGTCGATATCATCCTTGCCTTCCCTTTTCTGGTGCTGATGCTGTCGATTATCGCCATCCTCGGGCCGGGGCTCGGCAGCTTCTATATCGCCATGGCGCTGGTGGGATGGGTGTCCTATGCGCGGCTGATCCGAGCCCAGATGCTGGTGCTGAAAAGCAGCGACTACGCGGTCGCGGCCGTCAGCCTCGGTTTCAGCCGCCCGCGCATCATGTTCCGGCATCTGCTGCCCAATGCTATCGCCGGATCGCTGGTGTTCTCGATGTCGGATGCCGTGCTGGTTCTCCTCAGCGGCGCCGCAGTCAGCTATCTCGGCCTCGGCGTGCAGCCGCCGCTGGCCGAATGGGGTGTCATGGTGGCCGAGGGGCAGAGCTTCCTGACGACGGCCTGGTGGATCACGCTGTTTCCCGGCTTGTCCATCGTCTTCCTGGCTTTCGGTTTCAGCATGCTCGGCGATGCGCTTGGCGAACTCTTCGGAGTACAGGAATGATCAGTCCCATTCTCTCTGTCCGGGATCTGACGGTCAGGCTGCATGGCCTCGGCGCGGAGAGGACGCTCATCGATGCTGTCTCGCTCGATGTCGGCAAGGCCGAGATTGTCGGGCTCGTCGGTGAAAGCGGCTCCGGCAAGAGCCTGTTCTGCCGCTCGCTGGTGCGGCTGATGCCGTCGTCGCGCCTGAAGATCGACAGCGGCTCCGTGCTGCTGGATGGCCGCGACCTAACCGAAATCAGCGACGCCGAGATGCTGAAGGTCCGCGGGGCCGAGATCGGCATGATCTTCCAGAACCCGACCAGCCACCTCGACCCTGTCATGCGGATCGGCGATCAGATCGCCGAAGGTATCCGATATCATCAGGGTGCGAGCCCGCGTGACGCGAAGGCCGCAGCCATCGACATTCTTGGCCAGGTCGGGCTTCCCGACCCGGTCCGCCAGTACGACAGCTATGCCCACGAATTTTCCGGCGGAATGCGGCAGCGCGCAATGATCGGGGTTGCGCTGTCCTGCAATCCCAAGATCCTGATTGCCGACGAGCCGACGACTGCCCTCGATGTCACCATCCAGGCGCAGATCCTGCGGCTGCTGATGGACATCCGCGACAAACGCGGCCTTTCGATCATTCTCATCACCCATGACCTCGGCATCGTTGCCCAGACCTGCGACCGGATCGCGGTGCTGCGTGGCGGACGATTGCTGGAAGTTGGGCCGAAGCGCCAGGTCCTGTCGGCGCCGCGCGATCCCTATACGGTCAGCCTGATCGCCAGCCATCCTTCTATCGTCGAAGAGGCGCCGCTCACCGTCGCATGCTTCCCCGCCTCAACGCCGGTGGAACGGCCGCTTCTCGAGGTGGACGACCTCTATGTCCGCTTTGCTTTGGGCGGGGGCCTGTTCAAGGCCGGCGCCAAAACCGTCACTGCGGTTGCTGGCGTGAGCCTGCAGATCATGCCCGGCGAAAGTGTAGGCGTCGTCGGGGAATCCGGCAGTGGCAAGAGCACGCTCGCCCGCGCCATTCTGGGCCTGACGCCGCTCTCCTCCGGCCATGTCTCGTTCGAGGGCGTGGACCTTGCCCAGCAGAAGCGCGCGGCCCTCAACAAGTTGCGCCACGAGGCGGCTATGGTGTTTCAGGATCCCTACAACGCACTCAATCCCCGGCTGCGCATCGGCGAGATGCTTGCCGAAGTGCTGCGCGTGCAGGGCAAGACCTCTGCCGCCGATATCCCGGCGCGGATCGGCGAGCTTCTGGACCTTGTCGGGCTGGAGCGTGAGTTTGCCAACCGCCGGCCGCGCAGCATGAGCGGTGGGCAATGCCAGAGGGCGGGGATCGCCCGGGCGCTGGCCGTCGATCCGAAGCTGATCATCGCAGACGAATGCGTCGCCGCCCTCGACGTGACGATCCAGGCGCAGATCATCGAACTGTTCCGGGATCTGAAGCGGAAGATGAACCTGACGCTGATCTTCATCGCCCATGACCTCGCCATCGTGCGCAATCTTTGCGACCGGGTCGTCGTCATGTATCGCGGCGAGATCGTCGAGGAGGGGCTCTGCGCAGAGGTTTTCGCCCGGCCGAAGCATCCCTACACCGCAGCCCTGATAGCAGCGATTCCCGATATCGATCCGGACAAGCCCTTGCTTGCCGACATCGCCTGCGAGCTGCGATTGACGCTACCACCTTCACTCGAACGACTGTCATAACAAAAAAGGGAACGACATCATGACCAGGAAATGGAAGACTGCCGGCCTTGCGCTCATCGTCGCGGGCCTCACCCTCAGCGCCAGCTTTGCCGAAGCGGCCGGCGTTCTGACCATCGGCCGCCGCGAGGACTCAACCACCTTCGACCCGATCAAGACGGCCCAGAATATCGACAACTGGGTGTTCTCCAACGTCTACGACGTTCTTGTCCGCGTCGACAAGACCGGCACGAAACTGGAACCGGGACTGGCCGAAAGCTGGACAATCTCAGACGACGGCCTGACCTACGTCTTCAAGATCCGTGACGCCAAGTTCTCCGACGGCTCGCCGCTGACGGCGGAAGATGCCGCCTACAGCCTGCTGCGTATCCGCGACGACAAGGCATCGCTTTGGGGCGACTCGTTCAAGGTGATCGACACCGCTGTCGCGACCGACCCCCGCACCCTGACGATCAAGCTCAAGAACCCCTCCGCGCCCTTCCTGTCGACGCTGGCTCTGCCCAACGCCTCCGTGATTTCGAAGAAGGGCATGGAAGCGCTCGGTTCGGATGGCTACAGCGAGAAGCCGATTGCTTCCGGTGCCTTCGTCGTCGATGAATGGCGTCGCGGAGACCGGGTCATCCTGAAGAAGAACCCGTATTTCTGGCAGGCCGATCGCGTCAAGCTCGACGGCGTGGAGTGGATTTCGGTTCCCGATGACAACACCCGCATGCTGAACGTGCAGGCCGGCCAGCTCGACACCGCGATCTTCGTTCCCTTCTCCCGCGTCGCCGAATTGAAGAAGGATCCCAATCTCAACGTCGATACCGACCCGTCCACCCGCGAAGACCACCTGCTGATCAACCATGAGCATGGCGCTCTTGCCAAGAAGGAAGTCCGGCAGGCGCTCGATCTGGCCATCGACAAGAAGGCCATCGTCGATGCCGTGACATTCGGACAGGGAACCGTCGCCAATTCGTACATTCCGAAAGGCGCACTCTATTACTACGCCGACAACTTGCAGCGCCCTTACGATCCGGAAAAGGCAAAGCAGATGCTGGCTGCTGCGGGCGCCTCGGACCTGAAGCTCAATTATCTGCTGCGTGCCGGCGACGAGGTCGACGAGCAGATTGCCGTGCTCTTGCAGCAGCAGCTGCAGAAGGCCGGGATCACCGCAACCCTGCAGAAGGTCGATGCCAGCCAGGAGTGGGACATGATCGTTGCCGGCGACTACGATGTGTCGGTCAATTACTGGACGAACGACATCCTCGATCCGGACCAGAAGACGACATTCGTGCTCGGCCATGACTCGAACAACAACTATTCGACCCATTACAAGAATGAAAAGGTGAAGGCGCTGGTGGCTGCCGCTCGCCTGGAACTCGACCCCGTGAAACGCCAGCAGATGTATGTCGATCTCCAGAAGATCGCCAAGGACGATGTCAACTGGATCGACCTCTACTATAGCCCCTACATCAACGTCTCGCGCAAGAATATCGACAACTTCTACCAGAACCCGCTCGGCCGCTTCTTCCTCGAAGACACCGTCAAGAACTGAGCGCTTTAAACGTGCGAAAGGCTGCTGCGAGCGATCGCGGCAGCCTTTTCAATTTAGAGACAGTCAGATCGCCGAGGAAAGGCGGCTTGCCGTGTAGAGATCGCGCAGCTGCCGGCAGATCGGGCCGGGCTTGCCGTCGCCGATCGTCGTGTCGTCGATCCTGACCACCGGCGTCGCGAAATTGGTCGCGGATGTCACGAAAGCCTCTGCAGCCTGCTTGGCTTCCTCGACGCTGAACCCGCGTTCCTCGACGGCAATGCCCGCGCCACGCGCAAGGTCGATGATGCTTGCCCGGGTAATTCCGTGCAGGATCGCGTGGGAGAGGCCACGAGTTACCAGCGTACCATCGGTCTTGACGATATGCGCCGTTGCAGAGCTGGCCTCGGTGACAAGCCCGTCCTCCACCAGCCAAGCGTCGTCGGCGCCGCGCCGCATCGCTTCCATCTTTGCCATCGACGGGTAAAGCAGCTGGACGGTCTTGATATCGCGGCGTTCCCACCGCCAGTCCGGCACAGTGGCGATCGCGATCCCGGTTTCATTGCGGGGATTGGCGAGCACCGGTTTTGCCTGGGTAAAGAGCACGATGGTCGGCTCCGGCTTTGCCGGAAAGGCGAAATCGCGGGCGGCAGGACCACGGCTGATCTGCAGATAGATCAGCCCCTCATCGAGCCCGTTTCGGCTCACGAGTTCCCGATGCACGGAAAGCAGTGCGGTCTCCGACAGTGGGCAGGCGATATCGAGTTCGGACAGCGAACGCTGCAGGCGGGCGGAGTGGCCTTGGTAGTCGATCAGCTTGCCGCCGATCACGGCAGTCACTTCGTAGATGGCATCGGCGAACAGAAAGCCGCGGTCGAACACGGAGACTTTCGCGTCGGGTTCAGCAAGCCAGTCGCCATTCAGATAAACAATACGGGTCAAGTTCAGGTCCTCGGTCAGAGAGCGGGTTTTGCGAAAGGGGCGATGTCGATGCCATGCGCGGAAAGCGATGCGCGCAGGGCACGGGCCATGGCGACGGCGCTGGGGTTGTCGCCATGGACGCAGATCGTTGCAGCCTCGACCGGCAGCATCTTGCCGCCGATGGTAGGGATCAATCCATCCCGGACCATGGACAGGACCTGGTCGACGCTCTGTTGCGGGTCGTGGATGACCGAGCCCTCCCGCTGCCGCGATGTCAGCATGCCGGTATCGTCGTAGGTGCGGTCCGCGTAGACCTCGCAGGCAACCCGCAGGCCGACGGTTGCCGCCGCCTTCATCGTCTCGGAATAGGGGAGCGTGACGAACACCAGAGACGGGTCGACGGCCTTGATGGCGCGAACGCAGACGCCTGCAAGCTCCGCATCTTCCGCCGCCATGTTGCCGAGCGAGCCATGGGTCTTGACGTGGGTCATCGGCCAGCCGAGCGCTCTTGCCATCCCCTGCATTGCGGCGATCTGGTAGATGATCTGGGCTTCCAGATCTTCCGGCCTTTCGCCGGAGATGTGACGGCGGCCGAAGCCGTAGAGATCCATGAAGGACGGGTGCGCGCCGATGGCCACACCCCGCGCCTTGGCGGCAAGGATTGTATCGCGCATCACCACGGGATCGCCGGCGTGAAAACCGCAGGCTATGTTGGCGGTGGAAATTACCTCCAGCATAGCGCTGTCGTCGCCGATCTTGTAGGCGCCGAAACTTTCGCCCATGTCGCAATTGAGGTCTACGGTTGCCATGGCTGGGATCTCCTTGCAGGATAGGCGTCAGGCCAGCAGACTGATGTCCTGCCCAGTCTACGACCCTACTGTCGCGCGCAAAAGCAGTTTCGGTTGACATACAGTTGGTATACTGAAATAGCAATATAGTATGACTACCGACAATCGCACCTTACTCGGATGGACGGAAGGGGACCGCAGACAATGGTAAGGACGTTTCCCCGCATTCTTGCTTGCGGCGATAGCGCCCTGTCGGTTGAGCTCGCGGATACCATCGACGAGGCCGTCAGCGAACGGGTGATCGCGCTCGCCGCGAGCATGGCCGACAGCCCGGTGGATGGCGTCCAGGAACTGGTGCCGACCTACCGCTCGCTGATGGTGGTCTACGATCCCGCCGTCGTTCGCGGCAGCAGCCTGGCGCTGACGCTGCAGCAGCGGCTGGATGCGCTGGTAGTCGGCAGCGTCCACCCGCAGCGCTTCGACGTCCCCGTTGTCTATGGCGGCGCGGTGGGACTGGATTTGCAGGAACTTGCCGGCATGAAGGGGATGACGGTGTCCCAGCTTATAGAGCTCCATTCCTCCGTCGAATATCGCGTCTACATGATCGGCTTTGCCCCCGGGTTTGCCTATCTCGGCGGCCTGCCGGAGATATTGCACACGCCGCGACTGCCTACGCCTCGCCAGAGGATAGAGGCTGGCGCCATCGGCATCGGTGGCAAGCAGGCAAGCATTAATTCCGTTCCCGGGCCGAGCGGCTGGCGTTTCATCGGCCGGACCCCACTTCGTTTGTTCGACGCCTCCCGGGCCGCACCCTTCCTGCTCGGGGCGGGCGATCGGGTCCGCTTCCGGCCCGTCAGCGAAGACGAGGCATCGCAGCTCGATCGGATCCCGGCTGCGGGGGAGGGGGCGACGCCATGAGCTTTCTCGAAATCCACACCACTGGACCGATGACGACCGTCCAGGACCTCGGCCGAAAAGGCCTGCAGCATGCCGGCGTCTCCGGTGCCGGCCCGATGGACGGGCCGTCCTTTCGCATTGCCAATGCCCTTGTCGGCAATCCGGCGACATCGGCGGCGCTGGAGTTTGCAGCCGTCGGCGGTAGCTTTACCGTCACCCGGGCGGTTCGCTTTGCCGTCACCGGCGGCGATGTCGATGTCAGGATCGATGGCGGCAAAGTCTACCCATGGGAGAGCCATTCCCTGTTGCCCGGCATGACGCTCGCCATCGGCGCGCTCCGCGACTGCGTCTGGGGATATCTGGCGATTTCGGGCGGCATCGATACCGTTCCGGTTCTCGGATCGCGTTCCACCCATTTGCGCACCGGGCTCGGTGGCCACGAAGGCCGGCGGCTGGAGATTGGCGACCGGTTGCCCCTCGGCGACGCTGCCCCGTTGCCCAATCTTGCCCTTCGGCAGCCCTTTCGGCGCAGTGGCGGCCCGATCCGCGTCGTCTGCGGGCCACAGGACGATTATTTTTCCAGAGCCGCAATGGAGACATTTCTCGAGGCATCGTTCGTGGTGTCACCCGCGCGGGATCGCATGGCCCAGATGCTCGACGGGCCACCGATTGCGGCAGACCGCGGGCATGACATCGTTTCGGACGGCACTTCGGCCGGCTCGATCCAGGTCCCGGCGTCGGGCAGGCTGATCGTGCTGATGGCGGAGCGGCAGACGACCGGCGGCTATCCGAAGATTGCCACGGTGGCCTCCGTCGACCTTCCTCGCCTGGCGCAGGTCGTCAGCGGCCGGTCGATCCGTTTTGCCCGCATCGCGCAGGATATGGCCGAGGAATTGCTCATCGCGGAAAGACATCTTCTACGGGGCATTCTCGACAATCTCGCCGTCAAGCCCGAAAGCAGCGATCGACCAAGAGGCAGAGTGCCATGAGCCAGCCGCTTGCCCAACGGGCCTATGGTAAAATCATCGAGATGATCCTGTCCGGCGCGCTCACGCCCGGAGATGCGTTGCAGGAGGCGAAGCTGGGCGAAACGCTTGACATGTCGCGGACCCCGGTGCGCGAAGCGATCAAGCGTATTGAGGCCGAAGGTCTCGCGGTGCAGGATGGTCGTTTCCTGAAGGTGCGAAGGCTGACGGTGGCCGAAGTGGAGGAAATCTTCTTCCTGCGCCGGGTGCTTGAATCCTATTGTGCCCAGCAGGCCGTCGCGGTGCCACCGGCGATGCTGGAGGCGCTCGAAGTGCGCGTGCGCCGCCTGCACGACGAAGGTCCCGGCGAAGACGACGAGCAGAGACGGGTGGATGACGACCTCCACCGGGTTGTCGCCGAGGCCAGCCGCAGTGAGATGATGGTGTCCACCATTGCCGACCTTCGCCGCCGGACCTGCATGTTCGACCACACTCATTTGCCGGACCGCTTCCTGAAAAGCTGCGACGAGCATCTGGGAATTCTTGCCGCCTTGCGCAGCGGCGATGGCGACCGGGCAGCGCTGTTGATGGCCGAGCATATCACCCACGCGCGCGATGCGGTTCTCGAGAAACTCGCGCTGCCCCCCGGAGGAACCGGCGCATGAGATGCCTTGTCGTTCAGCCGGTCCATGCGGATGGACTGGATTTGTTGCGCCGCGCCGGCGTCGAGCCCGTCCTCTGCCCGAAGCCGGACATGGAAACGGTCGCACGGATGATCCCCGGCTGCGATGCGGCGATCACGCGCGATGCCGGTCTTTCGGCTGAGGCCATCGGCGCGAGCGATATCCTGCGCGTCATCGTCGTCCACGGCGCCGGCCACGATGCGGTCGACAAGGATGCAGCCTCCGAGAAGGGCATCCTCGTTTGCAACACACCGGGCGCAAATGCGCGGTCCGTGTCCGAATTGGCATTGGCGCTGGCGCTGGCTGCGGCCCGTCGTATTCCAGCAGCCGACCGCAGCGAACGCGGAGGCGCCCATGGCTTCCGCGAGCGCGAGACGTTCACCGAGCTTTCCGGAAAGACCGCGCTGATAATTGGCTGGGGTGCCACCGGCGCCGGCCTTGGCCATATGCTCAGGGCGGCACTCGACATGCGGGTGCTAGTCTATTCGCCAAGGGTGGCCGATATCGACGGTTTCGAGCGCGTGAAGACGCTGGAAGCGGGATTGCAGCAGGCGGACCTCGTGTCGCTCCATACGCCACTGCGCCCTGAGACGAAGCATCTCATCGGCAAACGGGCGCTTTCGCTCGTCAGGCATGGGGCAATTCTGGTCAACACCGCACGCGCCGGGCTCGTGGACGAAGACGCGCTTGCTGCTGCCATCGATACCGGACGCGTGTCGGCAGCCGGTCTCGATGTCTATAGCCGTGATGCGCCGCTGGGGCCGCTTTCCTCGACCGGCCGGGTGATTTTTACGCCGCATCTCGGTGGAGCGACCGAAGAAGCGTTGCGCCGCGTGGCCGTCGGGTCTGCTCGCAACGTGTTGACTGCGCTCTCCGGAGAGCGGCCGGCGACCGCCCTCAACGATCCCTTGAGGATATCCCGATGAGCGACAAGGAAACACTGGCACAGCAGGCCTACCGGGACATCAAGCAGCGCATTCTCGAAGGTGCGATCAAGGCTGGCGACCTCCTGACCGAGCGGACGCTGGCAGTCGAATCCGGCATTTCCCGCACGCCGCTCAGAGCCGCGATCTCGAGGCTTCAGAAGGAAGGCGTGGTCTCGCGCCTGACCAACGGCACGCTGATGATCCTGCCTGTGAGTGTCGAGCAATTGCTGGAGATCGTCCAGATACGCCGTCTTCTCGAAGGGGCTGCTGCAGCCCGTGCGGCGGGACGCCCGATGACGGCGGCACTTGTCGAGGCGCGCCGGGTCATGCGCGCCTATGTCGAGGCCGAGGATGTCGCCTTCGATCGTTTCTGGATGGATGACGACGCATTCCACGAGGCGGTCGCCGCGGCCGCTGGCCTGCATCTTCTCCCCGGCATGCTGCAGGAGATGCGCAGCATCGCCCGACGCTGCACGATCACACGCACCCATGACAGGTTCGCCGAACAGGCTGCCGAGCACATCGCTGTCATCGACGCCATCGAGGCGCGGGATGCCGATGCCGCCGCGGCTGCCATGGAGGCGCATTTCGACAGCGTCCGCAGCCGGTTTCTGAAATGGCTCGCGCGCTGAGAGCGCGCGCCGTTGCCGTGTGCGGGGCGCGTCGTCCATCACTGACTGACCAGCCGCTCTTCTGTCCCGATCCCGGGACGCCATGCCCGAACCGAGTAACGTGATATGCACGAATATGCCGAATTCCGAGGTTGCGAGGCCTCGTTCACCGAGAGCGAGTTCAAGGCGCGGCAGGACCGGGCCCGGGTTGCCATTGCTGCTGCCGGCCACCGGGCCCTGATCGTCACGACGCCCGAGAACATCTACTGGCTGACCGGCCGTCAGACGGCGGGCTATTTTGCCTTCCAGGCGCTGGTCATGCCGGTCGACGGGGAAGCGACACTGCTGGTTCGCCAGCTTGAACTGGTGGGTTCCATCGCCAATACCTGGCTCAACGACATCGTCGCCTACCAGGACGGCGAGGCGCCGGCCGTTGTCCTCGCTGACGTCCTGCGCGAGCGAGGTATCCATGGGCCTGCCATCGAACTCGGCGGCTGGTTCTTGCCGCCGGTCCTGGCAGACGAGATCTCGCTCCGGACCGGTGGCAAGGCGCTCATCGACGGTTCCGACATCATTGCCCCTCTCCGGGCGGTGAAGTCGCCTGCGGAACTTGCCGCCATCCGGCTGGCTGCCACCTACGCGCAGGCCGGGATTGCGGCCGGGATTGCGGCCTGCGGGGCAGGGACGAATGAAAACGCCGTAGCCGCTGCCATGCTCGATGCGGCCACGCGCGCAGGGTCCGAGGCAATGGCGATGGAGCCGCTGGTGTCGTCCGGGCCGCGCAGTGGCCTGCCGCACATGACGTGGCGCCGCCGCCGTCTTGAGGTCGGCGATCCGGTGTTCCTCGAACTGGCCGGCAGCCATGCCCGTTACCATGCCGCGCTGATGCGAACGGTGTGGATCGGCGGGCCACCCGTCGAAGCGCGGCGGATGATGGATTGCTCGCTTCATGCGCTTGAGGCCGCGCTACGGGAACTCAGGCCGGGTAGGCCCTGCTCGGCGCCGCACGAGGCGGCCCAGCGGGTCATCGACGAGGGAGGCTACACTGCCGCATTCCGCAAGCGGATCGGCTATTCCATGGGCGTGGCCTTTGCGCCGGATTGGGGGGAGGGGAGCATGCTCAGTCTGTTTTCCGGCGTGGCCGGGATCATCGAGCCCGGCATGGTGTTTCACCTGCCGGCGACCTTGCGCAGCTACGGCGTGTGGACCGTCGGCGCTTCCGAATCCGTCATCGTCACCGAAAACGGTTGCGAACCTCTGTCTACCCTACCACGCGATCTGACCATCCGGTGAAGCCGGTTCCTCCCCGTTCCAACACTGAAAAGGATTTCTCCATGCGTTCGCTTTTCCATCTCGCCTACCATGTCATCGATCTCGATGAGGCGCGTCAGTTCTATGGCGGCGTGCTTGGCTGCGAAGAGGGCCGGTCCACCGACACCTGGGTGGATTTCGACTTTTTCGGACACCAGATTTCGCTGCATCTCGGCAAGCCGTTCGAGGTGACCCGTACCGGCAAGGTGGGCGATCACATGGTGATGATGCCGCATCTAGGCGTCGTCCTGCCGCTCGAGGCCTGGCTTGCCCTGTCCGAACGGCTGCAGCATGCCGGCATTGCCTTCGACATACCGCCGGTCATACGGTTTGAAGGCGAGCCGGGCGAGCAGCGCACGATGTTCTTCTTCGATCCGAGCGGCAATCCGATCGAGGTCAAGGGCTTCAAGGATTTCGACGGCGTTTTCGCCCATTGAGGCAAGGCCACCGGCGGCTTCGGCCGCCGGCTTTTCCGTCAACGCATTAGGCGCTTACCACCAGTATGCGGGCGAGCGGGTCAGCAGTTCGTTTTCATGTCCGCCGATAATCAGGATGTCTTCGAAGAACGCCGCCCCGACGCCATCGAGCGACAGGAAAGCTTCGACACCGAATACCATGTTCTCATCGACGACATCGTCCGGCTGCGACATGACAGTCGAGATACGCGGCTGCTCGAAGCCGAGGCCGATCCCGTGCCCGTAGAACGGGAAATTCTTCATGATCGGCGAGACCGATCCGCCAAAGGCAGCTGTCAGGCGGTCGCCTTCCGCAGCGACATCCAGGAGTTTCGTTCCAGGGCGCATCATGTCGGACAGGCGGTGGACGATGTCAGCCGTTGCCTCGATCAGCCTCCGCTGGTCGGCGGTCGGCCTGCCGCGTACGCCGGTGCGGCCGGGGTCGAGGTAGTAACCCTGGTGAAAGGCGCCGTGCAGGGTGCCGGTGACGATATCGCCCGGCTTCGGCGTATCGGCGCTGTAGCCCGTCAACGGAAAGCGCTGGTCGAAGCCGAGGGTTTCGCCGTGGTTTGTGCCGATCATCTGCAGCCGGCCGCCGCGCCGCACCACCTCGCGGGCCGCCTCGCCGGCAGCTTCCCGCTCTGAGAGGCCGGACGTCAGACCCTCCATCAGGCGATTGAGCCCGGCCGTGGCCGTCTCGCCGCCGATGCGATAGCACTCCAGTTCGAGCGGGCTCTTGATGCGCCGCGCGGCGCGCACCAGATCGTCTGCGGGCACCCAGTCGATGCCGGGCGCTTCCTCGAGCAGTTGCTGGTAGAATTTCATCGGAATGAACTGCGTACCGACCAGCGCCACGCGCCCCGTGATGCCCCTGTCGTTCAGCGCCCTCGCCACGCTGCGGAACGGATGGTTCGAACAATGCGCGTCAGAGATAGAGACTAGGTCGGTCCGAACCTCGGGTTCGTCGATGTGGAGTTGCGGCTCCGTGCCCTGTTGAAGAATGATGCCTGAGAACGACCGCGCCGACCAGATCAGCGAATCCGTGCCGCCGCTGATGGCATAATGGTTCGAAAGATAGAGGATGTCGCCGCAATTATCGGTGGTGCCGCCACCACGTCCGAAGACGACGGCCGTCTCGAAGCCATGCGACCGCATGTTTTCCAGCACGCTGTCCCACCGGCTTTGATATTCGTGCAGCGGGAAATATCGGCTCATCGTCAAACTCCAGTCGGCGGATCGTGGCCAAGCGCCGGTTGCCGCCTTGCAGATCCTACGCATTCGAGGCGGCGGCGGATTTGCAAAATGACCGAACTTCACGCTTACGAAAATTTCGGTACACCAAGCGTGTTCCCAAGTCAAATGTCGGGTCGTCCGCAAATGATTATTTAATGGGCCAGATGAAATTTTAATCAATCAGAACAGTCTGATGACGCATCGGCTGGTAAATGTATGAAATCAGTTCTTGAATTCCAGCGGTATACTGAATACCCTTCTTGTGGGCGGTGAGGCAAAGACAATCCTGGCAAGAGGCTTAGAGCCGTTTCCGGGTGAGAGTATTGGGTAACCGAACGATGACAGACATTTCCGAGATCGCACCCTCTGGCCAAGCTATGACGCCCTCCACAACGCCGCTTCTGGTCCTCAAGGACATCAGAAAGAGCTTTGGCGACAACGAGGTCCTGAAGGGTGTTTCGCTTGCGGTCGAGCCCGGTGAGGTTGTTTCGATCATCGGCGCCAGCGGCTCCGGCAAAAGCACTTTCCTGCGCTCGATCAACGGTCTCGAGATGCCGCAGTCCGGCTTTCTGAAATTCGAGGAACTGTCCTTCGATTTCCGCACGGAATCGCGTTTCCTTCCCACGCCGGCGCAGATGCAGTCGTTGCGGACGCGTGTCGGCATGGTCTTCCAGAGCTACAATCTCTGGCCGCACATGACGGTGCTCGAAAACGTCATCCACGCACCGATGAAACTGCTGAAGCTTCCCAAGGCCCAGGCCGTCGAAGAGGCGGAGGCACTGCTGTCGCGCATCGGTCTCTATGACAAGCGCCACAGCTATCCGTCGCGGCTTTCTGGCGGCCAGCAGCAGCGCGTCGCCATTGTCCGGGCGCTGGCCATGAAACCGCGTCTGATGCTGTTCGACGAGGTCACCTCGGCCCTCGACCCCGAACTGGTGCATGAGGTTCTGGTGCTGATGGCCTCGCTTGCCGCCGAGGGCATGACGATGCTTCTGGTGACCCACGAGATCGCCTTTGCGCGCGACGTGTCGTCCCGCGTGCTGTTTTTCGACAAGGGTGTCATCGCTGAAGCGGGGTCGCGCGATATTCTGCGCAACCCCGAGAGCGACCGGCTGCGGCAGTTCCTCCATCGTATCCTCCACGATGGCCTGGCCTATGGCGCCGCGCCTGCTGAAACTGTCGAGGGAGCATGATCATGCTGGCTGATTTTCTGGCGGATGTCCGTCTTTACGGATCTGGCTTCCTGGTGGCATCCTGGACCGTCTTCTGGCTGACGATCCTCACCATTGTCGTCAGCTGGATTTGCGGTCTGCTCGCAGCCCTCGGCCAGCGGTCGAAATGGCGTGCAGTTCGCTCGGTCACGGCCTTCTACATCTGGTTCATTCGCGGCACGCCGACGATCATCCAGATATTCATCGTCTATTTCGGCTTTCCGCAGATCGGCATCCGGTTGTCGCCGTTTACCGCCGGCGTGCTGGCGCTCGGCATAAACAGCGGCGCGTATGTGGCTGAAATCATCCGCAGCGGCCTCATGGCGATCCCGCGCGGGCAGACCGAATCCGCACTGGCGATCGGCTTCAGCCAGGCTGCCACCATGCGGACGATCGTCTTGCCGCAGGTCTTCCGCATCGTTCTGCCGTCGCTCACCAACGAGGCGATCTCGACGCTGAAGAATACCTCGTTGCTGTCGACAATTACGGTTGTGGAATTGACGCTCTATGCCCAGACGCTGATCGCGATGACCTTCCGTCCGTTCGATTTCTACATTGCGGTCGCGGTTATCTACCTGCTGCTGACGACGATCCTGACCCAGCTTGCCGCCTGGCTGGAGCGCCGCTACGCGGTGAACAGCTGAGCGCCTGCCTATTCCTCGTGCACCATGCCCGAAGAAACTGACCCCTGTTGTCAACGGCAGGGGGATATCGATCAAGAAAAATGAAGGGAACAGACATGAAACGCCAGCTTATCGCCCTTGCGCTTGCCGCAGCGGCCGCCTTTTCCAGTTACGCTCCGGCTTCGGCCGCCGACCTCGAACTGCTGCAACCCGGCAAATTGCTGGTGGCTACCGAGGGCACCTTTCCGCCGTTCAGCATGCGTGGTGCCGATGGCAGCCTCGACGGACTGGAAATCCGCGTCATGAAGGAAATCTCCAAACGTCTCGGTCTCGAATACACACCCGTCATCATCAAGTGGGAATCGCTTTTGATCGGGCTGCAGGCCGACCAGTATGATATCACCAGCGACGCCATGGATATCACGCCCGAGCGCCAGAAGCAGGTCGTCTTTGCCGATGGCTGGCTCGAATCCGGCGCGGCTGTGGTCGTTCCGAAGGGCTCCGCCATCAAGACTCCCGCCGACCTCAAGGGCAAATCTGTCGGTGCGCTGGCATCCTCGACCTTTGCCAAGCTGGCGGAAGACAAGGGCGCCACGGTCAAGGCCTACAAGGCCGAGACGGATGGCATCCAGGATCTCCTCAATGGCAACATCGACGCCGAGATCACCGACGCCATCGGGGCCGGTTACATGATCAAGTCGGCAAAGATGCCGCTTGAGGTGCTTCCGGAAGCCATCAGCCATATTCAGAAGGGTTTTGCGGTCAAGAAGGGCAAGCCTGAGCTCGTCAAGGCCGTCAACAAGGCTCTGGCCGAGATGGTTGCCGACGGCACCTATGCCAAGCTGACGACAGATCTCGTCGGCTTCGATCCGGCTCCGAAGAACCCCATCAGGACCATCCAGTAGAGATCACCGCAGACATCGCATGAGAGGTCGCTGCAGCGGTTTTGCCGCAGCGGCCTTTATCCTGTATAATTTAAACAAAAGACATCGATCATTACCTTGCCTTGAAAGCCGTATCGTGTGAACAGGTGATATATCCTGACAGACAGAGACTTGTGGGAAGCAACCATGAAGTTCAAACTGCACACCTTCGGTCGCTTAAGACTTGTTGATCGCGTTGGTGATGTTTCTTTTCCTGAAAAGGCTCTTCTGGCCCTCTGCTATCTTCTTGATACCAAGCAAATAGAAGCAAAGCGCGAAGATTTGGCTGCGTTATTGTGGAGCGGCCCGAGTCAATCCGGCCTGCTCGCCAACATGCGCAAGCTCATCTCACGGATCAAGGACAGGCAGAGCGAGCTCGGCGTCGAATTCCTGACATTTACCGACAAGACAGTTCGCGTCGAGGTCGGGTCGCTCGAGTTCGACCCCACATCCATCGACACTCTGGAAGACGAGGATGCGGTCCGGTCTCTGCACCGGCTGGTGAACGTCACTGGTTCGGAGTTTCTGCAGGACTTCGCACCGATGGATACGCTGCTCGACGCCTGGGTAGAGGAAAAACGCAAGGGTTGTTCGGACCGGCTGCTGCGGGCGTTTAAACGCGCCCTGCCGATGCTGTCGGCGCGTGACAGCGACACCATATTACAGACGGCCGTGCTTCGCCTTTTCACGCTCCATCCGCAGGACGAAGACGTCCAGCGCTTCCTTCTCGAATGCTCGGGGAGCGAGCGCAGCCTGGAGGGTTTGCCATCCGGCGCCAGCCTGAATGAGGATACGCCATCCGACTCTGCGGATGCAGGGCAAGACCTGCTTTCGCTGGATTTGGCCAGCAGGATGTTCAACAAACAGTTTGCGGAAGCTCGCGCGTCGCTGCTGGCTCGTCCGTCGCCCTTCCTGTCTCCCTATGGCGGCGGCCATCTCAAGCTGCCGCGTCTGGCACTCCTGCCTCCGCAACTGGACAGCGGGAATATTGTCGCGACGCTGCTCGCGGCTTCCCTGATCGAGGACATCACGATCGGCTTCGGCGCCCTGAAAAGCGTGCGCGTGATAGCCCCCCACACGGCTGGCCAGTTTTCCCGCGATCCGGACAAGGCTGCCACATTCGCCCGCCATTCCATTTCCTACATCCTCGACACCCGGATCAGCTACGACGAGGAGGTTTCGCTTTTTGCCCAGCTGATTTCCTTTGCCAATGACGAGATCGTCTGGGCTGAACGTTTCAGCCTCGATGCTTCCAACCTGACTCGGCAGAGGCGGGAAATTTCCAAGCGTATCGCGGTGACAGTTGCCTCGCAGATCGAGCGGGACGAGCTGTCGCGGGCTTATTTCGAGGCCAGCCCGGAGGCCTATCACAGCTATCTGGTCGGGCAGCGTCATCTCAAGGATCTGACATTACCGAATTTGCGAAGGGCCCGTCGGGAATTCCGGTCGGCGCTGCAAACCAACCCGCATTTTGCCCCGGCGCTGAGCAGTCTCGCGCGTACGTATTCCAAGGAATGGCTCCTCACGGCGCGCGGTGACCAGGAGTTGCTGGCCTTGGCTTCGGAGTTTTCCACCAAGGCGATTGCTGCCGGTTCCGATCTCGGGGGAGGGTATCGCGAGTTGGGAGTGGTCAGGCTGCTTCAGGGCGACCTCGACGAGAGCGTCGAGGCAATGAAGCTTGCAGAGAAGCTCAGCCCGCACAACGCCGATATCATCGCTGACCATGCCGATACGCTGGTTCACTATTCGCAGCCGGCGGCGGCGATGGAAAAAATTGTCAATGCCATCGACCTCAACCCGCTGACACCGGACACTTATCTCTGGACTGCCGCCGGAGCCAGCTACTGCCTCGGGAATTTCGAGGCTGCGCTGGCTTATATCGCCATGACGCACGACAAGAGCCTCACCGATCGGCTCTCTGCGGCCTGCTGGGCGATGCTTGGCGACATCAGGAAGGCGCGTTCCTTCGTTCGCAAGGCTCGGCACAGCAATCCCGATTTCGATGTGGATAAGTGGCTGTCAGTCATCGCCATGAAAGAACAGTGGCAGAAAGATCTGTATCGCGAAGGCCTGCGAAAAGCTGGATTTTGACCAAATACGAGAAGGGGACATCAGTGGCGAAAGTGGTTGTAATCGGACTGCCAGGGGAAGATGGTTTGTGGATCGCGGATTTTGGTGCGGGGACAGTGACCGCTCTTGCCGCCCCGACTTCCGGAGCGCTCAAACAGGCGAACGATCTGAGGGCGGCCGGCGCTACGGTCGTAAAAGGGGTCGATCTGGCGGTTGCCGTTAGCAGTACGGCCGACGTGGCCTCCGGGTTCCTCGACGGCTAGTGCCTCGTTTCCCGGGTTGCGCGGCGGGGTGGCAGAGGCTACCACAGTCAGGCAATCACACGCTGCAAGCCTTGAATAGGCCATTCGTGAAGAGGGGAACACCGATGAAAGCACTTTCACTCCTGGCAATGTTGAGCGCCTCCGTTGCCGGACAAGCCTTTGCGATCGAGACCGGGCCGGTTGCGGCGGAACCTGCGGCGAAGACATTCACAGTCGGCAGTATCAAGGTGACGGCGCTGCGAGATGCGCAGTTCGTTGCAGCCAATGACGGAAAGCTTTTTGGCGTCGGGATTGAACCGGAGGCCGTTTCCAAGGTGCTGAAGGCAGCCGGACAGCCGACTGACCGTGTCACGCTCAGTGTCGACGGGCTGCTCGTTCAGTCCGGCAACCAGAAAATCCTGATCGATACCGGCCTTGGGCCATCGGCGCACGGTGTTCTGCTGGAAAGCCTTGCCAAGGCCGGGAGCAAGCCCGAGGACATTTCCGACGTGCTGATCACCCATGTTCACGGCGATCACATCGGCGGGCTGGTAAAGGCGGATGGCTCGCTCGCATTCGCCAACGCGACGATCCGCATTTCGGCGCCCGACTGGACGTGGCTGCAGACCCAGCCGAAGATGGCTGCGCTGGTGACCGCCATCACGCCCAAGGTCAAGATATTCGCGCCTGGCGACAGCGTTGCCGAGGGCATCACCTCCGTGCCGATCAAGGGACATACCCCGGGTCATGTCGGCTATCAGATTGTCTCCGGCAAGAAGCGGCTTCTGGACATCGGTGACACCGCCCATAGCTCCATTGTATCGCTAGCCGAGCCCGATTGGGCGATGGGCTTCGACAACGATGCAGCCGAGGGCAAGGTCAGCCGCCGGGAAATCCTGTCGCAGCTTGCCAAGGATCACGAGCTTATCTTTGCACCTCACTTCCCGTTTCCGGGTGTCGGCCACATCGTGGCAGTGGGCGATCACTTCGCCTGGAAGCCGCAAAAGTAAACACGCTTAGCCGGCTCTACGCTTCGGTTTACGATAGCCGAGACGGGGTGATCCGGAATGCAGGGTGCTTTCCTGCATTCCACCTCGCTCAGTCAGCGCTTCAGTAGCCCTTGTCGGCCAGATAGCTGTCGATGATGTCGATGAAGCTGTCGATATCGGCGGATGTCGTCCTGTGGTTGACGATTGCGCAGCGCACCGCCAGCTCGCCGCCGACCGTCGTCCAGGACGGGGCAGCCAGGCCGGATTGCTGGAGGTCGAGCACCAGATCCCGGACAAAATCGGAACCTGCTCCGCGAACACCGAAGCAGACGATGTTCAAGGCGACCGGTGCCCTGAGTTCCAGCAGCGGGTGCAGCTCGATATGACGGGCCAGATGGGATGCGAGTTCGCAGGTGCGCGCGATGGAATTGCCGATGCGCTCCGTGCCGAGCGTTTCGATCGTCATCCAGGTCTTTAGCGCCCGAAAGCCGCGCGACAGATCGGGGCCGAGATCGCAGGGCCAGGTCTCACCGGCTGCAAGGCCGCGATCAGCGCGCTGGAGATAGGCTGCCGGCTGCGCGAAAGCCCGCTTGTGGGCGGCACCGTCCCTGACCAGCAGAAACCCGGCATCATAGGGAACATGGCCCCATTTGTGGAAGTCCAGCGCCACAGAGGCTGATTTCTCGATGCCCGCAAACAGATCCCGCAGATCGTCCGAAAGCACTGCCAAAGCGCCGATGGCGCCGTCGACGTGGAACCACAGATTTTCCTGGACCGCGATGTCGGCGATAACAGAAAGCGGATCGATGGCCCCGGTATTGACGGTGCCGGCAGTGCCGACGACGAGAAACGGCAGGTGTCCGGCGGCACGGTCGGCGTCGATCATGGCGCGCAGCACGCCCGTTTGCATTCGTCCGTCAGCGTCCACAGCCACCGTTCGCAAATTGGCCGAGCCTATGCCGGAAAGCTCCATCGCCTGGGCGATGCAGCCATGGGCTTCGCTTGAGGTATAGGCGACGAGTTGACGGTCCCGATTCCACAAGCCGTTTTGGCGGACGGACTGGCCGAGAGCCTCGGTTCTGGCGATCGTCACGGCCAGGAAGTTGGCCATGGAGGAGCCTGTGAGAAACAGGCCGCTGGCGCCTTGGGGATAGCCGAGGGCCTCGCTCATCCAGCGGACGATCTGCTGCTCGACCTCCAGCCCGACATGGTCGCGGCCGCCGCAGTTGAGATTCATTCCGGCAGCGACGATCTCGGCCACCATGCCGACGGGCGTGCCCGCGCCGTGGACCCAGCCCATGAACAGCGGATGCAGGTTGCCGGTGCCGAAGGGAAGGATGTGGGTACGGACGTCATCGAGGATGTCGCCGAGTTCGCGGGGGTCTGCAGGCAACGGACGGGCAAACCGGGCGCGCGTTTCGGCGGCCGGCGGTTGCCAAACCGGCCGTTCGCGGACGGTCTCGATATGGCTGATCATGTCGTCCAGCATGCCGTGGGCCAGCGCGCGAAATTCGCTCCAGTCCACCGGGTCTAGGCTGGTGGAGCGCTCAGCCGTTATATCGCCGCGCGTCCCTTCCGGCATCAGAGAGCCCGAACGTGGTGAAGAACGGCCGCCAGCTTGTCGAACACTGCGTCGAGCCGCGATTCGACCGGATGGAATGCCTGGTGCAACGGCAGAGCCGCTGCCATGCGGGCCGAGACATCGAGAACGTCGCTCGCCGAGGCCGCGACCCGCAATACTGTGCGAGATCCCAGGCGGACGGCTTGGCCGAGATGGCAAACGGGACCGTCGTCGCGTTCGCGCATGAGCAGATGGATCATCTGCGAGTGCTCGAAGGAGGCAAAGCCGCCGGTGCGGTTTGAGATCGTGAAGGGCACGATCGTTCGAGCGTCCAGATGGGCGCCCTCATCGTTGGCGTGCAGGCGGATACCGGCGACGCTGTCGATACGCGTGCGTACCAGTTTCACGAAATGGGCCTTGATGAGGGCCTGCTCGTCGTGCGGGATGCCGGCGTAGCGATCGAGGGCGGCCGAGGCTGCTACCCATCGAAGGCCGAGGCCGAGGTTAAAGTGCGAGCCGAATGTGAAATCCATCTTTTCGCGAAGTGCCGATGGCCAGTCATGGGCTGCCGTGTAGGCCGAAAGGCCGGACGGAATAGCGCCGCTGGTGGCGAGTGCCTCACCGAGGGAGGTCGGCACAAGGAGGGCGCCGGAAAAGGGTGGCCCGCCGACGAATTTTGAGCCAGTCAGTACGACAAGGAAGCCGTCGGCAAGATCCTGCCGGATATCGGACGCCGAGCAGCGGAACTGACAGGCATCGACGATCACATGCACGCGGCCTGGCGCAAGCGAAGCCGCATGCCGAGCTGCCTGCCTGGTCACGCCGGACAGGCCTGTCTTCGATGTATCGAGCACATGGACGAGGACGTCGCGGTCGCGCTTCAGTTCCCGCTCGACGGCCGCGATCATGTCATCGTCGATGTCGCCCTGCCGGCGCGGTTCGCCTTCGGCATTGCGGATGGTTACGGTGCACACCTCGATGCGGTCGGGATCGAGGCCACCGAGCGGCTTCCCGGCTTCGACGGTGCTGCCGAGGGCAGCAAGATCCGAATAGTGGCATCCGGCTGCAGCACGGGGCACACCGCTGCCGGTCTCCTCGGGGGCAACGAGGATATTGGTAAGGGGCCGCGCGGAAAGCTCTGCAAACAGGCAAAGGGCCATTAACTCCGCGTCTGTCCCGGAGGCTGCGAGAATGATCTCCGCGTCGGTAGACCCAAGGCTGGTGGCGATGCCCTTACGGATATCGGCAAACCATTGGTCGATTGCCACCGGATCGGCGGATTGGCGATCAACGAGCCGTTCTAGAGCGATCCCGGCCGCGCGGAACCCGTCGCCGGATATATTGCTGGCCGTCGTCGACGAAAACGAAATTTCGTGTTCGGCGGGCGTCGTCAACGTGCCGTAGCGGTTTCGCCGATGGACGGGATCCGGCGAAATGCGCTGGTCGCCGCCGGCCCCTAGCAGCAGCGGAACGGAGGCGAGCGACTGCCCTAGAAACGCTGTCTCGGCTGGTGTCGATGATGGATCGACTGGCATCGGTAGGATTAGACGCTGACTTGCAGCCATGATGGTCTCCGGATTTTGGCTGCGAACGACGGCTTCAGAGAATGGGCTCGTCGACCGCCACGGCGCCGGCGATATAGGAGATTTGTGTTTCGTGCTGGATCAGCGGCGCAAGATCACGGGCGCGCTGGGTAAACTCCAGCCCGCAACGGTCGATATAAGCGCGGTCCACGCGTGCGCTGGAGCCGGGGTCGATGATCTTCTCGCCGTCCCAGAAGACTGCATGCCCGGTGTCGGGGACTGTCGGGGAGACAACGCCGATGATCCCAGGCTTGTCCCACAGCATGTAGATGCCGCTGAGAAGAACGAGGCCGCAAGCGTTGGCGACGCCGCGCATGATGGAGTGGCTCATCGGCCCGCCCAGGGGGAACCGGGGGTCGCTTTTGGTCGCCATGTCCTGGATGTCTTCGTAGGTCCTGCCGGAAAACATCGCCAGCGCACAGATCAGGCAGTCGTCGTCGGTTCTCTGGTAGACAGCCGGTTTCCCCGTATGGGCACAGGTGACATCGGAGGTGGAGGTCGCGCGCAGCATGCGATCTTTCAAGGCGCCCTCGAAGGCGGCGAACAGCTTGGTCGTCGCCTGTTTTTTATAGGGGAAGACCTTTTCGGAATCCATCGAGTGGACGATCATGGCGACGTCCGCTTCGAACATCAGCAGCCGTCCGTCTGACAACTCGGCACAATCGATGGCGAAGTAGTCGAGCCCGAAGCGGCGATGCAGGGCATCAAAGGCCGCGGCGTGGCGGACGGCGAAGTCGGTGTCGAAACTGGCCATCCATCGGCCTTCTTCCTCGCGGCGTTCGGCGTGCTCAGCCATGCCGGCGCTGAGGTAGTGGACCATCCAGTGGTCGGAAATCGCCAGATGGCTGACATAGGCCTTGCCATTGATGAAGGCGATGCGCTGCTTGCGGAACTTTCCGTCCGTATCACTGTAGTCGATGAAAGGCGTCAGGTAGAATTCGGTGTCGGCGTGCGCGGCGAGATAGCCCGAAAGCTCCCAGCGGGCCGAGATTTTCTCCATGCCCTTGCCGGCATGCGTGCCGTGTGGCCGGACGATGATCGGAAAGCTCGTTGCGTCGAGGATGGAGCCCAGTTCGATTTCGCCAGCGGCGAGCCGCTGAAGCTTCTGACGATCGACGCGAACGGTTGCCGGCGCGAGAACCCAGCGCTCGTCCCTGAAGGCATTTGAAACGCCGTCCCTGGAAAGATCCATGATGGACTGCGGCGCATTGTTCAGTATCGGTCCTGACCAGTCGCGCAAAAGCCGCTTGAGGTTTTCGAGCACCGGGAGATTGTCCGTGGATTCACCGACTGCGACAAAGGCGACGTCGTGTGCGGGGATATCGGAGAGATCCTGGGTTTCCGCGTCGATATAATAGAGCAGGAGGTTGGTATCGGAATGCTCGAGCAGAAACTCGATCGGCGTATTTGCCATGAAATCGCCAGCCGTCATGAACACCAGGATGTCCAGGCCTGTACCCTTGCCGTTCTGGATCCGATAATGGCGGCTGATGTCGAGTGCAGCCTTCTGGCTGATGACTGCCTTTTCCTTCTCTCCCACCGTATGCAGGACGATCGAGGCATCCATAAAGGCGGCAGCATCGCCGAGATCGGCGGAAGCCCGCTCCAGCAGTTGGTTCCAGAGGGGTGTGATATCTCTCTGCTCATAGATCGCCCGCACGATCGGCGCCTTGCCGATGATCAGGTTGGGGTCCGCAAATGTCTGGATCTGAGCCGCTGCACCAATCAAACTCTCAAGCCTTCCACTATGCGGCGCGCCCCGCCTTGCCGGCGCGGTTCCGCTTTCAGATACATGTTGCCATGATATTCGCTCCCCGTGCTTGCGCGAGCCTTGTCCGGGCTACCTGGACCTGACGAACGATGAGATGAGTGCGTTTCGAAGCGCGCGCCAGGACCGTTCGCGATTCGCAAAGTCAGCCCTCCCCGCACATCCCGGTCGTAAGGCTCAGGCGCGCGAAATGCGTCTTCCGGGTGACTATTACAAAACGTAGTCGTGCTAGCCGTTTTCTAAATGTGTTTTAACAGCCGCGTCGCCAGAAATCGGCTTCTCCGGCGGACCCGTTTGGCGAGACGGAAGTTGTGCGGCCGCACCCTTTCGCCATAGCCTTGGTCCACGGGCGAAAGCTCCGGATAAAACAGGCTCCCACCTAGCAGGCTTCAGACCGTATCGACCGTCTCGATATAAGCGACCTGCACCGAAGAAATGGATTTTAAAGATGATGATTAAGGGTCTTCTCCTTGCATCGGCTGCCGCCCTCTCGGCATTCTCGGCTGCCAATGCGGCGGACGCAATTGTTGCAGCTGAGCCGGAACCGCTCGAATACGTTCGTATTTGCGATGCCTACGGCGCCGGCTACTTCTACATTCCAGGCACGGAAACCTGCCTGAAGATCGGTGGCATGGTTCGTACCGAAGGCGAGTGGAAAGATGCCTACCAGCCTGATCACAAGATCGGCACGCTTTGGCACACCCGCGCTGAACTCAGCCTCGACACTGCCAGCGATACCGAATACGGCGCGCTGAAGACCGACATGGTCATGCGTTGGGACTCGCAGGAAGGCAATAACTCGACCAAGCTGCTGTTTGCCAATATCAGCCTCGGCGGCTTCCTCGTCGGCAAGGCCGACTCGCAGTTCTCGTCCTATCCAGGCTACGCTGGCGACATCATCCAGGACGACGTGGTTTCCTACGGCCCTGGACCAACGAACACCGAACTCAACCAGCTGACCTACACGTTTGATCCGGGCAATGGCTTCACGGCCGTCGCTTCGATCGAAGACAGCAATTCGAGCGGCGACAGCTTGTACGACTCCAGCTTCACCCAGAGCAACGGCAAAAGCTGGCAGATCTCCAAGAATGACCAGTACGTTCCAGACGGCGTCCTGGGCTTCGGCTTCAAGTCGGGCGCATGGGGCATCAAGGTTGTCGGCGGCTACGACTCGATCGTTGAAGAAGGCGCCATCAAGGCTCGCGTCGATGCCGATTTTGGCACCTTCTCGGCATTCCTGATGGGCGGTTGGAACACAGACGGCGACAAGCTCAACAAGTATGCTTCGGGCTATGTGACCGACGGCGCTTGCCCTGCGAACAAGGAAGAGCTTTGCGGCTGGGGTGATTGGGCAGTCTGGGGCGGTGGTTCTGCAACCATCAACGACAAGCTCAAGGCCAACGTTCAGGTCGCCTACACAGACTCGAAGATCTTTGCCGCTGCTGCGAACGTCAAGTTCCAGCCAGTCAAGGGCCTGACAGTCGAGCCTGAAGTCGAATACACCAACTGGGATTCGACAAACGAACACTCCTGGGCTGGTATCCTGCGTTTCCAGCGCAGCTTCTGATAGACAGCTTCTTTAAAGCAGTCTGAGCATGGCCCGGCTTCTGTCGGGCCATGCTTTTTTGTCGCTCACAAAGCATTGCCGGCGTGCCACCGGGGCGGGTTTGCTGAACGCCATGACGCAAGCCGTTTTATTAATGTGCACAAGCAGCCACGTCTCCCAGAAGATGTGATCGTGGTCCTGCTGCTAGCGCAGGAATGCGTTGCCGAAAACTTTCGCTAGGCTAACAGTACTGATGCTACGCACAGCATCCCTGCCGCTCAACGTAGCACACCAATTGGATTGACCTCCAATGGCGGAGGCCTGGTCTCCCTGGCCAGGCCTCTTTCTCCCCCGCTAGATCTGGGTGAAACTCAGGCCCTCTGCAAGGCTGCCTCCAACGGTCTGTTGGCTAAAGGGCGGCCGGCTGCGCCGTAAATGACCAAAATTCCCCGCCGAAACCACCTTAACCCCGCTGAAATATATATTCGGTAAAATGCATAAACAGCGGCGGGAGATGTATTCCGACGATAGGCATGAAGCCATTTTCCGTCTCCGGGAGTAGCTCCGTGCAATCACTGGGCCGAAATCGCGCCAAGGTCGAAGCAATCCTCTGGATTGCGGCATTTCTGGTGATCTACGGATTGGCCGTTCACTACAACGGGCACGAGGCTCTCGATGCGTTTTTTCGCGCAAACGAAAAATACGATTTCGATGAGTTCTTCACCGCCCTGAATATCGCCGGCGCCCTGGGCCTAGTCTATTCCCTCATACGCATAAAGGATATGGCGGAAGAAATTCGCCGGAGACATGCCGCCGAGAAAAATGTCGACTGGATTGCCTGCCACGATCCCCTGACCGAGCTCCCCAACAGGCGTTTTCTCGGAGCGGATGTGGCGACGCGAGAAAACCTTGCCTGCAAGGATGGATATGCAGTCTTCAGCATCGACCTCGATGGCTTCAAGAAGATCAACGACCTTCTCGGCCACGATTACGGCGATCAGGTGCTGAAGATCGTGGCGGAGCGGCTCCGCTACATTTTTCCGGATGCCAATGTCTACCGTCTGGGTGGCGACGAGTTCCTCGTCATCACGGAGAGAATGGGAAATCCCGATCTTGTCGCGGTGGGAAACCGCATCGTCAGCAATATCTCGAAGCCGATATCAATCAACGCTGCAAACGTCGACGTGGGTGCCAGCGTCGGCATCGCGCGGATCCCCGAGGACGGCGCCACCTTGGCGGAGGCTATCCAGCAATCCGACTGCGCGATGTATGCCGCGAAGAAAAGAGGTCGCAACGGCGTCCGGGTCTTTGTGCCAGCCATGCAGACCGAGCTCGAAAAGCGCGTCCAGATGGAGGCCGCTCTGAAGCGCGCCATGAAAACGGGCCAGATCCGTCCGCACTACCAGCCGCTGGTCGATCTCAAGACCCGGGAGATTGTCGGCTACGAGGCGCTTGCACGATGGGAGGTCTCGCCGGGACAATTCATTCCGCCCAGCGACTTCATTCCGCTCGCCGAGGATAGCGGCCTGATTGTCGAACTGACCGACAGTCTCTTTCGAACGGCCTGCCGGGATGCGTTGTCCTGGCCAGTTCATACCGTGCTGTCGTTCAACATCTCTCCCGTGCAACTGGGCGACAGGATGCTGGGACTTCGCCTGATGAAAGTGCTCGGCGAGGTTGGCCTTCCCGTCCACCGGCTGGAACTGGAGGTCACGGAGAGCGCGCTCATCCAGGATCCCGAGGCGGCACGCTATGTCCTCGATCAGTTCACCAAGGCCGGCATCAAGATCGCGCTGGATGATTTCGGCACCGGCTATTCCAGCCTCTCCCAGCTGTCCGCATTCCAGTTCGACAAGATCAAGATCGACAGGAGCTTCGTCGCGACCTTCGAAAACAGCGACAAGCAGGACAAGGTCGTCAGGGCAATCATCTCGCTGGGAAGCGGGCTCGGCGTCAAGATCACGGCAGAAGGCATAGAGGAGGAGAGCCAGCTCCAGCGTCTGCAGGCCCTGGGATGCGACATCGGCCAGGGCTACCTGCTCGGCAGACCGCAAGCGATAGCCCAGGCCGTCCTCGCAAACGAGCAGCAGGAGACATCGTCTTCCCGCTGACTTCTGAGATACGATCTCACGGGCATGACGGGGTTATGCTTCTAGCTCCGTTTTGTCTCCGAGCGCACCCTGATGGCAAAGGGCACGCAGGCCAGGGCGGCGAGCGTCAGGATGGCCACCATGGCCCATGCCTCATTGATGGACTGGGTTAGCGCTGCCTTTTCGACCAGCGGCTGCAGCATGGATCGGGTGGCGTCGTCGATAGGTCCTGACGGGCGGGAGGTGAACATGTCGAGCGGTATGCCAACATAGGTCGCCGTGGCGACATCTCCGGCGGCAAGCTTTTCCATCAGTACCGTTCCGTGGCCCGGCGAGCGGCCGTAGATCACCGTGTCGATCAAGGCGAGGCCGATGGCACCGCCGAGGTTGCGCATCAGATTGAAAAGACCGCTGGCGTCGGGAACGCGGCTTTCTGGCAGGTTGCCAAGGGCAAGGCGCGTCGGTGGCAGCAGGCAGAACATGATCGCCACGCCACGAATGACCTGGGGCCAGAACATCGCCGCAGAATCGCTGTCCGGCGTCTGGAATGCGCTCATTCCGAGGCCGACGGCAAAAAGCGTGAACCCTGCCGCCGAGAGAAGTCGCGCGCCGAGGCGCTGTTCGAGAAAGACGGCGATCGGCGCTGTCAGCAGTTGGGCGACGCCGGTGACCAGCATGATGGTGCCGATTTCGAGCGCATTGTGACCGCGCACGAACGCCAGGAACACTGGCATCAGATAAACCGAGCCGAACAGTCCGATGCCGAGCACGAAGCTCAGGATGCAGCCGACCAGGAACGACCGGTCGGCGAAGTTTCCGAGGTCAACGATGGGAACCCCGGCCTTCAGCGTCCGGCGCACGAACATGGAAAGGCTGGCGAGGCTGAGCACCAGCAGGCCCAGTACGAGGCCGGACAGCCATCCGCGCTGCGGGGCTTCCTTGAGGGCAATTTCGAGGGCCGCGAGTGCTACCGCCATCGCGACTAGCGACACCAGGTCCAACGTCTTCAGCGTGCCCAAGCGCATCGTCGATCTCGGCAGCAGGAACCCGGCGATACCGGCTGACAGGATGCCCGGAATGATGTTGATCAGAAACAGCCAGTGCCAGGAGTAGGTTTCGGTGATCCAGCCGCCGACGACCGGGCCGACCGTCGGGGCAAGAACGGCAAGAACACCGGCGATGGTGGTGGCGATACCCTGCCGCGCTACCGGGAACAGGATGAAGACGGCAGAGAAAACGGCCGGGATCAGCGTGCCGCCGGAGAAACCCTGCAGCACCCGCCAGGCAATCAGTTCCGAAAAGCTGCCGCTGGCGGCACAACCGGCCGAGGAGAGCGTGAACACCGTGACGGCAAGCACGAACAGCCAGCGCATCGTCAGGGTACGGGTCAGCACGCCGGTCAGCGGGATCGCGATAACCTCGGCGATGAGATAGGCGGTCTGCACCCAGCTCATCTGGTGCTGGGGAATATCGAGGGCGCTCTGGATGGTCGGCAAAGATGTCGCCACCACCTGGACATCGAGGATCGCCATGAACATGCCGACACACATAACGATAAAGCCCAGCCAGGTGGCCGTACCGGTTGCCGTCGCTTGAGATTGGCTCACTTTCGATCCTCCGCACGCCGTTCGTGCACGATGATTGATATCGTCGGATCGTGGCCGTTGGCAATGGAGCGGCGGGGATGGCAATCCGACGCGTGAACACTGCAACTGCAATGTCGGCCGATATACTCGCTCCATCGTTGAGCCGGGCCATCTCGCGGATGCGTCCGGTGGCGGACAGATTTGCGTTCCGACCTTGCTAACGGCAGTCATCGGTCCATATCGTCAAGTTCGCGAACCATTTTTACCAGTGTTCGCCGTTGAAAGCTTCCATGACCCGCATCGCTATTATAGGCTCCGGCCCGACCGGCATTTATACGCTGAAGGGTCTGGTAGGCTCGTCTGTGCCGCTGTCCATCACGATCTTCGAGATCGAGCCGGATCCGGGCAAGGGAACGCCCTATCATCCGGCATTGAACGACCAGGCGATGCTGTCGAATATCGCCAGCATCGAGCTGCCGCCGATCTGCGAGACGCTGGTTGCCTGGCTTCGGCGCCAGACGGACACCGAACTGGAGAGACTGCACGTACTGCGAGAAGCAATAGACGAGCGCGAATTCTATCCGCGCGTGGTCCTCGGCGAGTATCTGCAGGCCCAGTTCTCGCAACTCGTGCAGGCAGGGACGGAGCGGGGGCATAGGATAGACATCAAACCGCGCCACCGCGTCATAGACATCGCGTTGCAGGTTGACGACATCGCCCTCGTGGCTCAGCGGACGGATGGGACGCAGGCCGACTACGGGTTCGACCATGTCGTCATGGCGACCGGTCACGACTGGCCCGATAATATCGAGATCAAGCCCGGATATTTCATGTCGCCATGGCCGGCCGTCAATCTGAAGTCGATCGGCAATTGCGCCGTTGGCATCCTCGGGACATCGCTGAGCGCAATCGATGCTATGGTGACCGTGGCGACGGCCCATGGCGCATTCTATGTTGATGCCAGCGGTTTGCTCGAATACCAGCAGGCCGCCGGTTCAGAGGGCTTCGGCATCACCATGATGTCTCGCAAGGGGCTGCTGCCGGAAGCCGATTTCTACCACGAGATCCCCTACCTTCCCTTGCAGTTCTGCACAAAGGAAGCGATCGACACCTTGCTGGCGACGGGCCGTGGCAATTTGCTGGACGACATCTTCGACCTGTTCAAGGCCGAGCTGCTTGCCAGCGATCCGGAGTATTCGGCGACTATCGGACTGTCGTTGCGGACGATCGAGACCATCGGACCCGCCTATTTTGCCGAACGCGAATCCCGCGATCCATTTGCGTGGGCGGCACTAAACCTTGCCGAAGCCGCGCGCAACAAGCAGCAGCGCCATACCGTGCCTTGGCGCTATGCGATCTTGCGCATGCACGAGGCGATTGCCCGCGCCGTCCCGCAGCTGGACAGCGACGACCTCAAGCGGTTTCACAAGCACTTCAAAAGCATTTTTATCGATGACTACGCCACCGTGCCGCACGAATCCATCAAGAGGATATTGGCGTTGCGGAGGGCGGGAAAGCTGGACATCGTTGCCCTCGGCGATGAATACGAGATCGACAACGAGCGGGTCGAGCGCGGTGCAGAGGTCACCTACGATGGCAAGACACTCGCCTTCGGCGCCTTCATCGACGCGACGGGGCAGCATCCGCTGTCGGTACGGGACATTCCATTTCCAACCCTCCTGAAGCAGGGCGTCATTCGCAAGGCAGCCACAAGTGCCGCGTCGTCGATCATCTTGCCGGGCGATCATCAGGCCGTCGTGCGGACGGGCGGTATCGACCTCGATGATGCATTCAGGCCGAGATTCGAGAGCCCGGTATCAAACAAGCTCTATTGCGCCGCAATTTCGTTTCTGCTGCACAAGCTCCCCTTCGTCCAGGGCATTACCAGCGCAAACGATATCGGCGGCGTGGTGTCTGCGGCGATACTGGCCGACAGCATGCCGGCTGGCGCCATCGCTAGCACGCCGGAGCTGCTGGCTGCCAGTTGAGGAAGCGCTTCTAATCTTTAGGAGTCGAGACGCAGCTTCAGTTGCTGCCCCGGCTTTTCAAGATAATGTTCGAGCGAGCGACCGAATTGCAGGCGGGAGTAGGTTTCCTTCCGCTGTCGTTCGGCATGCTCGCGCGCAGCTCTTGATTTGGCGACAATTTCGAGAGTCTTCTGAATGACGAGGTTGGCACTGTCCATCTGCACGTCTCCATTTGTTCTCTTTATGTTCTCATTTTTCGCGAGGTATGTCAATGCATGCCGAAGCAGGCGTTTTTAAAAGCCGTACGTGCGGCTGGAAGGCGTCAGGCCGACTGCTGCGCCAGGAAAGATTTTGCCGTTTCGATCGCCGGGCGGCAGTTCGGCACGGCGTCCGACAGGATGCGATCGGGTGCCGTGCCGAGCACCCAGATGTCGAATGCCATGGATACGAGCGGCAAAGGATTGGTGGTGGCATGATCGGTTATCACCTGACCGGCGCTTGTCGTGCATGCCCTGACATTGGCAACGACCTCGTAGGGCACGTTGGCCTTGGATAGGCGGCTGGTAATCTCCGTTTGAAACGGGTCGAGGATGAGGAGTTGCACGAAATAAAAGACGAGGGCGCTGAGCATTCTGGTTTCCAGTTGGCCGTGACGTGCGATCCGACATCGCACAAGCAGCCAAAGCTTGCACCAGAGGGGCCCGGATCAGGGTAGTTCCTATGTAGGAAGCCTGCGGCGATCCGCAACATGGTGGGCAAGCGTTCCAATGCCTTCCGTTTTCATCCTCCGCTCACGGGTATAAAGGACAGTGGCGCGCGTCCCAAGAATGCCTTCGTTCAGGTAGATGTCAGGAAAGTCGCACACTGTTTTCTGCTGCATTGCCAGGGTGCAGCCGGCGCTGTGCCGCCCGCCCGGGCATGCCATTTTGGAGACCTTCTTTGAACGATCGTAACACCGAAAACGCGCGGCCCTTCGGTCGGCCCGCGCTGGGAAGCGTGGCGCTTTGCTTCCTGACGACGCTCTATCTGCTGGTCGTCACAAACTGGACGTTCTGGCAAAAGGCCCATGGCTACCTGACCGGAAATGCACTCGCCTTTACCGCGTTCGTCATCGGCATCTCCGCGCTTTTCATGGCCGTCGTCACATTGTTCTCGGCGAAATATGTCACGAAGCCGATCCTGATCTTCTTCGTGCTGGTATCGTCCGCCTGCTCCTGGTTCAACGACCAGTTCGGCGTCGTCATCGACAAGGACATGATCCGCAATGCGGCCGTTTCGACCGGCGCCGAGGCCGGGCACCTCATCACTTTCCGATTTGCCGTTCATTTGCTGCTGACAGCATTGCTGCCGTCTCTGCTGATAATCTGGGTGCGTATCCGCCACCGGACGATCCTGCCGAAGCTGGCGCAGAACACGGCGATCATCCTCGGCTGCCTTGCGATTTTTGCCGGCGCCGGGATCAGCTATTACAAGGTATTTGCCGGCGTCGGGCGCGCCCACCGCGATATCCTGGCTACCCTTAACCCGTTCATGCCGATCAACAATGCCGTCAGCTATGTGGTGTCGGCACAGCAGGATGCGCATGTCGTTGCCGAACCCTTGGGGAAGGACGCCCACCGGGTCAATATCGATCCCTCCGGCAAGCCACGTGTGACGATCATCGTTGCCGGCGAAACGGCGCGCGCCTCGGATTTCTCGCTCGGCGGATATAACCGCGATACCAATCCCGAGATGAAGAAGCAGGACGTCGTCTATTTCCCCAACACGACCAGCTGCGGCACGGCGACGGCGACGTCAATTCCCTGCATGTACTCGATCTACCCGCGCGCCGACTACACCCATCGCAAGGGGCTGCAGACCCAGAATCTTCTGGATGTCCTCAGTCATGCCAAGGTGGATGTCTCCTGGCTCGACAACGACACCGGCAGCTACAACGTCACCGACAGGGTGGCCTACGAATACCTGCCGAATTCCAAGGATCCGCGCTTCTGCAAGGATGGTGAATGCCTGGATGCGATCCTTCTCGACAAGGTCGATGCCTGGCTCGACCACGTCAGAGGTGACAGCGTGCTGGTTCTCCACCAGCTCGGCAGCCACGGACCGGCCTATTTCCAGCGCTATCCCGAAGAGTTCCGACGCTTCACACCTGATTGCCGCGCCAACGATTTTGGCGCCTGTACGCCTGTGGAGATCACTAACGCCTACGACAATACGATCCTCTATACGGACCATGTCGTTTCGGTCGTCATCGACAAGATCAAGCAGCGCGCTGCAAAGCTGGATGGTGCCGTCGTCTATGTCTCCGATCACGGAGAGTCACTCGGCGAAAATGGTATCTACCTGCACGGCACGCCCTACTTCATCGCGCCGACGCAACAGACGCATGTGCCGTTCCTGGCCTGGGTATCCGACGACCTATCGAAATCCGCCGGCTTCGATATGAAATGCCTCGGGCAGCACGCCGAAGGGCAGTATTCGCACGATAATTTTTTCCACTCGATCCTCGGCCTTATGGATGTGTCCACCACGGTCTACAATGCGAAGATGGATGTTTTTGCCCAATGCCGCCGGCCCGCCGGAGCGCTCGCCAGCGCTGGATGAGAGCTCAGTGGCAGGCAAGCAGATATAGAAACGCCCACCGGAAAGTGGGCGTTTCTGTCTTTTTAGGGGATGGCTCAGGCCTTGAAGAAGGCCAGCAGGTCGGGGTTGAGAACGTCGGCGTGGGTCGTCAGCATGCCGTGCGGGAAGCCCTTGTAGACCTTCAGCGTGCCGTTCTTCAGAAGCTTGACCGACAGCATGGCGGAATCGGCGATCGGCACGATCTGGTCGTCGTCGCCATGCATGACGAGGACGGGAACGTCGATATTCTTAAGGTCATCGGTGAAGTCCGTCTCGGAGAAGGCCTTGATGCAATCATAATGGGCCTTGGCGCCGCCCATCATGCCCTGACGCCACCAGTTGTCGATCACGCCGGGATAGGTCTTGGCGCCATCGCGATTGAAGCCGTAAAACGGGCCGGTCGGAATGTCCCGGTAGAACTGAGCCCGGTTGGCAACGAGCGCCGAGCGGAAGCCGTCGAAGACCTCCATCGGCAGGCCGCCCGGATTGCTCTCGGACTTCAGCATGATCGGCGGTACGGCACCGACGAGCACTGCCTTAGCGACCCTGCCGTTCCCGCCGTGCTTTGCCACATAGCGGGCGACTTCGCCGCCGCCCGTGGAGTGACCGATGTGAATGGCATTCTTCAGGTTGAGATGTGCGACCAGGGCTGCGACGTCGGCAGCGTAGGTGTCCATTTCATTGCCGTGATCCGTCTGGCTGGAACGGCCGTGGCCGCGGCGATCGTGGGCGATGACCCGGTAGCCCTGGCCGAGGAAGTAGAGCATCTGGGCATCCCAGTCGTCGGCGCTGAGGGGCCAACCATGGTGGAACACGATCGGCTGACCCGTGCCCCAGTCCTTGTAGTAGATCTGCGTGCCGTCCTTGGTCGTGAAGATGCTGCTGCTCATGGTCGTTCCCTTCGGTTGTGAAGCTTTGGGTGTTGCGGCGTCTGCAGTTGCAACCAATGGCATGGTCGCTGCTGCAGCGGCAAGGCCCAACCCGGCGGTCATCACGCCACGGCGTGTCGTGTGATTATTCGAAGCCATCGTTCTGCTCTCCTGATAAGTGAGATCGCAAAAATATTTATCGCGATAATGAAAACCTAGACCGAAACTTTTGGCCAGTCCAGCAAAATCGATATCGCGACATTATTTTTTATGATATCGATATTTGCTTATAAACGGGAGATGACGAATTTGAGCCAAGCGCTCTTGCCATTGGATGACCAGCTCTGCTTCTCGCTGTATGCGGCAAGCATTGCTGTCAACCGCACTTACAAGCCGATGCTCGATTCCATGGGCATTACATACCCGCAATATCTGGTGCTCAGTGCGCTCGGCCAGGAGGATGGCCTGACGGTGGGCGCGATCGCTGAGCGGCTGGGGCTGGATTCCAGCACAATCACCCCGCCCGTCAAGCGCCTCGAGGCGGCAGGCCTGGTGGAGCGTCGACGCAGCAAGGTCGACGAGCGTCAGGTCCATGTCTGGTTCACTCATGCGGGGCGGGCCCTGCTGAAGAGATGCAGCTGTCTGGCGGAGGCGCTGCTGCGGAAATCGGGCATGACGCTTGAGGAGGTGCACGCCCTGAACAGGCAGGTTCGAACCTTGCGCGCCGCGCTGGCGGCAGAGGAACAGCCCGGCACAGGCTCGCAGTGAATATGATGACTTCGGTGGGAATATTGTGACAGCGGTGCATTGCACTATATAAATAGCAGAGCCTTCCGGGAGGCGATTTTCAATCTTTCCTGTTGAGGGCTGCGCTGAAACAAAAATTGTCACCCAACGGTCGTTCTTCGTTGTAATATGGTGGAAGAAATGAATGAGGTTTGATTTGTGGCAGTTCTTTCAGACTACGCAGGGCAGCATCATCCTCGGTGTGCTGTTGGGCGCCGGTAGTATTGCAACAGGCGTCATGCTTTCCAGATCGCTCTTATGGGCGGGTATCCGACGCCCGCAGCGGGTCAACCGTAGGCGGGAGACACGCATGCTGGCCATGCGGGTCGTGCTCGCATTGGACGATTTGGTCGGCGGCTGCCACAGTGCAGCAATAGACGCACCTGAATTCAATCCCTCCGATGCCGGCGATTTCGTCCTGCACACGGAGGATCCGCGCCTGATCCTGCCGAAAGATGTCGACTGGAGCCTGCTTTCGCCAGAGTTGGCCGAAGAAGTCCTCTGGATGCCGAACCGCCTGCGCAACATACTGGACGCGCTGGAATCGCTTGACGTCAACGCGCCCGAATTCGACGACTTTTTCCTGCATCGGCAAGCGGATTTCTCGAAGCTCGGCCTGCGTGCGATGGATATCATCGACACCCTCTGTGCAGAATATGGCATCGAGGCGCCCGAGCGTCCTCTCTACTACGACCCGCGCGCGACCTTCGAGGAAGGCGTTGCACTGGCCGTAGACTTCACGGATCGCCGTCGCAAGTCGCAAAAAAATGCCTCGACCGGGCGCTCAAACGTGACGCCGCTGTTTGGCAACGGCGGTATCGAACCCAAAACCGTCAAGCCGTCGGACAAGGATCCGATCGCCTGAGCATCTGATATATGACCATCGAAGAGGCCACCGGCGAAGCATAGTTCCTATGCAGCGCCGGTGGCCTCGGCGTTTTATGGATGGTGTGCCTCAACCTTCCCGGTTGACGCGGAAACTGAAAACCTGCAACAGCCTCTTCACAACCGTGCCATCCGGCGCAGCACTTTCTGGACTTTGCCCGACGATGATACGTATCGAGAATATCAGCAAGCAGCTCAGCCATCGCATCCTGTTCATCGAGGCATCTGCCGCCCTCAACAAGGGTGAGAAGGTCGGGCTGGTCGGGCCGAATGGTGCCGGCAAGACCACGGTCTTCCGCATGATCACCGGCGAGGAACATCCCGACGAAGGTCAGGTCGCCGTCGATAAGGGCGTGACCATCGGCTATTTCAACCAGGATGTCGGCGAAATGCACGGTCGCAGTGCCGTTGCCGAAGTCATGGAAGGTGCCGGCCCGGTCAGCATCGTCGCCGGCGAACTGCGCGAACTCGAAGCCGCCATGGTCGATCCCGATCGTCTCGACGAGATGGATGAAATCATCGAACGCTATGGAGAAGTCCAGGCCCGCTACGAAGAGCTGGACGGCTATGCGCTGGAAGGTCGCGCCCGGGAAGTGCTGGCTGGCCTCAGCTTCAGCCAGGAAATGATGGACGGCGATGTCGGCGGGCTGTCAGGCGGCTGGAAGATGCGCGTGGCGCTCGGTCGCATCCTGCTGATGCGCCCCGACGTGATGCTGCTCGACGAGCCGAGCAACCATCTGGATTTGGAAAGCCTGATCTGGCTGGAGGAGTTCCTCAAGAACTACGAGGGCGCATTGTTGATGACCTCGCACGATCGCGAGTTCATGAACCGCATCGTCACCAAGCTTATCGAGATCGACGGCGGCACGCTGACGACGTTCTCCGGCGACTATGCCTTCTACGAGCAGCAGCGGGCGCTCAACGAAAAGCACCAGATGGCGCAGTTCGAGCGCCAGCAGGCGATGCTTGCCAAGGAAATCAAGTTCATCGAACGCTTCAAGGCGCGTGCTTCGCATGCCTCGCAGGTCCAGAGCCGGGTGAAGAAGCTGGAAAAGATCGACCGCGTCGAGCCGCCGAAGCGCCGGCAGGTCGTCTCCTTCGATTTCGCGCCGGCGCCCCGCTCCGGTGAAGACGTGGTGAACCTGAAAAACGTCTACAAGAGCTACGGTAGCCGCAGCATCTATGCTGGCCTCGATTTCATGGTCCGCAGGCGCGAGCGCTGGTGCGTCATGGGCATCAACGGTGCCGGTAAATCGACTTTGCTGAAACTGGTCACCGGCTCTACCGATCCGGACGAGGGTGCGGTTGCACTCGGCGCCAGCGTCAAGATGGGCTATTTCGCCCAGCACGCCATGGACCTGCTCGATGGCGAGCGCACCGTGTTCCAGTGGCTCGAGGATTCCTTCCCGCAGGCGGGGCAGGGGCCTTTGCGGGCGCTGGCCGGCTGCTTCGGCTTTTCCGGCGACGATGTCGAAAAGAAATGCCGGGTGCTGTCAGGTGGAGAGAAGGCCCGCCTTGTCATGGCGGCGATGCTGTTCGACCCGCCAAACCTGCTGGTGCTGGACGAGCCCACCAACCATCTGGATCTCGACACGAAGGAAATGCTGATCAAGGCATTGTCGGAGTATGAGGGTACGATGCTGTTCGTCTCGCACGACCGCCATTTCCTCGGTGCCCTGTCGAACCGTGTGCTGGAAGTCACGCCCGATGGCGTGCAGCAATATGGCGGTGGATATACGGAATATGTGGCGCGCACCGGCCACGAGGCCCCCGGCCTGCACGGCTGATCAGGGTTCGCGGACTTCGTCGGATCCGGCAGCTCGGGCCGCCTTGATAAACCTGCGGTCGAACGTCATCATGGCTTCGCAACCGCCGATGCTACCCAGATGGAGGGCATCAGCGAAATCCATGCCTTGCTCGGTGCGTTCGAGCGCCCGCGCCACCAGCCCTGGATTTTCCAGCGTCACCCGACGCAGGCCGGCGAAGGCCCGGAGCGCCGCACAAACCTGCTGCGGCTGATAGCTGTAGACGCTCCGCAGGACCCATTCGCATTCGAGCATGACAGTCGTTGCCACGAACACATCGTTATCCTCGACAGCGGCGCGTGCTTTCGTCGATTGCTCCGAATGATCGCGGGTGAGGTAGCGAATGATGATATTGGTATCAATCGCCAGCATGGCGGCGCCTTGCCTCGGCGATGATGCCCGCGTCCATATCCTCTATCGATTTCGAGGTGCCGGCATAGGCAAGCGATCCGAAAACCTCGTCTGGCTCGGTGGCCGCAAAATGCGGTGCCGCGCGTAAAAGCACACCGTCGGCGGTTTCCTCCACCACTAGGCGCGTGCCCGGCTCCCACTGCTGGTGCAGACGCACCGCCTTGGGCAGGATGACCTGCCCTTTGGTGGACACGACGGTTGTCAGTTTTTCCGGCACGGCCATCATCGGCTCCTTGTAAGACGGAGGTAAGATAGCACGGCAGGGTGCCGACGGCAATTGGACGATATCGCGGGGTTAGCGCAGTCGCTCGCCGGCAGCGTCGAACACCAATGCCTTGGCTGGATCGAAGCGGGCGGTGATGGTCTGACCGGATTTCAGGCCGCGGCCGTTGCGGGTCAGCACTGTGACGAGTTCGCCTTCGCCATAGCGGGCAAAGGCGTATGTTTCACCACCGAGGTGTTCCAGCATGTCGACGACCATGTCGAGTGACGCATCCCCGACCTCGTCAAAATGTTCAGGCCGGACGCCGATCGTCACCGGTGTTCCCTCCGAGGCCTTGTCGGCGCCGATCACCAGCGGAATGGTGGTGTCGCCAAGCTCCGGGAGCTTTGCAGACCAGCGGCCATCGGCGCTGCGAGCCAGCACGCCCTTGAAGAAATTCATCTTTGGCGAGCCAATGAAGCCGGCGACGAACAGGTTGGCGGGATCGTCGTAGAGATCGAGCGGGGCGCCGACCTGTTCGACAGCGCCGCTGCGCAGCACGACGATCTTGTCGGCTAAGGTCATCGCCTCGACCTGGTCGTGCGTCACGTAGATGATCGTCGTTGCCAGCTTCTTGTGCAGCCTGGCAATCTCGATGCGCATGTGGACGCGAAGTTCTGCATCTAGGTTCGACAGCGGTTCGTCGAACAGGAAGACCTTGGGATGCCGGACGATAGCGCGGCCGATGGCGACGCGCTGGCGCTGGCCGCCCGAAAGCTGCTTCGGCTTGCGGTCGAGCAACGGTTCCAGTTCGAGGATGCGGGCTGCTTCCTCCACCTGACGCGCAACCTCGGCCTTGGCGACGCCGGCAAATCGTAGCGCAAAGCCCATGTTCTCCCGCACTGTCATATGGGGGTAAAGCGCGTAGGACTGAAACACCATGGCGATGCCGCGCTTTGACGGATCGACATCGTTGACTTCCTTGCCGGCAATCGACAGCGTCCCCGAGGTGATATCCTCGAGACCGGCGATCATCCGCAGCAGAGTCGACTTTCCGCAGCCCGACGGCCCGACGAAGACGACGAATTCGCCGGACTGGACGTCGAGGTCGACGCCCTTGATGACGTCGAGGCTGCCGAAGGATTTGCGGATATTGCGGAGGGAGACTTCGCTCATGGGGTTGCCGCTTCCTGCTGGGTCGAGTTGACCGCCGTGAGTTCTACCGTGGTGCCGGCAAAGCGGGGCGAGGTGACCTCGATGCTGATGGCGCCGCTCTTGCCGGTCGATTCCAGCCAGAAGCCGGTCGTGCCGCCCTGGAACGGAATGACGTCGGGGCCGACGATCTTTGCCGGGCCAGACACTTTCAGAGTCACAACATCGTTGATGAACGGGAGGCGCGAGCCGACCTGATCGAGCGCGCGGACGATAACGCGAGTGCTGTCGCGGCCCTCGGCGCGTATCGTCTTGCTGTCGGCCTCGACCTGCAGCGTCGTCGGCAAAGGATCGGCGACCATGTGCAGCCTGGCGACGACTTCACCGGCGACAAATCCTGTGAAATGCGCGTCTTCCCACTGCATGCCCCAGACGCCGAGCTCGTCCTTGGTGAAATGACGATGGTCGACGACGATGGGCGGGTGCGGCAGGTGTGGAAACGTCTCGCGGTCAGGACCGACGCGCTTGACCAGCGAGCCGTAACGCAATTCGATCTCGTCGCAATTGCTGAGGATGATCAGCGGCAGCACGCCGCCGATGTTGCGCTCGCCACGCGCCCAGAAGGTGACTGGTTTCATCACCACTTCTTCTGATGGCTCGCACTGGCTGGCATAGACATAGGCTGCAAATTTCGGCTCGCGGAACATGTCCATGACGCCGTGGTAGCAGATGCGGTCGCCGGAGCCGAAGTCCTTGTGGGTGTTGTAGTCAAACATGCACCAGCCGATGGCACCGGAAATATTAGAATCGCCATAGGCAGCGTTCAGCACTTCCAGATGGCGCCGCACATGCTCGGCCTGCCGCTGTTCCTGGTCGTAGATTTTCGTCGGATACATATGGCCGCCGAATTCGGTGATCAGGTATGGCACGACCTTTTGAAGGCCGGTGCATTCCTTTTGGCTTCTCAGCGCTGTGCGCGGCCGGTTACTTCCGGGCAGCTCCTCGTTGCCGAGAATGAAGTCGTTCATCGTGAAGACGTCTTCGAGGAACTCGCTGTCGAGGATGAAGCGGACGCCGCCAGTCTGGCGCGTGCTGTCCAGCTCGTGGGCGAGCCGGTTGGTCTCGAGATAGAAGTCGTGGCTATCCTTGGATTCGTTGATGCGCACGCCCCAGATGATGATCGACGGATGGTTCCAGTCGCGCTCGATCATACGGCGGACGTTCTGGATCGATTCCTGCTTCCACTCCTCGCCGCCGATATGCTGCCAGCCGGGGATCTCCTCGAACACCAGGAGGCCAATGCGATCGCACCGATCGAGAAACCATTTGGACTGCGGATAGTGCGAGGTGCGGACGAGATTGCACTTCAGCGTGTGCTTCATGATGTCGGCGTCCAGCTCCTGGGCGGACTGCCCGGCGGCATAGCCGACATAGGGGTAGGACTGGTGACGATTGAGGCCGCGAATCTTTAGCTTGCGACCGTTGAGCTTGAAGCCTTCGGTCGTGAACTCGGCTGTGCGGAAGCCGAAGTGCGTCTCGACCTGGTCCGAACCCTGGTCGCTCTCGAGCGAGACGGCGACGGTATAGAGGACCGGGTCGTCGATATCCCAGAGCGACAGGCCTGTGAGGTTGGCGAAGGCCAGTGTCACGCTTGTGCCTGTCGTCTCGGATGAGGCGGTGGCAATTTCCTTGCCTGCGGCATCGGTGATGACGGCGGTCACTGTGCCGTTGAACGTCACGCCCTGAGGATTGGAGAAGTCGCAGCGCACCGTTGCCGACTTTGCCTCGCTAAGCACATGGCCGGTCTCGATCTTGATGTTGCCGATCGACACCGCATCGGTGACCTTCAGCCAGACATCGCGATAGATGCCGGCATAGGTGAGATAGTCGATACGGCCACCGAAAGGCGGGATTTCCGGGTTTTCGCTGCCGTCGATCTTGACGGCGATCAGGTTGTCGCCCTTGCGCAGACCATCGGTCAGTCGTGCCTCGAATGGCGTGTAGCCATCCTTGTGGGCGACGATCTCCTTGCCATTGAGATAGACGACGGAGTCAGCCATGGCGCCGTCGAATACCAGCGACACTTCGCGGCCGTCAAACTCCGGCTGCCACTTCAGCACGGCCTGATAGGTGAAGGCGCGCTGATAGGATTTCTCGTCGAAATAGTTGAACGGCAGGTCTACCGCATTGTGCGGCAGGGTGACGGACTGGCCGGAGGTCAGGGCCTCGGTGAGACCAGGGGCGAAACCCTCGTGAAAGGTCCAGGTATCGTTGAAGGAAACAACAGAACGCATTTTCATTCCTATTTGACGGAGCCCAGCATGCCCTGGACGAATTGACGTTGCATGAGAAAGAAGACGACGAGCGTGGGCAGCGTCGCAAGCACGGTGCCGACCATGACGACACCGAAATCGGGGTAGTAGGCGGAAGCCAGTGACGAGACGACCAGCGTGATCGTCTTTGTGTCGTTCGACTGCAGCACGATCAGCGGCCACAGATAGTTGTTCCACGCCGTCATGAAGACGATGATGAAGGCGGCCGCATAGGTCGAGCGCATCACCGGCACGTAGATGAACAGGAAGATCTGCCATTCCTTCAGCCCGTCGACCTTTGCGGCATCGCGCAGCTCGGACGGAAAGGCTTTTGTGCTCTGGCGGAAATAGAAGATGATGAAGGCCGAGCCGATAGTCGGCAGCAGCACGGCGATGTGGCTGTTGATCAGGCCGGCATGTCCCATCAGCACGAAGAGCGGGATCATCAGGGCGGCGAATGGGATCATCAGTGTCAGCAGGATGGCGCTGTAGACCCGCTCGCGAGCCCTGGACTTGAACATCTCGAAGCCGTAGCCGGCAAAGGAAGAGACGGCGAGCGTGAGAATGGTGCTGAGGATGGCGATCTTGGCCGAATTCCAGAAGATCAGCGGCACGTCGACCTGCGAGAAGAAGCCCTGGATATTGGTCCACAGCGCCGAGCCTATCGTCAGGCGGCCCTTGATGATGTCTATCGACGAATTGCTTGTGCCGATGATCATCCAGAGAAAGGGAAAGATCGAAATGAACGACATGATGCCGATGAAGCCATAGGTGAAAACCTGGATGGCGAGTGCCTTGAAACGGTCTCCGCTCATTGGTCTTTCTCCCGTGCCGCGTAGAACTGCACGAAGGCCAGCATCGCCACCAGCACGACGATGACGTAGGAAACAGTCGCCGCATAGCCGAGATTGGGGATGAACTTGAAGGTCAGGTTGTAGATGTAGAGCGACAGGGTCAGCGTCGAATCCGAAGGACCGCCCTGGGTGATGTTCATCACCTCGTCGAATAGCTGCAGCGTGCCGATGGTCGAGATTACCGAGGTGAACAGGATAACCGGCTTCAGCAGCGGGATGGTGATGTAGACGAACCGTCCCCAGGCATTGATTCCGTCGATGCGCGCCGCCTCATAGATCGACTTGTCGATGTTCTGCATGGCGGAGAGGTAGAAAATCATGTTGTAGCCGGTCCACCGCCAGGTGATGGCAAGAATGATCAGCATCTTGGCCCAGAAACCGTCGGTCAGCCACGGGATCGGCGACGCGATGATGCCGATGGCCTCCAGCGTGCTGTTGACCACGCCCTGCTCGGCAAACATCCCTTTGAAAAGCGCGGAATAGGCCACCAGCGAGGTGACGCACGGCAAGAAGATCGCGGTACGGAACAGGCCCCTTCCGACGAGCTTCGGCATGTTCAGCACGGCCGCCAGCGACAGGGCCAGCAGGATCATGATGGGAACCTGGATGATGAAGAACGTCACCGTATTGGTCAGCGCGTGCAGGAAGACCGGATCGTTGGCGAGGCGGACGATATTGCCGAAGCCGACGAACTTTACCATCGCGCCGCGGCCGGACTGGGACGACATGAACAGCGACCAGAGGATCGGATAGACCATGAACAGGCCGATCAGCACCAGCGCCGGAGCGATGAAGAGCCATCCGTTGACATTATAAAAGCGGCGAACGCCGCCGGGACGCGCAAAAGCCATCGATCGCCCTCGAAGCTGCAGAAGAGATGAGGGCGGCTCGAAAGCCGCCCTTTCGGGGAGGAAATCCTACTGGATCTGGGTCTTCGCCTGGGCGTCGATGGCCTTCAGCGCCTCGTCGACAGAACCGCCCTTGGCGATCGCCGGGATCTGTGCCGTGACAGCCGCATCGACTTCGTTCGTGTAGATGCCGTAGTTGACCGGTGGAACCTTGGCCAGCCAATCGGCAAAGCTCTGCCACACCTTCTGGCCACCGAAGAACGGGTCGGCCTGTTCATAGGCAGCACCGGTGCGGGCGGCTGTCAGCGAGCCGACAGCGCCACGATCGGTCAGGATCTTCTGATAGAAATCGATGTCCTTTGCGTATTCCGCGTTGAGGAAGTCGATCGCTTCGTCCTTCTGCTTGGACGCAGACAGAACGTACCAGCTGGAACCGCCGAGGTTCGACGCATGCGTTGCGCCCTCGACGTTCAATGCCGGGATCGGGGCAACACCCCATTTGCCGGACTGGTCCTTCTGGGCCTTGATTGTGCCGGTAATCCACACGCCGGTCACTGTCGAGGCGACATCGCCCGAGGTGAACGTGTTGACGTAGTTCGACCAGCCGACAGCCTGCTTGGCGATACCCGAGGCCATGATCTTGCCGAAGGTTTCAAGCGATGCCTTGAGCGCCGGATTGTTGAGGATGTTGGGGTTGCCGTCCTTGTCGAAATACCAGCCACCAGCCGACTGCATCAGGATGCGGACGAGACCGGCGTCATTCGGGTCGGTGCCCATCATTTTCTTGCCGGTCTTGGCTTCGACCTGCTTGCCGATCTCGATGAAACGGTCCCAGGTGATGTTGTTGAGGTCTTCGCCCTTGAAGCCAGCGGCTTCCAGGTAGTCCTTGCGATAGTAGAGGCCGGTGACGCCGGAATCGAACGGCATGCCGTAGACCTTGCCGTCGACCGTCATCAGTTCGACCTTGTAGGGCGCGAACGCCTTGTAGTCGACCTTGTCAGACATCGGCGCAAATGCGCCCGGGAAGGACTGGAGATATTTCTGTGCGCCGTAGTCCTCGATGAGGACGATATCCGGCAGGCCGCCGCCAGCACCCGACGACAGGCCGGTCTGCAGCTTCTGCTCGACGTCAGCCTTGGCGAAGTCGACGACGTTGAAGGTGGTGTCCGGGTGTGTCTTGGTGTAGCGGGCGCCGGCTTCCTTCATGATTGCGACGTTGAAGTTCGGATCCCAGCACCAGACGGTGATTTCTTTTGCCTCGGCGGCTGTAACCGCCAAAAGGCTGACGCCGGCCAGAGCCAGAGCGATGATGCGCGGCGCGCGGGCGCGCAGAAAATTGTCCATTGCTTCCTCCCAGAAGTCACGTTGACGAGACAAGCCTCCTGTCTCCGAAACGCAGTATTCCTCATAAAAGAAAAAGAAGCAATATTTTCAGTAAATTTTTACTGCGCTGCACAAAGAGCTCCTTTGTCGGCGCCGTTTCGGCCCGTCAGCGCGTGCTTTCTCGCCAGATAATGTCTGTGGATAAGATCACCGTCTTGACGATATCGCGGCCGGCAAACCGCTCTAGCAGCAGGTCGACAGCGGTCTCGCCGATCAGTTCGGCCGGTATGCGCACGGTCGACAGCGGCGGATTGAGCAGCTGCGCCACCGGAATGTCGTTGAAGCTGGCAATGGCCACATCCTCCGGGATCTTGAGGCCGAGTTCCAGCATCGCCCGGTAGGCGCCGATGGCCATGTTGTCGTTACAGGCGACGATGATGTCGGGCGGCGATGCGATCTGCATCAGCGCTTTCGCAAGCGTGTAGCCGCTGTCGGGGGTGAGGTGCTCGGTGACGCAAAGCTCCGGGTCGAAAAGGTCGTGCTGCTTCATCCACTCGATATAGGTCCTGCAGCGCCGCTCGGTGAAGTGATTGGGGACCTGGTTGATATGTTCGAGCCAGCCAATAAAGCCGATGCGCCGGTAGCCGCGCTCGCGGAGTGCAGAGAGCAGCTTGCGCATGGCCAGCTGAATGTTGCTCTCGACACTGTCCTCGAGGTCGATCTGCGGTGAAAAGTCCGCAAAAACCACCGTACGGCTGTGTTCGCGCAGCCATTCCACCTCCTCGTCCGTATGCCGCCCGATGGCGATGACGCCCGAGGCCTCGCGCAGGAGGGTTGCATCCGGCAGGCTGTCGGCGTGGTAGACCTTCACCACATCGATCTGCAGCGCGCGACAGCGGTTCTCGATGCCGAGGCGAACGCCGATATAGTAGGGATCTGTCAGCTCCTGCGGCGGCCGCAGGAAATGGACGAGGGCAATGCGTCCCGCGCCGGAGACCAGCGCTTGCGCGCCGTTGAGGCCGTTTGCCCTGTTGCGGCTGCGCGGCGTCGCATAGTTCAATGCCTCGGCGGTTTCGATGACGGCCTGGCGCTTGGACGCGGAAATCGACAAGGTCGCATCGTAGTTCAGAACGCGGGAAACCGTAGCCGAGGAGACGCCGACCGCATTTGCTATTTCCTTGATCGTCACCATTCTACTGATTGCCTATCACTGCAGCGCCGCAGTGCCGAGTCTGCCCCAAGATTATATTCATATTTGCGCTTGCGACACCGCAATGGGAAGTCTTTTCCATCAGTAAATTTTTACTTCCTGTATGGGGTGCGATGCAGCAAGGTCCGAATTTTACTCCATGCGGCTCCGGGCGGCGACAATCGCCGGCAGGATAGCAACCCAGGAATGATCTCTGGATATCGGATTTCTCTTCCGTTAGCCTGCTGCCTGTCTCGAGAGGAGTCCTTCATGCGCCTGCCTGCCTTCGTTTTCGCCGTTCTTGCTGCCGTCGCCGTCGGTCCAGCCTCTGCTGCCAGTTTCGAAACACCGCAGGCGCTTTTGAAGGCGCTCTATGATGACAAGGTCGGCTCGTCCGATCCCGCTTCCGTCACGCGGTACCAAGACTACTTTTCGGATCATCTGAATGGTCTGTTCAAGGCCGATGCGGCAAAGACCGAGCCCGGGGATTCACTGTCTCTCGATTTCGATCCCGTCATTGCCGGCCAAGACGGCGAGGCCGAGCACCTGAAGATCGAAAAGCCTGACATCAAGGGCGACAAGGCGATGGTCGTCGTCAAGTTCATCAACGGCGTACCCGTGACCTTGTACTACAGACTCGTTCACCAGGCCGACGGCTGGAAGGTCGACGACATCGAGGACAAGGGCGCGCAGTTTCCCTGGAAGATCAGCACCATCTTTGCCGATGCGAAATAGCGGCTCGGGCGCCACGCAGATGTGCATCGCAGCTTGAAGTCAGAGCGCCGATCAGTCATGTCGTTCGCCACGCTGGATGCCGCCGGTCAGCCGTGCGATATCATGGCGCCAAACCAAGGAGGCCGCGATGGCTTTGGACCCGATCAAAGTTCTGAACGACTACGCCATGGCCGATTGCTCGGTCCAGTTCTGGGTTCCGGGCGCGACGGCCGTGCAATTCCGTGGTCTGAAGGCGGCCGTCAGATACGCCAAGGAAAATGCCGGTCGCTGGAACGAAGTCGAGATCACCGTTCACCTGCCGCAGGAAGACATCGTCTACGCGACGGACAAGGTCCACCGCCTGATAGACGCCCTACGCCCGCCCCGTCGCCCGAAATCCTAGCAATTTCTCCAGATCGCGTTGGCGAGGCTCGATAGCCTGGTAGACGATAGGCATGTTTATTCGGGTAGGCCGACGAAGCTGTGAGTCTGATGACGCCTCCTCAGCGATGTTGTGGGACAGCGCTTGATCCCGTCCGCTCGTTTAAAAACGCAAATTCGAGGAGCGTAAAAGGGCGTCATGAAGTCTAATAAAAGGCCAGGGTCAGCCTAAATAATATGCGTTTTGCGGAGTGCGTGATTTTTTAGGCATAAATCTACAATAAATCGTGTGGCTTGCGACAATCGCTCTCATCGGCAACATCGCTAAGCTTCCCTCCGTCGAGTGCAGAACACTGCACCACTCACAAGAACGGAGCGGGAAATGATGAAGCTGAAAAATGGGAGCCGTAATGCGCTGAAGCCATGGCTGGGCCTGTGCATCATGGCGCAGTTGTTTGTAGCGACGGCGACCGGCGCAACGCTGGTTTCAATGGGAAGTGCCGAGGCGGCTTCCGCGACGCCTGCCGCCTGCGCCGATCTGCAAGCCAAATACCCGGCTCTGAAAGGCAAAACGCTCGTCAATGCCATCAATCCCCATACGCCCGGCTACGAGACGATCGACCCCAACAATCCGGACGCCTATATCGGCTTCGACGTCGATTTCGGCGAAGCCATCGGTGATTGCCTCGGCTTCAAGCTGACTTACAAGCCGGTGACATTTGCCGCGCTGCTGACCACGGTTCAGGCCGGCCAGGCTGATATCGTCATCTCCGACATCTACGCAACGAAAGACCGCGCCAAGGCCGCCGACTTCGTTACCTACCTGAAGGTCGTCGACGGCGTGCTCGTCGCCAAGGACAATCCGAAGAAGATCACCGGCATCAACATCTCGCTGTGCGGCGCGGTTGCGGCTGAAAACACCGGCTATGTCGAGGTGCCGCTCATCCAGGCGCTGGAAGCAGACTGCAAGGCTGCCGGCAAGCCGGCGCCTGAAATCCAGCTCTACGACAATAACGACAATTGCATCCAGGCAATCCTCGCTGGTCGTGCCGATACCTACATCAACGATGCCAACACCGTCGACGGTGCGGTCAAGGCCTATCCGGACAAGCTCAGCAAGGCCACCGCAGTGACGCTGCCGTATTCGGTCGGCATCGCTGTGCCGCGCAACAATGTCGCATTTCGCGATGCTGTCGTTGCGGCCGTGACGGAGATCCAGAAGTCGGGCCTGCAGCTCGAACTGATGAAGAAGTGGAGCCTGCCGGCAGACCAGATCGAAGCGCCTTCGCTCATTCTGGCCGACTAATGCACCTTCTCCCGGCCGGGCTCATACGCCCGGCCGCTTTTCCCTGGACATTGCGAAGGCCATCATGGATCTTTTCCTCCACTATCTCAGCCAGCCCTACCTCATGACCGGGATCGTCTACACCCTCCTGATCACGGTTTTCGGTCTCGCCGGCGGCTTGGTCATGGGCCTTCTTCTGGCCGGCATGCAATTGAGCCGGTTTCGCGCCCTCTCGCTGCTTTCCCGCACCTACGCCATCATTTTCCGTGGCACGCCGCTCATTTTGCAGATGATCTTCTGCTACAACGTCTTGCCGATGATCGGCATCAAGCTGACGGCCATTGAGGCTGCCAGCCTTGCCCTTGCTCTCAACGAAGCGCCGTTTATCGCCGAAATCATCAGGGCGAATGTCATCGGCGTCGATCGCGGTCAGGTGAGTGCCGCGCAGGCCCTGGGCATGACGCCAGGTGCCATCATGTGGCGCGTGATTGCACCGCAGGCGATGCGGTCGATGGTGCCGGCGCTCGGCAACGAAGCCGTCAGCGCGCTGAAGAATTCGTCGCTCGCCTCTGTCGTCTCCGTGCAGGAACTGACGCTTCGAAGCACACAGCTGGCGTCTGCAACGTTCGACTTCTTTTCGATCTTCTGCGCCTCCGGGCTGATGTATCTCATATTGACCGGCGCGATTGCGATCATCCAGATTGTCGTCGAAATGCTCCTGGATCTCGATCGCCCGAAACCCAAGGAACAGATAGCACGGTTTTTCCGCGCGCTATCCCCGGGCCGCGCTGTGATAGCCACTACCGCGACGCCCGCTGTTGTCGGCACGGATATCCCGGCAGCGGAATGCGATCCGCTGCCGCCGGCCTCGCCGAAAGTGACGGCAGCGGCGCGCGGCATCGATCGACAGGCCCGCGCCGCACGGCTGGCCGGAAACCAGGTCGCGGTGGACGTGCGCGGCCTGCACAAGGCCTATGGCCCGAATGTTGTCCTCGACGGCATCAATCTGACGGTCAAGGCCGGCGAAGTCGTGGCCCTGCTCGGACCAAGCGGCTCCGGCAAGAGCACCTTGCTTCGCTGCATCAACCGTCTCGAAGGCTGGGAGGAGGGCTCCATCGACGTCGGGGGTCGGTCGCTGGCGTTGAATGAAAACGGCAGGGCCCTGTCGCCACGGGCAATCGCGCAGATGCGCGCCAGTGTCGGCGTCGGCATGGTGTTCCAGCAATTCAATTTGTTCGCCCATCTTACGGCCAGGGAGAATGTCGCCGATCCGCTGCAATGGGTTCAGCGGCTTTCCCGCCTCGACGCAAATCGTCGGGCCGAAGCGCTGCTGCAGAGAGTGGGCCTGTCGCACCGGGCCGATGCCCTGCCGCGCCATCTGTCCGGCGGCCAGCAACAGCGTGTCGCCATTGCCCGTGCCGTTGCTCCCGGTCCGACCGTCCTTCTGCTGGACGAGCCAACCTCGGCACTCGATCCGGAACTGGTCAACGAAGTGCTCGAAGTCATCCGTCGTCTTGCGGTCGAAGACGGCCTGGCGATGATCATCTCCACCCATCAGCTGCGTTTTGCTGCCGAAGTCGCAGATCGCGTCGTCTTTCTCTCTGGCGGCTCCATCGTCGAGGAAGGGCCGGCCGAGGAAATACTGAACAGGCCCCGGCATCCGTTGACGGCGCGCTTCCTTAGCAAAATGGAAGGCGAATGAACCTGCGGTTCCTGCATTCCAGTCTGTATTCTCAAAGAGGTCTTCCATGACGAACCACCATTTGCCAGCGACGTCTTCCACCGTTCACTGGGGCTATTTCAGCAAGACGCTCGCCCCCGTGCTGACGCTGAAATCCCATGACCGCGCCACGATCGAAACCATTACTCACCATGCCAATGATGACTTTGATCGCATGATTGCAGGGGACGCTGCGGCAGAAGAGATTTTTCGCTGGACGAGCGAGGAGAAGACCATGGGCCGTCGTGGCGCAGGTGCTACCGAGGGTCCCTTCACCCATGGTGCCGGTGAAGGCCTCGGCGTGCATCTGCTGACGGGTCCGATCGCCATCGAGGGTGCGGAGCCCGGCGATGTGATCGAAGTCCGGATCCTGAATGCCTATCCACGACCCAGCGCCAACCCCGCCTATGAAGGCCGCTATTTCGGCTCCAACCCATCGGCAAACTGGGGCTTTCAGTACAATGATTTGGTCGAGGAGCCGAAGCAGCGGGAAGTGGTGACGATCTACGAGCTCGACATGAAGGAGCCCGCCACCGTCTCGGCCGTATACTCTTACCTTTGGACACCGCAGACCGATCCGGATGGCATCGTCCATGCGACGATCGACTATCCCGGCGTCAGGGTGGACCACAATACCGTTGTCAAGAAGGACGGGGTTCTCGCAGGTATCAAGGTGCCGGCTCGCCTGCATTTCGGCACGATGGGGCTGGCCCCGGCCGAAGCCGATTTCGTCAGCACGATCCCGCCAAATTATACCGGCGGCAACATGGATGATTGGCGGATCACCTCAGGGGCACGGATGTACTATCCGGTCGCGGTGCCCGGCGGCCTGTTCTCCGTGGGCGATGCCCATGCCTCACAGGGCGATAGCGAGTTGAGCGGCACGGCGGTCGAGATCTCGCTGACGGGAGAGTTCGAGTTCATCCTGCACAAAAAGGCAGACCTGCCTGGCACCGTGCTCGAGGGACTGAACCATCCGCTGCTGGAGAACGACGACGTCTGGTCGGTCTACGGTTTCAGCTATGCCAATTATCTGTCCGAACTCGGTCCCGATCACCAGCAGGAAATCCTGAAACGGTCCAGCCTAGATCTCGCGATGCGCGATGCCTTTCGCAAGCTCCGCCGTTTCCTGATGACCGTGCACAATCTGTCGGAAGACGAGGCAATTTCGCTGATGTCGGTGGCTGCGGATTTCTCGGTGACGCAGGTCGTCGATGCCAATTGGGGGATCACCGGTTCGATCCGGAAATGCGTGTTCGCCGGCAAATGACGAGCAGGCTGGCATTCTCTTCTTCGCATGTGCAATATGGATCCGAAGGGATCCAGGCGGGGGCTGTTGCAGACCCTGCCGCCACTGCAGATCAAGGGATGACCATTAGGCAATTTCTCAGCGAAGCCTATCCGACACGCTCTCGTAAAGGGGCGTGGCAGGATATCCTGTCCGAGTTCGGCCTTAGATCCGATGCTGCCGATCAGGGGCTGGAGAGCTTTGCCACTGCCTCGCTGAGGGGCGACCGTCAGTCGTTGCTCCTGGCGCGACTGACCGCCGGCGACCAGACGTTGTCACCGCTTGCCCGGCGACCCGGCGGCCCGATTGCACTGATCTCCCTCGACGAAAGCCTTGAGATGCGGCTCGGCAGCGAGACGCTGTTGATCGAGGCTGGCAGTCTGGTGATCGTGCCGGCTGTCGGCGAGTGGCAGCTATGCCTTCGCAAGAGCGCCCGGATGATCGTTCTTTCCATTGCGGACAGCCTGTTTCCCGGCCACAAGGCCGGCCTGCAGACCTTGAAGGCGCCGCGGCATTACGTGGCCACCGGGCTTGCGGCAATCTTCATAAAGACTATCGAGGCGGCCGCTGGCGAGATGGATAGCGTTTCGGAGTCGGAGTGGCGCTCGCTCGAAGGCGCCATCGCGGATCTGTTCGTTGCCCTCGTGCTGCAGGCGGAGACATCCGACGCCGCCGCAAGTCCCGGTTCTGCGGCGCTATTTCATCGCGTCACGCTGGGTATCGAGCGCCATCTCCACGAGCCGGAATTGACCGCACTGCGCATTGCCCGCCTCGAAGGCATTTCCGAGCGCTACCTGCAGAAGCTGTTCTTGCAGAACGGCGAAAGCGTCAGCAACTATATTCGTGAACGCCGCCTCCAGCGTGCGAGGGCAGCGCTAGTCGCCCCCGGCGAGATCCGTCTGCCGATTGCCGAAATCGCCTATAGCTGCGGTTTCGGAGATGCAGCCAATTTCAACCGTCTGTTCAAGGAGCGCTTCAGCTTGCCGCCTGGCGCATTTCGCAGCCGGCACGTTGAGCAGCTGGCTGCCAACACGAATGCAGAGCAGCGCGGCTGGCCGTTGAGCGCACTGGTCGCCAAGCGGCTCCAGCAGCGATCGATCGCCACGGGCGATGCATTGGCCGATAGCGATGGCAGCGAGGGCGAGACCGGCTCATCCGTGCGTCACGTTCTTGCCGCCTCTGCTGCGACCGTGCACTGGGGCTATTTCAGCCGGGCGCTACCGGCTGTCCTCGAGATCCGCTCGGGCGATACCGTTGAAATCCAGACGTTGACGCAGCACGCCTCAGACGCGCCTGAATTTATGATCGACGGGGATGCGGCGGCCGAGGACGTGTTTTACTGGACCGCCCAGAGAAAGTCAGTAGATCGCCGCGGTGCAGGTCCGATCGACGCCTCAATTTACGGCCGCGGTGCCGGCGAGGGCTTCGGGGTCCATATCTGCACGGGCCCGATCTATGTGAAGGACGCGGAGCCGGGCGACGTCATCGAGGTTCGCATCAATTCGATTGCGCCGCGTCCGTCCAACAGCCCAGGCTATGAAGGTCGGGCTTTCGGCAGCAGCGTCGCCGCTTGGTGGGGTTATCATTATAACGAGTTCATTCAGGAGCCCAAGGCGCGGGAAAACATCACGATCTATGAAGTCTTTTCAGACGAAGGCTACGCCGAGGCGCTCTATTCCTATCGCTGGCAGCCGCAGACCGATCCCTTCGGGGTCGTTCACCGAACCTATGATTATCCGGGCGTTCCGGTCGATCGAAGCTCGGTCGAGATGTGCTCGCCTGTTCTGGAGGGCGTCCGCATCCCGCTCAGGCCGCATTTCGGCGTGATCGCAGTGGCACCACGCGAGGCGGAGCTGGTCGATTCCGTGCCACCCTCCTATTTCGGCGGCAATCTCGACAATTGGCGGCTCGGCCAAGGATCCGCCGTCTACCTGCCGGTATCGGTGCCGGGTGCGCTGCTGTCGATCGGCGATCCCCATGCGGCGCAGGGCGATGGCGAACTCGGCGGGACAGCCATCGAGTGCTCGATGACCGGCGACGTCACCGTCATCCTGCACAAGAAAGGCGAGCTTTTTGTTGAGTTGAGCTATCCCTTGCTCGAAACGCCGACGGAATGGATTTTGATCGGTTTCAGCCACCCGAACTATCTCGCGGAATTCGGCAAGAAGGGACAGGGAGAGGTCTACGCCAACTCTTCGCTCGATCTGGCCATGAAGGACGCGTTCCGAAAGGCCCGGCGTTTTCTCATGGAAAGCAAGGGACTTACGGAAGACGAGGCGATCGCCTTGATGTCTGCAGCGGTCGATTTCGGCGTGACGCAGGTTGTCGACGGCAACTGGGGTGTCCATGCAATCATCAGGAAATCCCTCTTCAAGTTATAAATTTCAAAGTCTTCAAGGATAAAGGAAATCGATCATGCAGTTTCACATGATAGCCGGCGGCCCCAAGCCCGTTGCACCGTTCAGCCATGCCGTCGAAGTCGATGGCACGGTGTATGTCACAGGGCAGATGCCCGACACGCCGGAAACCCCCGGCCAGCTACCGGAGGGCATCGAAGCCCAGACGCGCAACGTCATGGCTAATCTGCTCACCGTCCTCTCCGGCCTCGGCCTCGGTATGGAGCACATTGCGATGGCGCGCATCTACCTGACGCATTTTGACGACGACTATGCCGCCATGAACGAGGTTTATCGCAGCTATTTTCCGGAAGGCCGCCTTCCCGCCAGAACATGCGTTGGCGTGACAGGCCTCGCCTACAACGCCCGCATCGAGATCGACCTCGTCGCCAAGCGGCCGTCTTGATCGGATAGCGCAGGAGACTGGGGTAGGGGACACTTACATGTGACGCAACGGGGTGACAGGTCATTTCAATCGCTTGATTGGAATGAAACTTGCACCTGTATCGCTCACCGGGTGCCGACCGCCTTGATCGGGCACTAATATTGACGGGAAGAGATTCTATGAAATTTTCGATTGCGATGGCTTTTGTGGGCCTGATGGCGGCGGCGCCTGTTTGCCATGCGCAGGATGGTGCATTGGCTGCCATCAGGCAAGCTGGTGTGCTCAAGGTAGGTACGACGGGCGACTATAAGCCGTTCAGCTACAAGGGTGCGGATGGCGCGCTTATTGGCGCCGATATTTCCATGGCAAAGGACCTAGCGGCAAGCCTCGGCGTCAATGTGGAATTCGTGACTACCACCTGGAAAACCATGCTGGACGACTTCAAGGCGGGGCAGTTCGACATTGCGGTGGGCGGCATTACCGTCAATCCGGCACGCGCCGAAGTGGGTGACTTTTCATTGCCAAACGTCAGCGACGGCAAGCGACCCATCGCTCGTTGCGCGGACAAGGACAAATACACGACGATCGAAGCCATCGACCAGCCTTCGGTGAGGGTGATCGTCAATGCCGGCGGCACCAATGACAAATTCGCCCATGAGCACTTTACCAAAGCCGCGATTGACGTTCTTCCCGACAACAAAATGATTTTCGATGAGATTGCTGCCGGCAAGGCCGATGTAATGGTAACGGACGGAATTGAAGCCGACCTGCAATCGAAATTGCACACCGGCGTCCTTTGCCCGGCGGCAGTCAAGGAGCCTTTCACGCACTTTCAAAACGCCTATTTGTTGCGCAAAGATCCTGAGTTGAAGGCGGCTGTCGATGCTTTTGTAAACAAGGAACTGGCGAGCGGAGCATGGAAGCAGAAACTCGACGCCGCCATGTAAGGTGAGGCGATGCAAGTTCGCCTCACCGTCTCTGTGTCCTACGAAGACGATGGGGTCCAGTTCCGGGCTTTCTCAAAAAGCCGGCCGTAGACTTGCTGGCCTCGGCGAAACACGTCGAGGCGGAAGAATTCGTTGGGGGCGTGCAGGTTCTCGTCGCCGTGGGAAAAGCCGAGCATCACCGCATGTAGCCCGAGAATGTCGACAAACGGAGAGAATGCCGGGATCGAGCCGCCGGCCCAGATGCGGTAGGGGGGCTTGCCATAGACTTCCTCGAGCACCTCCCCGGCCAGTGTGCTTGCCGGGTGGTCGTCCGGAATGCTGAAAGCGCGGGCTTCCCGCTCGGTCGTGCAGAACTCCACCGAAACCCCCGGCGGGCAATGGGCTTCGACATGCCTGCGGATCGCCTCCAGAAGTTTCTCCGACGATTGTGCATGCACGATCCGGCAGGTGAGCTTGGCGCTGGCCGAGGCAGGCAGCACAGTTTTTGCGCCTTCACCCTGCCAGCCGGATGTCAAGCCGTTCACATCCAGCATAGGCCTTGCACCGATGCGCTCGAGCACGGAGTAGCCTGGCTCCCCGTGGGTCGAAGGGGCGCCCGTTGCGTCGAGATAGTCCTGTTCGTCGTAGGGCAACAGGGCTATCGCGCTGCGCATTTCTTCCGTCAGGGGAACGACGTCATCGTAGAAGCCTTCGATCGTCACCAGTCCATCCGGTGATTTCATCGTTGCCAGGATCTGCGCCAGCGCTATGGCCGGGTTGGCTATCCCGCCGCCGTGTAAGCCGGAATGCTGGTCTGCTTTCGGTCCGGTGACCTTGATTTCAAAAGCCAGCGTTCCCTTCATCGCCTGCATGATCTGCGGCTGGTCCGGTGCCCACTGCAGGCCGTCGGCCGAAAACGCCATGTCGGCCTTGAGGCGCGCCGCATTCTCCGCGATGAACGCCCGCAGTGATGCCGAGCCGACCTCTTCCTCGCCTTCGAAGAGGAATTTCACGTTCACCGGCAGGGTGTTGGCGGTCTTCAGCATGGCTTCGACCGCGAGGATCGGGGTCAGCATGCCACCCTTGTCGTCCGATACGCCACGTCCCCACAGCTTGCCGTCTCTCAGCGCCGGCTCGAAGGGAGGGCTGTCCCAGAGATCCAGCGGTTCTGCAGGCTGCACGTCGAAATGACCGTAGATCAACACGGTCGGCCTTCCCGGACCCGCATCCAGCCATTCGCCATAGACGACGGGGTGCCCTCTGGTCGGCATCACCTCCGCCTTTTCGACACCTGCCGCCTTGAGGCGGAAGACGACCCATTCGGCCGCGCGGTGGACATCGCCCCGGTTTTCCGGCTTGGCCGAAACGGACGGAATGCGGACGAACTCCATGAGCTCGTCGATAAAACGAGACTGCTCTTGATCGAGGTATGACGACCATTCCATCATTTTTGCTCCACCTTCACATATGCCTGTCATTTTCTCGTCAGCCGGGGAGTGTGCATCAACTGCGCATCGCGCGCCCAGCTGGATCGTAAGGCGAGTTTGGAATGATCCGTGCCGCGCGGGGCTGCCCGACGACGTGGACGACAAGCTCCGTGCCTTCGGCTGCAAACTGCCGATCGACGAGGGCAAGGGCGATGCTCTTTCCAAGTGTATGGGCGTAGCCGCCGGAGGTGATGTAGCCGATCAGGCTGTCTTCCTTCCAGACCGGTTCGTAGCCGCTGGCATCGGCATCGGTTGCGTCGACTTCCAGCGTGACGAGCACCCTGGCAGCTCCACCGGCGTTACGTTCCGCCAGCGCCGCCTCCCGGCCGACGAAATCACCCTTGTCGAAAGCTATGAACCGCTCCAGCCCGGTCATTGCAGGCGTATAGGCCTGGGTAAATTCGCGCGACCAGATGCCGAAGCTTTTTTCCAGACGCAGGGCATTTGTCGCGCCATAGCCGATCTCGCGAAGGCCGGCATCCTTGCCAGCGTCCAGCAGGATACTGCGGAGCGTGGCGTGTTCGAAGGCTCGGCAGTTGATCTCGTAGCCCAGTTCGCCGGTGATCGACAGCCTTGCCACCCGGGCCCGAATAAGGCCGATATCGATCGTGTCGCAGCCCATGAAAGGCAGCGCGGAGCCCGAAATATCCTGATGGGTGAGACTTTGCAGGATCTCCCGGGAGGCCGGACCGGATAGTGCGAAACCGGTGACGTCGTCCGAGATGTCATCGACGGTGACGTCGCCTGAAAGATGGGTCTCGAACCAGCGCATGTGCCACTGTCTGAGGTAATACGAGCCCATGATCCACCAGCTGCCATCGCCCCAGTTGAACAGCGTCAGGTCGCCCTTCAGCTTGCCGCCTTCCGAGAGCATCGGTGCAAGCCTTGCCTGCCCCGGTTTGGGCAGGCGACATGCGAAGGTCCTGTCGAGCCAGGCCTGCGCGCCCGGACCCGATACGCGGTAGCGGGAGAAAGCAGACGTATCCAGGAGCCCCGCTTTCTGACGGACCGCGGCGACTTCGGCGCCGATGATCGTATCTGCGTTGGAGCGCTTGAGGCTTGGCTTTTCGACGAAGTCGGGGTCGGCGAAATAAAGCGGGATTTCAAGGCCCCAGCTGCTGCCCCAGCGGGCGCCGGCCGCAGTCATCGCGTCGAACGCAGGTGGCGTGCGCAACGGTCTTCCGGCCGGCAATTGCTCGTTCGGATAGCTCATGACGAAGCGGCGCGAGTAGAACTGTCCTGTCGTCTGGCGAATATATTCGCGGTTGGAGGCGAAATCGCCGTACCGGGCGATATCCATGCCAAAAATGTCCGCCTCGGGCTCGCCGTGCACCATCCACTCGGCCAGCGACTTGCCGACGCCGCCGCCCTGCAGGAAGCCCGCCATCACACCGCAGGCAACCCAGTAGTTCGGCACGCCGCGCACCGGCCCGACAAGCGGGTTGCCGTCCGGAGAAAAGGTGAAGGCGCCGTTGACCCATCGCTTGATGCCTGCCGTCTGCAGGCACGGGAAACGCTCGAAGCCGAGTGTCAGCTCGCTGGCAATGCGGTCCGTATCCTCCTGAATAAGCTCAATACCGAAATCCCATGGCGCGCCATCCATGTTCCAGTGCCGGTAGTCGGTCTCGTATATCCCCAGCAGCAGGCCTTTCTGCTCCTGTCGCATGTAGGTGAAGCCTTCGAGATCGACGATCATCGGCAGCTCGTGGTCGAGAGCTGCAATTTCCGGGATAGACTCCGTGACCAGATAGTGATGCTCCATCGGCGTCACCGGCAGGTCGATGCCAGCCATGCGGCCGATCTGCTTGGCCCAGAGGCCGCCTGCATTCACGACATGCTCGGCGATCACGGTTCCTTTTTCCGTGACGACGTTCCAGGATTTGTCGGGACGTTGCGTCAGTTCCAGCACCCGGTTGTGCTCGATGATCGTGGCGCCGCGTTTTTTGGCGCTGCGTGCATAGGCATGCACGACGCCTGACGGGTCGATATGCCCCTCGCGTCCGGCATACAGGCCACCCAGCACGCCCTCGATACTGACGATCGGGCAAAGCTTTTTGATCTCTTCGGGACCGACTAGATGGACGTCGGATATGCCCATGGTCTGGAAGACGCGGTAGGTGGATTGCAGCCATTCCCAGCGTTCGGGAGCGGACGCAATAGAGATGCCTCCGGTCATGTGCATGCCGATATTCTGGCCCGATTCAGCCTCTATCTCCGACAGAAGGTCGATTGTGTAGGATTGCAGCGCGGCGATATTGGGATCCGCATTGAGGGCGTGAAAGCCACCCGCCGCATGCCAGCTCGAGCCCGCCGTCAGTACGTTCCGCTCGAAGAGCGCCACATCCGTCCAGCCGAGTTTCGCCAGATGATAAGCAACGGAGGCGCCGACGACCCCGCCACCGATGATGGCAACTCGGTAGTGGCTTTTCATGGGGCGGGTCCTTTCCATGCTGGCGGGCAACGTTCTCGATTGCCAATCTGCCAATAATGGACACTAATGTCTATGACTTTTCAAGGCTTGTATCTCTCTCTGCCTAGCCGCTGGGCCGCTTACACGTCCGGGTGAAAGCGTCGTGCGAACCGCCTGAAGGCTTCCATTTCATCCTCCGTCAAATGCTGTCCGCTGAACGCCAGGACATAGGATTCCACATGGGTAAACCTGACCTTCATGCTCTCCGGAACATCGAGCGCATAGTGACCGATCTGCGTGAAATAGAGGACCCGTGCCCTGACAAGAGCTTCCTTGGCGGGATAGCCGTGGCGAATGAACATCTTCTGCAACGCGTCTACGCGCTGATCGTCTGCCTGTACCACCACGGCGTTTACGGACGAGGAGCGCTTAGCCCAAAACCGCACCGCCATATCGAGCTGGAAGTCGAAAAGGCTGGCGTCAACCCAGCATTCGAAGACGTTGAGGATTGCCTGCGTTATCGTGTCTGCCGGTCGCATGGCGCGCTCGATGATCGGGCCCGTGTTCTTGCGGAGCCAAAGATCGAGCATCTGGGCGTGAAGGTCCTTGGTGTTCTTGAAGAAGAAATAGAAGCTCGAGCGGGATACGCCGAGTGTCTTGGCGATTATCTGGACCTTGACGCGGTCTATCCCGTCGCTGATCAGCGCCTGGATGGACAGGTCGAGCCAGTCTTCCTTTGTCGTGCGGCCAACCCTCTCCGGGGCATCGGCCTTCACCTTGGTGTTGCTGCTGCTCATGCCTGCACCCGTAGTTTAATCTTCGCTCATTATCAAATAGCCCATGCGCCGGGTAAAGTTCTGGCAAAATGGAGGATTGACGAGCCATTATAATGGACATTAGTGTCTATGGAAGCCGCTCGTCTAGGGATGATCCGTCTGTTGCGGACTTTATCGAAAAAAGGGGATGCCGAATGACGTCGAAATTTGGAAATGAAAACCGGGATCCCCTTTCGACGGTTCAGTCTGCCGAAGGCGTGACCAGGCGTACCGTCTTGCAGGGTTCGCTCGCAGGCGCCGCATTGATGTTTGCGGGCAGCGGCGCATTTGCACAGGCTGCAACACCCAAGACCGGCGGCCATCTGAAGATCGCTATGAACGGCGGCGCGTCGACCGATGCACTCGACCCGGCAAGCTACATCAGCGCCCTGCAATTTGTGCTGGCCCGCAGCTGGGGCGATACCCTGGTCGAAACCGACCCGGCGACCGGCAAGGCCATTCCGGCTCTGGCTGAATCATGGGAGACGACCGATGGCGGAACGACGTGGTCCTTCAAGATCCGGAAGAACGTGCGCTTTCACAATGGCGATGCGCTGAAAGTCGAGGATGTCGTCGAGACGCTGCGCCGCCACAGCGACAAAGCCTCCAAATCGGGCGCGCTCGGCTATGTCAGCAGCATCAAGTCTGTAGAGGCTTCGGGCGAGAATGTCGTCGTGACGCTGACCGAGCAGAACCGCGACCTGCCGCTGATCTTCAGCGTCTACAACCTCGTCATCCAGCCGAACGGTGGCAGGGACGATCCGAATGCCGGTATCGGTACCGGCCCGTTCAAGATCGTCCGCAACAATCCCGGCGTTCAAATCCTGCTTGAGAAGAACAAGGACGACTGGCATCCCAACCGTGGCTGGGTCGACAGCGTTGAGATCCTGGCGATCGCCGACGTATCGGCGCGAACGGCCGCATTGGCATCAGGGCAGGTCCATTTCATCAATGCAATCAACCCCAATACGATCCAGCTGCTGGGGCGAATGAAGAATATCACCATTCACAACACGCCCGGGCGCAGCCACTATACGCTGCCCATGCTGGTGGACCAGAAACCGTTCGACAACGTCGATCTTCGCCTTGCCCTCAAATACGCCATCGATCGCCAGTTTCTGCTGAAGCAGGTCCTTGGTGGATACGGCACGCTCGGCAACGACTTTCCTGTGAATGCTGCCTTCGACATGTTTCCCAGCGACATTCCGCAGCGTGAATTCGATCCGGAGAAGGCTGCCTTCCACTACAAGAAGTCCGGTTTCGACGGGGCCGTTCCAATCTATGCTGCCGACGTCATGCAGGGCGGCGTCGATATGGCGGTCATCCTCCGGGATGGCGCGGCGAAGGCCGGCATCAAGGTCGCCGTCAACCGCGTTCCGACGGACGGCTACTGGAGCGGCGTCTGGCGCAACAAGCCTTTCTGCGTCTCGTTCTTCGGAACGCGCCTGACGCAGGACCTGATCTATTCGCTCGAATTCTATTCGAAATCAGCAAGCAACGAGTCGAAGTTCGACAATGCGAAATTCGACACGCTGCTACTGGCCGCACGGGCCGAGGCAGACGAAGCGAAGCGCAAGGAGATGTACCGTGATATGGCACTCCTCGTGCGCGACGAGTCGGGTTCGATCATTCCCGTGTTCAACAACTACCTGAATGCATCGAGCCCCGCCCTGAAGGGCTTCGTACCGGATGTCGGCAACGATCTCAGCAACGGATACATCGCATCACGCGTCTGGCTGGAGAGCTGAGACGACCGGCGTGATCGTTGTCTGATTGATTGTCGTGCCAACCATCTATCGCGCAATACTTCCGCGTTCGGCTCACCGGACGACGAATTTCCATTGCTGTGGCTTTCCGCGAGTCGCACGAAAAAAAGATTGACCTGATAGCAGATGTCAGACCAATCTGTCGGCAACGAGGGAAACGAACGTTTGCTGACACCTTTGCCTACTCAGGATCGAACGCGCCAGGTTATCGATGCGCTGTCCGATTTCATCGAGAAAACCAACCTTCAGTCCGGCGACCAACTGCCGACCGAGCGCGAGATGATGGGTGCCCTGTCGGTTGGTCGCTCGACCATTCGCGAGGTCATGACCCATTTCCAGGCGCTCGGTGTCGTGGAGACGCGCAAGGGGAGTGGAACCTATCTGCTGAAGCCGGTTTCCAAGGCAACGATCCATATGCCGCTCTCCATGGACACCACGCATTTGCGCGACGTCCTGTTGCAGACGCTCGAGGTTCGGCGCGGCATCGAATGCGAAGCGGGAATGGTGGCTGCAAGGAAGCGCACTCCGGAAGATCTTGCGATCATCGAGGAAAAGCTCGACGAGATGGAGCGCGTCCACATCGCCAAGGGCGCCTCCGGCCCCGAAGACCTGGCGTTTCACCTCGCCGTCTATGACGCCACCCACAATCCCCTGTTCAAGCAGTTGCTGGAGCAGATGCGTGGCACCTTCGAGCGCTTCTGGACCCATCCTTTTGATCGGGAAGACTTTGCGCGGCGGTCGTTTCCGTTCCATCGCACCCTGTTCAACGCCATCGTGGCGCAGGATCCGGAGGCGGCGCGCTGCGAAACACTGAAGATTCTCGACGTCGTCGAGGAAGACATCAAGGAAATGTCAAAATGACCGAAGAACTCGGGCCATTCGATCTCGCATCGCTGATTACCGCCCATGACGAAGGCAACTATGCCGAAGCGGTGGTGCCTCCGATCTTTCAGACGTCGCTTTTCACCTTCTCCGATTACGACGACATGATCGCCTGCTATCGCGGCGAAAAGGTCCGGCCAATCTATACCCGCGGCCTTAATCCGACGGTTCGGATGTTCGAGGAGATGCTGGCCAAGCTCGAGGCGGCCGAGGATGCGCTCGGCTTTGCCAGCGGCATGTCGGCGATCTCGTCCGCCGTGCTCACCTTCGTCGAACCGGGCGACCGGATCGTCGCCGTCAAGCACATCTATCCCGATGCCTTTCGCCTGTTCGGCACGATCCTCAAGCGCATGAAGGTCGAGGTAACCTATGTCGATGGTCGCGACGAGGAGGCCGTCGCAAAGGCGCTTCCGGGCGCCAAGGTATTCTACATGGAAAGCCCGACCAGTTGGGTGATGGAAGCCCACGACGTCGGCGCCCTTGCAACGCTTGCCAGGCAGCACGGTGTCGTTTCGATGATCGACAACAGCTGGGCCAGCCCCTTTTTCCAGCAGCCGCTGACGCTGGGCGTCGATCTGGTCATTCATTCCGCCTCCAAATATCTCGGCGGCCATAGCGATGTCGTGGCTGGCGTTGTCGCGGGCTCGAAGGCGCTGATCGCAAGGATAAAGGCCGAAGCCTACCCCTATCTCGGTGGCAAGCTTTCTCCTTTCGATGCCTGGTTGCTCATCCGCGGCATGCGCACATTGCCGCTGCGCATGAAGGCGCACGAAACCGCAGGCATGACGATCGCCAGACGGCTGCAGAACCTCGACGTCGTCGAGGAGGTCTGCCATCCCGGCCTTGCCAACCGATTGCCGGCAGGCCTTAACGGCACGTCCGGCCTGTTCTCTTTCATTTTCCGCGAGGGCGTCGATATCCGGGCCTTCTCCGACCATCTCAGGCTTTTCAAGCTGGGCGTGAGCTGGGGTGGCCACGAGAGCCTCATCGTCCCCGGCGAAGTCGTCCTGCAGCAGAAGGCCCAGCCCAATTCCGCGCACACCTTCGGGATCAGCGCGCGGTCCGTACGCCTGCATGTCGGTCTCGAAGGAACCGAGGCCTTGTGGAGAGATATCGAGGAAGCAATCGCTGCAGCCTCATAAGAGCATCAACAGGAAGAAAAACCGAAAAGGGGGAATAAGTATGAAAAGACTGATAACAGCAGCACTCTTTACCGCGATGATGGCGGGAACTGCGTTCGCCGATACGACACTCAAGCTCGTCGAAGTCATCACCAGCCCCGAGCGTACCGAGACGCTCAAATCGCTCGTTGGCAAGTTCGAAGCGGCCAACCCCGGTACCAAGGTCGATATCATTTCGCTGCCCTGGAACGAAGCCTTCCAGAAATTCGCAACGATGGTCTCGGCCGGCGATACGCCAGATGTCATGGAAATGCCGGATACCTGGCTGTCGCTCTATGGCAATAACGGTATGCTCGAAAGCCTCGAGCCCTATCTGGCGAAATGGGAGCACACCAAGGAACTGACGCCACGTGCGCTGGAACTCGGCCGGGACGTCAAGAACACGGCCTATATGCTACCCTACGGCTTCTACCTGCGCGCCATGTTCTACAACAAGAAGCTGTTGGCACAGGCCGGCATTTCCGAGCCACCGAAGACCATGGACGACTTCGTCAAAGCCTCCGCGGCAGTCTCGAAGATCCCCGGAAAATACGGCTACTGCATGCGCGGCGGCCCCGGCGGCCTCAATGGCTGGATGATCTTTGCGGCCTCCATGGCCGGCGACAACACCTATTTCAAGCCGGACGGCACTTCGACCATGAACAGCGAAGGCTGGGCCAAGGGCATCGAGTGGATGGTCGATCTCTACAAGAAGGGATATGCGCCCAAGGACAGCGTCAACTGGGGCTTCAACGAGGTCGTCGCCGGCTTCTATTCGGGCACCTGCGCCTTCCTCGACCAGGATCCGGATGCACTGATCGCCGTTGCCGAGCGCATGAGCAAGGACGATTTCGGCGTCGCGCCCTTGCCGAAGGGACCGTCCGGCAAGTCTTTCCCGACGATCGGCTATGCCGGCTGGTCGATGTTTGCGACAACTGAGAACAAGGACCTGTCCTGGAAGCTGATCGCCACACTCGAGGGCCAGGAAGGTAATCTCGAATGGAACAAGAAAATCGGCGCTCTGCCGGCCTATACATCGGCAGAGAAGGATCCGTTCTATGCAGGTGACCAGTTCAAGGGCTGGTTCGAGGAACTGGCCGACAAGAACACCGTTCCCACCGTCATGCCGACCTATCTGGAGGACTTTGCCTTCTTCAAGGATTCGCTGGCCATCAAGACATCGCAGCAGGCTTTGCTGGGCGATATCTCCGCCAAGGATCTTGCCGATCAGTGGGCCGACTATCTGACCAAAGCGCAGCAGAAATTTCTCTCCAAGAAATAGGGCTTGATGCGGCGACGGAGCAATCCGTCGCCGTTTCGCACCTCCTGTTGCCAGCCGCATTGCCGCTGCAAACCTGAACGGACCTTTGGCCGATGACCATGACCGCCTATACCGATGACAGGCGTCGAGACCGCAGGCCCTGGAAAAAGCGGCTCGCCGATGCTTCGGAACCCTATCTCTACAGTGCACCGGCACTGATCCTGATCGTCGCCGTCATGCTGGTGCCGCTGGTGATTGGCGTCTCCTATGCCTTCCGGGATGTCCAACTGCTGAAACCGTTTTCCGGCGGCTTCATCGGCCTCGATCACTTTCGCGATCTTTCCAAAGATGCAGCCTTTTATGGCGCGCTGAGAAACACCCTGTGGTGGACAGGCGCATCGGTCGTCCTGCAATTTGCCTTCGGGCTGATCCTTGCCCTGCTGCTGGACAAGCCATTCTGGGGGCGTGGCCTCGTCCAGGCCCTGGTTTTCCTGCCCTGGGCCGTGCCTTCCTTTCTGGCCGGTCTCAACTGGGCCTGGCTCTTCAATCCGGTGATCGGACCGATCCCGCATTGGCTGTTCGCACTCGGCCTGATGGATCAACCCGACAACATCCTGTCCAACCCGCATTATGCGATGTGGGGGCCGATCGTTGCCAATGTCTGGTGGGGGATTCCGTTTTTCGCGATCACGCTTCTGGCCGCGCTGCAGGCAATCCCGCGCGATCTCTATGAGGCGGCCTCCATTGATGGCGCCAGCTGGTTCCAGCGGTTCCGATCGATCACGCTTCCTTTCCTGGCACCGACCATCGCCATCACTGTCTTGCTGCGAACGGTCTGGGTCTCCAATTTCGCTGACCTCATCGTCGTCATGACCGGCGGCGGCCCTGCCGATCGCACCCAGATCGTCGCCAGCTATATCTTCACCCAGGCCTTCAAGCGGCTGGATTTTGGTTATGCGTCGGCCATCGCGCTGGTGTTGCTGGTGCTGTTGCTCGCCTATTCTATGGTGATCATCCTGCTCCGGCAGACATTGCTGAACAAGGACTAGACCCATGAGACGATCTATCCTGCCCGTCATCGCCCATCGGCTGGCGATCCTCGTCTACATCGTATTCGCCCTGTTTCCGCTGTTCTGGCTGTTGAAAGTCTCGCTCACGCCGAACGACCTCCTCTATACCGAGGGCGTGCGGATGTGGCCTTCGCGCACGACCTGGGAGCACTACGCGTTCGTGCTGGAGCACAGCGATTTTCCGACGTTCTTCAAAAACAGCGTGATCGTCTCGGCCTCTACCGCCATCGCCGTGACGATCTGCGCGTCATTGGCCGGCTATGCGCTGTCCCGCTTCGATTTTCGGGGCAAATACTGGATCGTGGCGCTCATGCTGCTGACGCAGATGTTTCCGCTGGTCATGCTGGTGGCGCCGATCTTCAAGATCCTCTCGCCTCTGCACCTGACAAACAGCCTGACCGGCCTGGTAATTGTCTACACGGCGTTCAACGTGCCCTTCGCGACCTTCCTGATGCAGTCGTTCTTCGACGGCATTCCCAGAGAGCTCGAAGAAGCCGCGATGATCGACGGCGCAACGCAATTCATCGCCTTCCGGCAGATCATCCTGCCGCTGACCTTGCCCGGCATTGCGGCAACGCTCGGCTTCGTTTTCACCGCAGCCTGGAGCGAGCTGCTATTTGCCCTTATGCTGATCAACGGCAACCAGGCGGCCACCTTCCCGGTCGGGCTCCTGACCTTCGTTTCCAAATTCTCGGTCGATTTCGGGCAGATGATGGCGGCGGGCGTCATGGCACTCATTCCGGCCGGGCTGTTCTTCCTGCTCATTCAACGTTACCTCGTCCAGGGCCTGACGGCCGGCGCGGTCAAGGGATAGTCACCATGGCATCGATCGATATCCAGAACGTCAGGAAGGCCTATGGCCATGTGCAGGTGCTGCACGACGTAGACCTGCAGATCGAGGACGGCGAATTTATCGTGCTGGTAGGTCCGTCCGGATGCGGAAAGTCCACGCTGCTGCGCATGATCGCCGGTCTCGAGGACGTCACCGGCGGTGAAATCCGGATCGCAGGTCGCCGGGTCAACGAATTGCACCCGAAGGACCGCGACATCGCCATGGTGTTCCAGTCCTATGCTCTCTACCCGCACATGAATGTTGCGGGCAACATGAGCTACAGCCTGAAAATCCGGAAGATCGCCAAGGAGAAAATCGCCGCCGCGGTTTCGCTGGCCTCCTCGAAGCTGGGTCTCGATCCGCTCCTCGAGCGACGCCCCAAGGCACTGTCCGGCGGACAGAGGCAGCGTGTCGCCATGGGTCGGGCAATCGTGCGGGAGCCAAAGGCCTTTCTGTTCGATGAGCCGCTTTCCAACCTCGATGCGCGTCTGCGCGAACAGATGCGTGCCGAAATCAAGAAATTGCACGCCGATCTGAAGGCGACTTCGATTTACGTCACCCACGACCAGATCGAGGCGATGACGCTGGCGGACCGGATCGTCGCCATGCATGGAGGCGTTGTGCAGCAGGTTGGAAGCCCGCTCGAACTCTATGATCGCCCCGCCAATCTTTTCGTCGCAGGTTTCATCGGCTCTCCCGGCATGAATTTTCTGGAGGCCACCTATGACGGGCACCAGATGATCCTCGAGGACGGTACCGAAGTTCCGCTCGCCTCGACACCAATCGTCAAGACCGGCGAAAAGGCAACGCTCGGCATCCGCCCGGAACACGTGGTCGTGACACGGGATGGATCTGGTATCGGTGCCGACGTGGAACTGATAGAGCCGACCGGTTTCGGCATCATCCTGCACCTCAAGCTGCACGGCCTGCCGTTCAAGATCTTCACGCTCGATCGTGAAACCATGTCGATGGGCCCGAAAGTCTCCGTCGCCTTCCCCTCACAGCATCTGCATGTGTTCGACGGCGAAGGAAACAGGGCGACCTGATCCGGTGTTGCCCGAAAGCGCGACAACGTGCTCCCGTGTCAGCGACTTAAAGTGCGATCCCGCTGATGCGATCGAAAACGTAAACCTGGTCAGGGTTGATGTTGACGTTGAGCGCGGCGCCGTAGCTGACAGGGAACTCACCATCCACAACGGCTGTCATTTGTTGGCCGGCAATCTCGAACAAGACATGTGTCTGCGCGCCGGTCGGTTCCACGAGCAGGGTCCGACCGCTGAGTGGTGATCCGTTTCCTGCCGGGTTCAGGTTCTCCGGACGCAAGCCGATCGTAACCTCCTGTCCCGACGTGACCCGCCTCCCGGCGGCAATGCGCAGCGGGGTCCCGTCCTTCAGTCGTACGACCGGATAGCCCCCCATGCCCTCTACCACGCCGTCGAGCACATTCATGGCAGGCGAGCCGATAAAACCCGCGACGAACAGGTTGGCGGGGGTCCGATAGAGTTCCAGGGGCGTGCCGTGTTGCTCTATCCTGCCTTGGTTGAGCACGACGATCCGGTCGGCAAGCGTCATGGCTTCGATCTGGTCATGGGTGACGTAGATGGACGTTGTCTGGACCTTCTGATGGAGCGTCTTGATCTCGGCGCGCATCTGGACGCGGAGTTTGGCGTCGAGATTGGACAGGGGCTCGTCGAACAGGAATACGGAGGGATTTCGCACGACGGCCCGTCCCATTGCTACCCGCTGGCGCTGGCCGCCGGAGAGTTGGGCCGGTTTCCTCTCCAAAAGCGCGGTAAGACCGAGCATCCGTGCCGCCTCGTTGACGCGCTGGTCGATCACGGCCTTCGGCTGCCCTGACAATTTGAGATTGAATGCCATGTTCTGCGCGACCGTCATGTGCGGATAGAGCGCGTATGACTGGAACACCATGGCAATGTTGCGCTCGCGGGGCGTCAGCGCATTGACGATGTCGCCACCGATCAGCACGTCGCCGCCGGTAACCTCTTCCAGCCCGGCGATCATCCTCAGCAGTGTCGACTTGCCACAACCGGATGGACCGACCAGAGCAATGAATTCGCCGTCGCTGACTGACAGCGAGATGTCATGAATGACATCGAGCGCACCATAGGATTTGCGGAGGTTCTGAAGTTCGACGGATGCCATGCTTTGGATGCTCCAGTTGCGCCTGTCAGGACTTCACCGCACCGGCTGTCAGGCCGGCGATGATGTGTTTTTGCGCGAGGAAGAAGACGATGATGGTCGGCAGGATGGTCAGCGTGATGAAGGCCAGCACCAGTTGCCACTGTGTCCCGAACTCGCCGCGATAGACCATGATCCCGAGTGGCCAGGGATAGATCGATTCCGAGTTCAGCATGATCAGCGGCAGGATGTAGCTATTCCAGCTGCCGACGAAGGAAATGATGCTGACAGTGGCGATGATCGGTCGCGAAAGCGGAAGGGTGATGTACCAGAAGAAGCGCATGTAGCCGCAACCGTCGACCAGCGCTGCCTGGAACAATTCCTCAGGCAGGTTTTTGAAATAATTGCGCAGAAGGAGGATGCTCATTCCAAGTCCGAAGGCGACCTGTGGCAGGACGACGCCCCAGTAGGTATTGAGCAGGCCAAGATCGCGGATGCGGATGAACAGTGGCAGTATGGCGGTTGCCGCCGGGAACATCAGGCCGATCAGGAAGTAATTCAGGAGGAAATCCGAGCCGAAGAAGCGCACGTGGGCAAAGGTGAAGGCGGCCATCGCCGAGACGCTGACGGTCAGGAACACCGTCAGCAGGGCGATGATCAGCGAATTCATCATCTGACGCCAGTAGCGGTCGCCAAACAGGATGTCGGTGTAGTTTTCGACATGCCACTCCGCCGGCAGGCCGAACGGATTGACCCTGAGGTCGCCGAGCGACTTGAAGCCGCCGAGCGCGGTTGTCAGCAGGGGCACGAGGACGATAGCCGCGATGATGGTCAGCGACAGGTACAGGTAGGCCCTGGTGCCGGGGCTGATGCGAATGGATGTGGCCATATCAGTCATTGCGCATAAATATCCGTTTGTAACCGAAGGCGAGGGTGACGCAGATCACGAACAGCACCACCCCGACGGCGCTGCCGAGGCCCACCTGCATCCGGGTGACGCCGAAATTGAAGAGGAAAGTTACCATCGTCTGGGTCGAGTTGAACGGTCCGCCGCCCGTTAGCGGCATGATCAGGTCGAAGAGTTGCAGCGAGCCGACGATCGCGAAAAACACGGAAAGACGCAGTGTGGAGGCAAGCAGTGGCAGCGTCACATAACGGAATTTCTGCCAGCCCGTCGCGCCGTCGATCTCGGCGGCTTCCAGAATGCTTTTGTCGAGCGATTGCAGCCCGGCGATGAACAACATCATGTGAAAGCCGAAATACTTCCAGACGATGACTGCCAGGACAGCGTAGATCGCCAGGTCCTTGTCGGCGAGCACATAGGGCGTCGCGACGCCGAACAGGTGCGCCAGCGACGCGAACAGGCCATAATCGCCATCGTAGACAAAGCGCCAGATCAGGCCGGCGGCCACCTCGGCGAGCACGTAGGGCAGAAAGAAAATCAGCCGGAACATCACCACGCCGGCAATTCTGTTGGCGAGCATCGTCGACAGCCAGATCGCCAGCGGAATCTGCACGATGATCGAAACGACAATGATCAACGCGTTGTTTTTCAGAGATGTCAGAAAGGCCTGGTTGTTGAACAGGACCTGGAAATTCCGCAGGCCGACAAAATCCGTCGGTGCGCCGTAGCCACTCCATTTATAAAGGCTGTACCAAGCCGCTTCGCCCATCGGCAGGATGACAAAGATCGTGAAAAGCAGCAGGGCAGGCGGCAGGAAGATGAGCAGCACCGGCAGGCGGCCGTGGTTTGCCGAACTCTTTCGCCGTACGGCAGACTTGGGCCGTGCCGCCGCACTGGCGGTCGATGTCACGCTGATATCAGTCATGGGGATTGCCTGTCTCGAGATTCGAGGTTGCGGCCGGCGGCGGGCAATGCGTGCTGCCGCCGGACACAGGCTTCAGAGTTGATCCTGCTCGAAAGCCTCCTGGATCTGCGCAGCTCCATCCTTCGGCGTCAGCTGGCCGGAGACAATGCCAACGGAGACATCGTTGACCACACGACCTACGGACGGCCCAAGATCCTGGTCGAAGAAGTTCTGGTGCCAAGTGGTATGGGCGAGTTGTTCGGCGGACTGCCTCATCAGCGGATTGGTGACCCCATCCTCGGCGCCGACTGCCACGGGAATGATCATGCCGGCCTTCGCCATCACCCGCTGGTTGTCGGCATTGTTGAGATAGGCCAGGAAATCCAGCGCTTCCGGGGGCGCTTTTTTCGATACTGCCCACGCATTCAGTCCCCCGAGCGTATCCGTCGCGGCACCAGCGCCGCCCGTTACTGCCGGAAACGCAAAGCGACCGATATTGTCGCTGGCAAGGCCTTTGCCGTCGCCAGCATTGGTGCGCTGGTTGGATTCTGTATTCTCGAAGCCAAGGATCATCGCCGCCTTGCCGTCGGCGAATACGCCAAGGGTCTGCGGCCATGTCGCGCCGAGATAGCCTGGCTGGAACGGTTCGAGTTTGCCGAGATCGGCAAGCTGCTCGCCGGCCTTTATGACGGCGGGATCGTTGAAACCTTCACCCTGACCGGTCTTGGCGGCGTCGAACACCTTCTGGCCGCCGTCGCGCATCACGAGGTAGCTCCAGTAGAAGTGGATCGGCCACTTTTCGCCGCCGCCGCCGGCGATCGGCACGATACCGGCAGCCTTAATCTTCTTGACCGCTGCCAGATAGTCTTCCCAACTCTTGATGGCGGTCGCGTCGACGCCGGCTTTGGCGAACAGCGCCTTGTTGTAGTAGAACGACACCGTGCCGAGCTTGAAGGGTACGGCGCTGATTTTACCGTCGAAGGTCAGGCCCTCGACGGCGGCAGGATTGAAGCTCTTCAGCCACGCGCCATCATTGGCCTTCATTGCAGCGGTCAGATCCAGCAGGGCGCCAGTTGCCATCTGCTGCTTCAAGACGCCACCACCCCAGCTATAGAAAAAATCCGGGGCGTCGCTCGATTGCAGCAGCGTCGGCAGCTTGGCCTTGAACGCTTCGTTTTCCAGGAACTGCATCTGGATTTTGACGCCGGGATGCTGGGTCTCATAGGTATCGGCTATCTTACGCCAGATGGCGACATAGCCAGGATCAAGCTCGAGGTGCAGCCATTTGACGGTGGTATCGGCCATCGCGCTGGCCGCACCGAGCATGATGGCAAGTCCGGTGGTAGCGACAAGCATAGCTGTCCGCTTACCGCGAAGGGCTTTCGCCCCGACGATCTGAAACATCATTTCTCCTCCCAAGGGAATGACAAGTCCTCACCATTTTTCCCTTATGCGGATTAAGTCATCGGAAAATTGCACAGTTGTCAATCGCTAAACTTGTTTTTTAGGCAGCAAGGCTTGACAGTCTTTAACGTGGGGTCTCTATTTAATTCATGATCCGGCCTAAATTCCACGGTGGGATAGTTGGTCCAACAGGTTGCTTTGTCTCAATGAAAACTGCCGACCCAGAGCTGATGCGGGCGATCAACCGTTTCAGTATTCTCGATACGATCCGGCGCGCGGGGCCAATCGCGCGGATCGAAATCAGCGAACTCACGCAATTGTCGACGACCACGGTGTCCGCCATCACGGCAGCCCTGCTGGACGATGGTCTGATCCTGGCGCGACACGAGGGCGATCTTCGCAATCCCGCAGCGCGAGGTCGCCCGAGGGTGGCGCTGGAGCTCAATCCGGCTGCCGCGCGCGTCGTGGGCGCAAAGATTGCTGCCGATCGGATGATCTTCGTGGTGACTGATTTTTGCGGCGAGGTGCTGTCGAGACAGACGATGGCGCTGCGCGTCGATCGGCAGCCGATCAGCGTCATTGCCGACCTTATCGATGATGGGGTCCGTCGTTGCGTTATCGATGCGGATCTGTCGATCCATGATATCGATCTCGTCTGCCTGGGTTTGCCCGGGCTTATCGAACACCGCACCGGGCATGTCCGCACCAGCCCGATTTTTCGCGAAACCGGCGTCGATTTCGCCCGGGAAATGTCCGAGCGGCTGGGCACGACAACGATCGTCGAGAGCGATGCCCATGCCATAACCCTAGCGCATCACTGGTTTGGACACGCCCGCGAGCTCGATGACGTCGTCGTGGTTTCGCTGGAGAAAACTCTCGGTCTCGGCGTCCTGCATGGTGGCCAGCTGTTTCGTGGCGCTGGCGGTCTCAGCCACAATCTCGGCGATCTCGTCATTGGCATGGGATCGGAAGGCGCCATCCGTCTCTCCAGCCAGGCGGGGGAGAACGCCATCTTCGGTGCACATTCGAGTGGCGGCCGCTTTGCTGAAGCCGTCCGGCTTGGGCGCGGCATGGCGCACGCGCAGACACTCATTGCTGGCGAGGACAATGGACTGATCATCGCCGCCACACGCGCGGGCGAGGCTTGCGGCATGGCCGTCGCCAATATCGTCACGTTGTTCGCACCGCCCCGCGTCATCGTCGTCGGATCGACACTCGCACTGGGAGCGCCGTTTCTCGATAGCCTGCGTCATGCCTATGCGGCGGCCATTCCGCCCTCCATCCGGGGCGTCGCCGAACTTGTTTTCGACCAATCGACCGATGAGACCTGGGCCCAGGGAGCAGCGGTCGTGGCACTTCGCGAACTCTACGAATCGCCTTGGAGCACGACAGGGCCCGCGCCGGCGCACTAACCCACAAAAACTCGAACCGGTCTTGGAGGAGGCAATTATGGAAAAAGTTGGAATCGGCATTATCGGCTGCGGGAATATATCCGGCGCCTACCTGAAAGCCATGAGATCGTTCCCCATTCTCGATATCAAAGGCGTGGCGGACCTCAATCGCGACCTGGCAGAGGCAAAGGCTGCGGAGTTCGGCCTGAAAGCCGTCGACATAGCAGAGCTTTTCGCGGATCCGTCAGTTGAGATCATCGTCAATCTGACCATCCCGAAGGCCCATGTCGCCGTCGCCCTGCAAGCGCTCGATGCTGGAAAACACACCTATTCGGAAAAACCGCTCGGCATCAACTTCATCGAGGGCAAGCGCCTCGCGGATGCTGCCGCAGCGAAGGGTCTGAGGATCGGTGCTGCGCCGGACACATTCCTCGGCGGCGGCCACCAGACGGCGCGCGCCATCATCGATGAGGGTGCCATCGGCCAGCCGGTCGGCGGTACCGCGACCTTCATGTGCCCCGGCCACGAGCGCTGGCATCCAAACCCGGATTTCTATTACGAGGTCGGCGGTGGCCCCATGCTCGATATGGGACCCTACTACATCACCGATCTCGTCAATCTGCTCGGTCCGGTCTCGCAGGTGGCAGGCTTTGCCACGACCCCGCGCAAGGAGCGCATCATCACCAGCGCGCCGCGCAACGGCCAGCATATCCCCGTGCATGTCGCGACCCATGTCGCCGGCGTCATGGCTTTTGCCAATGGCGCCGTCGTGCAGATCGGCATGAGCTTCGATGTCGCTGGCCACAAGCATGTTCCGATCGAAATCTACGGGACGGAAGGTACGCTTCTCGTGCCCGATCCGAACCACTTCGGCGGATCGGTGGAATATTTGAAGAAGGGCGGCGAGTTCGAGACCCGCGAGGTTACAGAACCTTATGCCGACGGCAACTACCGCTCGCTCGGGGTTGCCGACATGGCATATGCCATCCGCTCAAACCGACCGCACCGCGCCAGCGGAAGCCTGGCGCTGCATGTGCTGGAGGTGATGGAAGCCTTCCAGACCGCATCCGATACCGGCCGTACGGTCAGCATCGCCACGGAGACCGGGCGTCCCGCTCCCCTGTCCGAATCCCTTGTGGACGGGCTGATCGGGCAATGAAACAGGAGAACAGTACAATGCGCGAAGCACTTATCGTCTGGGGCGGCTGGAGTGGTCACGAGCCGCAGGAATGTGCCCATATCGTCCGCGACATTCTGGAAGAGGATGGTTTCAAGGTCTATCTGGAAAACAGCACGGAAGCGTTTGCCGATCCATCCATCCACGACCTGAGCCTGATCGTGCCGATCGTCACGATGTCGAAGATCGAGAAGGAGGAGGTAAAGAACCTGGCCGCCGCCGTCGAGAGCGGCGTCGGTATCGCCGGTTATCACGGCGGCGCCGGTGACAGCTTTCGCGATAGCGTCGACTACCAGTTCATTGTCGGCGGCCAGTGGGTGGCCCATCCCGGCAACATCATCGATTACACCGTCAATATCACCAAGCCAGACGACGCGATCATGGAGGGGATCGAGGACTTTCCTTACACCTCCGAGCAATACTACATGCATGTCGACCCATCGAACGAGGTGTTGGCAACGACCACCTTTACCGGCGAGCATGCCTACTGGATCAACGGTGTTGTTATGCCGGTCGCCTGGAAACGCCACTATGGCAAAGGCCGGGTCTTCTATTCGTCGCTCGGGCACCAGGCCAAGGAGTTTTCGGTGCCGCAGATGAGAACGATTTTCCATCGCGGCATGAATTGGGCGGCGAGGTGATTGGCGGATTGAATACCGCACTATGGCGCTCGGGCGAGCGCCATAGTGAAAGTTGACATGGCGCCCACTGCGAACAAGCGAACCGGGTTTGACGGTGAATCTCATCCAATCTGTCAAACGCCGGCACTAAACTCCTACACCTGCCTTGCGCGGTGGCGGCGACCTTTGCCTATGTCTGGCAGGAAGACGGTGAGGAGGCCTAGCAGGGGCAGGTAGGAGCAGATGCTGTAGACGTAGGCGATGCCCTTATGGTCGGCGACAATGCCGAGCCCGGCCGCGCCGATGCCGCCGATCCCGAAGGCGAAGCCGAAGAACAGTCCGGCGATCGTGCCCACACGTCCGGGTACCAGTTCCTGCGCAAAGACGATGATCGCGGAAAATGCCGAGGCGAGGATGACGCCGATGATGACTGTGAGCACCACCGTGACCTCATAGTTGGCATAGGGGAGTGCGAGGGTGAACGGCAAGGTGCCGAGGATGGAGAACCAGATCACAAACTTGGTGCCGAACCAATCGACGGCAGGCCCGCCTGCAACCGTGCCGACTGCAACCGCGCCGAGGAATACGAACAGCAGGATCTGCGCGTGCTGGACCGAAACGCCAAAGCGGTCGATCATATAGAACGTGTAGTAGCTCGACAGGCTGCTCATGTAGATGAATTTCGAAAAGACCAGGAATACCAAAACGATAATCGACTTGACGATGGTCGCGCGCGGCAGGGCGACGACGGCTGCGACCACCTTGCGCTTTGCATTGGCAATCCGGTGGCGGGAATACCAGACGCCGACGCGCCACAGGACGATCATGCCGAGCAGGGCCACCAGCGAGAACCAGGCCACGCTGATCTGTCCGCGAGGCAGGACGATGAAGGCTGCCAGCAGCGGTCCCATGGCCGAGCCGAAATTGCCGCCGACCTGAAACAGCGATTGCGCCAGCCCGTGACGTCCGCCGGAGGCCAGCCGCGCCACGCGCGAGGATTCGGGGTGGAACACGGCAGACCCCAGCCCGACCACGCCGGCACCGACAAGCAGCACCCAGTAGGCATGGGCAAACGCCAGCAGCAGCAGACCGACCAGCGTAAAGCCCATTCCGACGGTCAGCGAATAGGGCAGCGGGCGCTTATCGGTATAGATGCCGATGAGCGGCTGTAGCAGTGAAGCCGTTACCTGGAAGACCAGTCCGAGGAAGCCGATCTGGGTGAAATCGAGCCCGTAGCTATCCTTGATCATCGGATAGAGTGCCGGGATGAGCGACTGCATCGTATCGTTGAGCATATGGCAGAAGCTGACGGCCATGATGATGCCGAAAACAGTTTCCTCGGCCGTCGGCACTGCTGCGCTCGCGGTTGTATCGGTCATGTCAGCCTCCCCTTTGTCCACTTGAGGTTGATCAAGTAGCGCCGGGTCAGGGCTGTCTCAAGCCGGGTTGTGCCTCTATCCGTCGCGTCCAGGCAATTCCTGCAAAAGTGCCTGGCGATTTTTGCGTCCGGCAAGCGTAAAAACAAAGAGATAGAGCTTTTCACGTCTCCGTGAAAACGGAATTGCCCTAATATTTCTTTTTGCGACCGGGGACCTTGTTGCCGCGCGGCCCGGTCTGCACCGGCGTGTTCTGGACATTTTCCTCGGAAAGCTTGCGCCATCGATCCAGCCGCTCGGCCGAAAGCGTGCCTTCCTTGACTGCCTTCTGGACAGCGCAACCGGGCTCGTGCGCGTGGGTGCAATCGCGGAACCGGCAGAAGGGTGCCAGATCGGTAATCTCGGCGAACAGCGTTTCGATGCCGAAGGAGGCGTCGCTGACATAGAGCGTCCGCATGCCGGGCGTATCGATCACCCAGCCGCCACCGGCGATGGCGTGCAGCGAGCGGGAGGTGGTGGTGTGACGGCCCTTGGCATCCTGTTCGCGAATGCCACCGGTCTCCTGGGTCTGTTCCCGATCCGGCCCCGCCAGCGTATTGACGAGGGTCGACTTGCCGACGCCGGAAGAACCGACCAGCGCCACCGTACGGCCAGCACCGCACCACGGTGCCAGCGCACCGACTGCATCCGGAGAGCGGCCGTTGAGCACGACGACGGCGAGATCGCGCTGCAGCGCCTGCGCCTGCTGCCTGTAGCTCTCGGCGTCATCCACAGTATCTGCCTTGGTGAGCAGGATAACAGGCTCGGTGCCCGCCTGGTTGGCAAGCGCCAGGTAGCGCTCGAGCCGCGAGGGATTGAAGTCGGCATTGCAGGAAGTGACGATGAACAGGGTGTCCACGTTAGCGGCAGCCAGCTGATTGTCCTTGCCTTCCGTGCGGCGCTGCAGCAGCGCCTTGCGGTCCAGGCGGCGGACGACGAGATCGGTGTCGTGTTCCGCAAGCACCCAGTCGCCGACAGCGAACTCGCCGGTATTGGCGTGCGGTCCGAGAACGAGCTGCTCCGGACCATGCTCGGATATGGCAGCGAGACGTGTGCGGTGAACGCCGGAAATGCGGCGCGGTTCAAGACCGGCGTCGGCATCCTCGATCTGCGATTGGAAAAACTCAGACCAGCCGAGTGCGGCAAGCGATGCTGTATCCGTCACAGGTTGCCCCCGGGGCTTGGCGTTGAAGTCATCGGCCAGCTCCTCTTCGATACGGGCATGGACGCTGATAGCAGACCGGTCGCTGAGAGGGCAATCACTTTGGCGGCTACAGTGGCCATAACTATTCGACGACCGCCACTTGCGGCCATTGCTTCAGCGCCTGCCTGCCGCCTTCTGTCAGAGCGTAAACGCCTTTTTCCACCCGCTCGAACCAACCGTAGACGTTGCGAAGCAGGATCGTTCCCGCCTGCGGTGCTACCAGTTTCATATCCTTCGGTCGGAGAGGCCCCGCCTCGAGCGCTGCGGCGATCGCAAGTGCCTGCTGGCGGTAGGCGGTCATGACGGGAATTTTGGTCGAGCCGCCGAGCATTGGGTCGCCGCGCCGCCGTTGGTGCTCCCGTACCAGCCGCGAGCGCCGCTTGGAATTGGTCCGTGGCATCGGCGTTACCGACCGGACGATGACGCTGACGACGCCTGTATCCGAGACTCCCAGCATGCCGAAGCCCAGCCGTCGGCAGAGATCGCGATAGCGACTGTCGGATTCGCGACCCTTGCCCTTGGCCGAAATGCGGGCGGCAATCCAGACCTCGTCGCAGACGGACGCCCGATCGACGGCTTGCAGGACGAGTTCGAGGTTGAACGTCAGCTTCAGTTCGCAGATGACGACGATGTCGGGGTCGTCGTCGCTAAGCCCCACCACGTCGCAGCCGCCGATCTCGCCTTTGACCCGGTAGCCGGCATTTTCCAGAAAGGCCTTCACGGGAAGATAAAGCGTTTTTTCCAAGCTGGGTCCGACCTAGGTGATTCTATCTCTCTTCTTTTGCAATGCCATGGCTGGCTTCGCAATGCCTACGGAGGCCGATGCCGCCTTGCGATGCGCTGCTAGCTGAGATAGCGCGCTTCGAGGAGATCCAGCTCGTGAACCAGTTTCCGGCCGGTCGCGCTGCCGAGTTCGCGGGCGCGGACCTTGCGGAAAATCTCACTGCGTTCTGCCCGGACTGCCGCCAGCCGCAACTGCATTTCGATCTTGGCGATCTCGCGTGACGTCGAGCCCGCATCTTCGGTCCCTGTATGGATTTCCAGCCGCCGCCGATAGAATTCGGTGACCCGGGCCGCGGCCTCGACATAGAGGTCCGTGTCGTCCCGACCCTTGGCTAGGCGGTGCTGGACCTCCTCGACTTCCTTCATGGCGACCTGCGCCGCAGCCGTTCGGGCGGCATCTTCGTCTTCCTCGTGTTTGGTTTCCTTTGGCAGCTCGAGGTTCCGCAGCAGGGGTGGCAGGAACAGCGTGGCGGCAATCAGCGAAAAGATAATCACCCCCATCGCCAGAAAGATCGCGAGGTCCCGGCCGGGAAAGATCGTTCCGTCGTTCATCGTCAGGGGCAGGGTCAGGACGCCCGCCAGCGTCAGCGCGCCACGAACGCCGGCCACGGAAAAGGCCGCGACGATACGCCAGTTGGGCGAATCATGACGCCTCTTGTCCCGCAGCAGCGTTAATTGCAGCGACACCCAGACCCAGACGAAACGCAGGCTGGCAAGACCGACTGTCAGCGCGAAGACATAGGCGAGCAGCCACCACGGATTCTCGTGGCCCGTCAGCCTGACCGTTTCCTCGGCGCGCGACAGGATGCCTGGCAATTGCTCGCCAAGGAGGACGAAGATGGTGCCGTTCAGGGCAAAGGCGACCATGTCCCAGACGGTGCTGCGGCGGACGCGGGTGACGGCCATTGCCTGGCCCGAATTTTCCGCAAAGCTCATCGTAACTCCGGCCGAAACGGCAGCCAGAATGCCGGAGCAATGAAAATGCTCGGCCAGCAGGTAGCAAGCGAATGGAATGAGCAGGCTTACAAGGATCTGGGATCCGCTTTCTTCGCCATAGTGCTGTGAAAGCCGGGTGCTGACCGCATTTATCGACCACGTCACCGCGATGCCGATCAGCACCCCGCCAATCGCCACCCACAGAAAATTCAACGTTGCATCATAGATCGAAAACGTGCCGGTCAGGGCGGCAGCAATGGCAAAGCGCAGGCATACAAGGCCGGATGCGTCGTTGAGAAGCGATTCGCCCTCGAGAATATGCATCATGCGCGGCGGGATTTTCACGCGTTTCGCAATCGCCGAAACCGCGATCGGATCGGTAGGAGAAACGACCGCTGCCAGCGCGAAGCAGACTGCCATCGGCATGGCCGGGATCAGCCAATGGACGAATAGCCCTACGCCAAGCACCGTGAAGACGACCAGCCCGAGCGCCAGTTCAAGAACTATGTTGCGGTCCCGTATCAATTCCTCGCGCGGAATGCGCCAGCCGTCGAGAAACAGCAGCGGCGGCAGGAACAGCAGGAAGAAAATGTCCGGTTCCAGCGTGACGCTGAGATTTGCAGACAGGCCGATCGCTGCTCCGAGCACGATCTGGATCAGCGGCAAAGGCAGCGTTATCGGGATAACCCGGGACACAAGGCCGCTGACGACGATGGCCAGCAACAAAACGAGGGCTGTGGTGATGACGTCCAAGTGATGCTCGTCCTTCGGTTCTGCGCAATTCACGTCGGGACGAACAAAAACAACGAATGCAACTGCATTGCAATTCGCCGGCGCCGGAATCCTGCAACTAATTCGTCAGCACCCGTTCCGCCGCCCGCGAGATCAGGCTGCCTCGATGGCCGCCAGCGGCTCGTCGTATCGCATCAGCCGGGCGGCATTGCCGAGCACCAGCAGGGTGCTGACATTGTGCAGGATGGCCGCCACCAGGGCGCCCTCCGTGCCGAGAAGACCGAGGGCTGCAAGGATGACGATGGCGACCGTCCAGCCGAGGCCGATGACGACATTTGTCTGCAAGGTCTGGCGGCAAAGGCGGCTGAGGCGGACAGACGTGCCGAGCCTGCGCAGATCGCTGCCGATCAGGATGATATCCGCCGAGGCAAGCGCGATGTCCGATCCGCCGACCCCCATCGCCACGCCGACCACGCCAGCCTTCAATGCAAGCGAATCGTTGATGCCATCGCCGACGACCATCGGCCGGAAGCCGCTGCTGATTTCGCGCGACACCCGCGTCAGCTTGTCTTCCGGCAGTGCCTGCGCCGCAACATCGGTGATGCCGACTTCGGCTGCCAGGGTGTCTGCCACCGACTGACGGTCGCCTGTCAGCAGCAATTGCCGGGCTAGGCCAAGGTCGCGCAGATCGGCCATCGCCACGGAGGCCTCCGGCTTGATGGTGTCCGACAGCAGCAGCCAGCAGGCAAAGCGTCCATCGAGCGACAGGCCGGCTATCGGGCCGTCGTGATCGGGCGGCGGGGGTGCTGCGACCGAAAGTCGGGTAAACAATTCCGTCCGGCCGAGTGCTGCTTCGCCGCCTTCCGTCATCGCCACGACACCGAGCCCCTGGACCTCGCGCAGGCCGGTCAGCGGCAGGTAGCTTGCCTGCGGCACGAGCGAGGCGAGGGCGCGACTGACAGGGTGGCTGCTGGCAGCGCCGAGCGAGGCGGCAAGAGCCAGCAGGACCGGTCGTTCCGCGTCGCTAACGGCATTCATTTGCTGCAAACGCAGTTGCCCGTAGGTCAGTGTTCCCGTCTTGTCGATTACCACCGATGTCAGGTCGGCCAGTTCCTCGAGGAAGGCAGAGCCGCGAATGAGGATGCCGTGCCTTGCCGCCACCGCAATGCCGGCAACGGCTGTGGCCGGAGCGGACAGGACGAGGGCGCAAGGGCAGGCCGCAACCAGCACGGCAAGCATGGTCTGGTCGTCATAGGTGAGGAACCAGGCCAGGGCAGCAATCATCAGCACGAGTGAAAGATACTGATAGGCATAGCGCTCGAGCAGCCTCGTGATCGGCGGCTTGGCATTTTCGGCGCGTTGCATCAGGGCGATGACCTTGCCGAGGGTCGACTGCTCGCCGGTGCGCGTCACTTCGAGGCGTAGCAATCCATCGAGATTGATTGCACCGCCGAAGATGTCCATGCCGAGACTGACTTCGACAGGCACCGCTTCGCCGGTGATCGGCGCGGTGTCGAGACTGGCCTGGCCCTCGATGACGCGGCCATCCGCCGGAACGCGGTCGCCGGCCCTGACTTCCACGATATCGCCGGGTTTCAACGACGCATTGTCGATCTCCTCGATGTTGCCATCGGCCGTGACCCGGCGGGCGAGGCTGCGGGTCAGCTGCGCCAGCGCGTCCATCGCCTCCTTCGATCCAATGACGCTTCGCTCCTCCAGCACATGGCCGAAGATCATGATGATCGGCAGCAATGCTGCGGTCAGAAGGTCGCCCGTGGCCCAGGCGGCGAGCATCGCCAGCGCGATCAGCTGGTCGGTGATGCCGTGCAGGCTTGGACGGCGCAGGCTGTGCCATGCCGAACGGATGACAGGCACGGAGACAATGATCGATGCTGCGGCAAACAGCAGCTGGCCGATGCCGGCCTCGTCGGGCAGGAGCCATCGCCAGCCGAGGCCCAGCACCAGCAGCCCGACGGCAACCATGGCCTGGAGGAGCTGGAAACCGGCGCTTTTCTTTTCGTTCGCCGTCAGCAGGCCGGTGCTGAAGACATGGCTGTGCGCGTGCGAATGCCCGTGGCCATGATGCGAATGTCCGGCTGCCTCGCTCATTTTTCCACTCCCTGCAGAATAAGGCGGGCATCGTCGCGCGGATCGACGGTGACGACGGAGCCCGCCTGCGACAGGATGGTTGCGACCCTTGCGCGGTAGAGGCGCTGCAGCAGGCCGGGGTCGCTGTTGCTGCCTTGCGTGGTCGCAAGACCGGTGATCGTGGCTGTGTCGGTGCGGGCTTTACCCACCCGCTCGGTTGCCTGCGCCTGGGCCAGCTTGACGACGAGATCGGCGGCCTGCGCAGCCGCCTGGTTCTGCTTGGCGGCATCGTTGCGCGCCGCAGCGATGGCCTGCTCCGCCTGCTGGCTGGCGGTCAGCACGCCGTCGAAGGCTGCAACGGCTGAAGCTGGCAATGACGACTGGACGTCTGCACGTTCAACCTCGATGCCAAGCCCGAGGCCCTGCGTTGCCAGCGCGCGAAGGCCGTCGTTGATGCCGATGACCAGGTCGGCCCGCAGCCGTTCGCGCCTCTCGGCAACCCCGCTGTCGGCGGCGACCAGCTCGGGTCTGGCGACAAGGATGCTGTCGAGATCGCGGGAGGCACAGACCATCACCGCGCTGCGTGTTGCAAGCCGGTCCAGCGCCGGTATCACATGAGCGCCCTGAAGGACGTAGGCGACAGGATCGGTGACGCGATAGAAGACCCTCACGTCGAGATGAACGGCGCTGGCATCGGCGGTCAGCAGATAGCCCGATCCGGCCTCCGCATCGCTCTGGAGACCTGTATTTGAAGTCACGAGGTCGGCTGTCGGTGACCTCAGCAGACCTTCGACCTTGCGCTCAATCACCTGTGCAGCATCGGGTACCAGCGAAACCCGCTCGAAAGGCTGTGGCCAGGCGAGCGTCAGGCCGGCGTTCTGGACGCGGTTCAAGGCGCCGAAACGCATCACGACAGCGCGGCTCTGGGGCGGGATCTGGCGGATATTGGATGTCGCCCAGGAGATCGCGGCTATCAGCATGATGCCGAACATCGCCATGAAGGCGAGCCGCACGGCCTGTATATGCGGCGCCGCTTTGGTGTTTCGCATGCCGGACATGTCACTTCTTCCCGGGGTCTGGCGAAGTCGGCGGCGGGGCGGGTGGAGCCGAGAGCGGCGGTCCGTCTATCAGGGCCCGGAACGGCGCAGCATCGGTGCGCAGGATCAGCCGCGTGTTGGCGTTAACGATCGTTCCCAGCGTATCCAGTGATCGGAGCATCTCGTAGAGTTCGGGCGCGGTCTTGTACGCCGCCCCGTAGATCTCGGCAGCCTCGACACGGGACCTGGCTTCGATGCCGGCGGCCTTGACCGAGGCGTCGGCCTGCAGCACCCGTGCGTCCCGTTCCGCTGCAGAGCGGATTTCTGCTGCCTGTCGCTTGCCGACCGCAGCCCGCTCGGTTGCTATCGTTTCACGCTCGGCGCGCATCCGGTCGACGGTCGCATCCAGCGTGACCGATGGCAGCGTCAGGCGCTCGATACCGACCTCGACGACGCGTACGCCATAAGTATCCAGCAATGATTGGGCAATCTGGTCTTTCAGCCGCGATTCCAGGGCCGAAATCTGTAGCTTTGAAGGATCCGGGTTTATCAGCGCCGAGAGGTCGTAGTTGGCAGCCACCGTTTCGAGCGACGAACCGAGAAAGGTGCGGATCTGGGCTGCGGCCTGATCGGGCTGGTTCTCTACCGAGCGGACGAAGCGCTTTACGTCTTCCGCATCCGGCGGGACCTGCCAGATCGCGTAGACCTCGGCAATCACGCGCAACCCGTCCCTGGTGCCGACATCCTGCAGCCCGCTCGAGGTGGACTTGGTGCGGAGGTCGACATCGATCGTCGTTTCGAAGGGGAGGGGATAGCGCAACGCCAAACCCGGCTCGATCAGGACGCGGGTCGGATTTCCGAAGCGGGTGATGATCGTGGCTGCGCCGGAGCGAACCTGGACGACGCAGGCCGCTGCGACCACGATCAGCGCCAGTCCGATGGCGAGCACGACCCGATACCACCGGAAGTGCATGGCGTCGCTACCATGCTCATGATGGTCGTGGTGGTGATCGTGATCTTCGTGCTGATGCACATGGGTCATGGCTCGACCTCGTCGTTTCCTGCGGGGGCGCTGGCCTTGGGGGCTGCGTCCGGGTCAATCGGCATCGTCATGCTTCTGAGATCGATGGTCGGCGCCATCAGCCCGCCGATGCGATGGTCGAGGATCAGCGCCTTGGCCTGGCCCAGCCCCGATGTCAGCTGGGTGAAATAGGCCTCGTCGAGGAAGACCTGGCCAACGTTGCGGTAAGCGGTCTGCTCGGCCTCGAACCGCAGCCTGGCGACGTCTGCGGCAGCAACGCTTTCACGCGCCGTGGCGGTGGCCTTGTCGCGCCCGAGGCTGGCGATGCGCTGCGCCTCGTTGGCCGATTGGGCGGCAAAACCGCGCTCGCGGGCGACCAGCGCCTGTGCGGTGATCTCGGCGGCCTGGACGGCGTGGTAGGCATTTGCGGCGCCTGCCGGAGGGTGAATGGCTTCGACCACCACCGCCAGCACTTCTATGCCGCTCTGAAGACGATCGAGGTCAGTCCGGATGGCGGTGGCAATTTCGTCCGCCATTTCCAGCCGGCCTGAGCCCAGCACATCGTCGAGGGTCCGCCCGGCGAAATCCTGCACCAGCACGCGGCTGGCCGTCGCCTCCATCAGTGCCGGGATATCGGCCGTGTGATAGGCGGCGTCGAGCGCTGCCCGGTCGGACAGGCCGATACGGTAGACGAAGCGCACGTCCATGTTGACGATCTGGAAGCTCTGCTTGCCCTCGGACCGGCTGGCGATGATCTGCGACTTCTCGCTGATATGGGTTCCATCCCACAGCCTGTTGGCACTCGCCGGTGCCGGTCCCTCGGCATCGGGCGGCGATGGATCGCTGCCGTCGCTGACAACGGAGGTTGCGAGTTCGTGGACAATGCCGTTTTCGACAGCCACGGTCCGTCCGAAGGGCCAGGGCAGCCCGACATGCAGGCCGGGATGGATGACCGCGATGGGTCTTCCGAAACGCTCGTAGATGCCGCGCCCGCTCATCGGCACCGCAGTGACGCCACTGAGAAGCCAGCCGACGACAGCAATCGCCAGCGCGACGGCGGGGAAAGTCCTGCCGATGAAGGTCAATGCCCAGATCTGCCGCAGATCGATGCCATGCCGGCTGCGCAATTCCGCCTGCAACGCTGTCAGCGGGCGTGGCGGCCAGCGCAAGATGCCGGCAAATAGGCTTTCGGCAAGCAATTGCGGCGGCCGTTCATCGCTCTGCGGGCCGAACATCGCAACGACGGCGCGCACGAGAAACTCGAGTGCCACCAGTATCGACAGGCAGGCAAGCAGGGCCGGCACCTTGATGGCCCAGAGATAGCCGGAGCCCGCCAGCAGCAGGGAAAATGCCGAGAGCGACAGTGTGACGATCGGCAGCCGGGCGAGGAGCATCAGTGATTGGGCTTCGGGCCATTCGTCGGCATCGGCGGCGGCAAAGCCACGCTCGACCACCAGCAGTCCGAAGGCGACAACCAGGCAGAGGCCGCTGATTGTGTAGGCCATGGGGCCGAGGAAAAGCGGCTGGGCGACCCAGGAAAGGTTATCGAAGGCAACGAGCATCGAAAAGATAGCAAGGGCTGCAAGCGAAGCTGCGCGTGCACCGAGGCGGTTGATGGAGGCGGCCGCGAGCATGGCGATCTTGCCGCTGAGACGCTCGACACGATCCTGCGATGAGCCGTCGCCGGGCTCTGTCGTGTTCCATGGTCGTAACAGCAGGTTGCGAAGATGCTGCGCCCATGCCGGTGCCGGCAGGCTCGAAAGGCCGGCCTTTCGCCGACGCCAATCGGACACCTCGATGGCGGATCGCAGCCCGGTCGCAAAGAGCATCAGGGCTGCGGCGTTACAGCCAAAGAAGGTCGGCCAGATCGATGCAGGGGTAAATGCGCCGGTTGCCCAGCTGGCAATGAGGAAGACGGCCGCAGCAAGCCATGCCCGTCCGGTATGCGTCGAGAGAGCAACGACCTGAATTGCAGCGCGCTGATATCGCGGGGATGTGTCCGGATCGCTGTCCGGGCTACCGAAGGATTTGTTCATCTGCACTGTTCGAGCATGACGCCGTGTGTATCTGAAGACATTGGACCGGCAGGATGACCCGATCGGCGGCCAGATTACTAGGCGCCTTCCGACCCCGATGCTAGAGCCTGTCGCGTGTAGCGCTTCAATTTCGCGGCAGTAAGCTCGATGCGAAGCCACATTCCCCCATGGCGGGTGCAAGGGATAAACCGTTCGCCCGACAAACGGGACATGCGCGCGAGTGTTGCCCGCATGTCCCTTACATGCCGGTCAGGCGGCGAGCATGCCGTGGGGATCGAGCACGAATTTCTGTGCGGCGCCCTGATCAAAACTCTCGTATCCCTGCGCCGCCTCTTCGAGCGATATGATCTTCGCGTTGACGATATCGGCGATGGGCAGTCGGTCGTGCAGGATCGCCTGCATCAGCTGCCTGTTGTACTTGATGACCGGCGTCTGGCCTGTGTGGAAGGACTGCGCCTTCGCCCAGCCTAGTCCGAACCGCATCGACAGGTTGCCGAGCTTGGCGGCGCTATCGACGGCGCCGGGGTCTTCCGTGACGTAAAGCCCGGGAATGCCGATGGAGCCGGCAGCGCGGGTGATTTCCATCATCTGGTTGAGGACGATGGCCGGCTGTTCGCCGCCAGCATGCCCGCGCGCTTCGAAACCGACCGCGTCGATCGCGCTGTCAACCTCGTTGCTGCCGGTCACCTCGGCGATCATGTCGCCCAGCCTGTCGCTGGCCGACAGATCGATCGGCTCGAAGCCGACCTTGGCGGCGTGCGCCAGCCTCTCCTTGTTGAAATCGCCGATCATCACGACGGCGGCGCCGAGAATACGCGCAGAGGCTGCGGCTGCGAGGCCAACCGGTCCGGCACCGGCAACATAGACGGTCGAGCCGACCCCGACGCCCGCCTTGACGGCACCGTGAAATCCGGTCGGCAGAATGTCGGACAACATTGTGAGGTCACGGATCTTGGCCATGGCCTTGTCACGGTCCGGAAACTTCAGAAGGTTGAAGTCGGCATAGGGGATCGTCACGTAACGGGCCTGCCCGCCGATCCAGCCGCCCATGTCGACGTAGCCGTAGGCGCCGCCGGCGCGCGCCGGATTGACCGTCAGGCAGACACCGGTGTCCTGCGACTTGCAGCAGCGGCAGCGGCCGCAGGCGACGTTGAAGGGCACTGAAACGATGTCGCCGATCTCGAGCATTTCGACATCGATGCCCTTCTCGATGATCTCGCCAGTGATTTCATGGCCGAGAACCAGCCCGGGCAGGGCCGTCGTGCGGCCGCGTACCATATGCTGGTCGGAGCCGCAGATATTGGTCGAGATGACCTTCAGGATGACGCCATGCTCGATCCGCCGGCCATTCGGCGCCTCGAGTTTGGGGTCGTCGATATCCCTGACCTCGACCTTGCCGGGGTTCAGATAGACCACGCCTCTGTTCTTGCTCATGATGATCTCCTCCATTGTTTGCCTGATCGACTCCTCTCGATGCAGGCAAGTGATCGTAGCGCGATTTTCGTCCATTGGGTTGCCAATGTTCAAGGTCGCGTGGACATTATTCCATCGAACGGGGGCCAGCGGGTCACCGGCCTGCGACGTCGGCTGTCTTGCACAGGGCAAGTCACGCAATTTAGCGTCATGCCGAAATGCACGATCTCTCACCGCGCAGGCCCGTCATCTGCTACCGTCGCGTCAGCATCGGCCTTGGGTCGACAACGGAGCATGTCGAACATGGCGTCACCCAGCATTCTCCTGACGTTCAACGCGGGCTCGTCGTCCGTCAAGATCGGCATTTTCGAGATCGAAGAGGCAACCGCCAGTATGATCGGCAAGGCCGTCATCGACCTCAGGGCAAAACCGCTGGTGTTCGAGGTCAGTCAGGGCCCCGAGCCCTTCGAGGCCGAAATGGAAAGTACGGTGACGGCCGACTTGCACGAGGTCATCGACGAAGCCTTCAAAATCCTGGCCGGCCATTTCGAGATGGATGCCATGGTTGCCGCCGGCCACCGCGTCGTGCATGGCGGCGACAGGTTCCTCGAGGCCGTCAAACTCGACGACAGCGTCATCGATGCCATCGAGGCATTGACGCCGCTGGCACCCTTGCACCAGCCTGAGGCACTGCGTTTCATCCGCGCTGTCAAGCATCTGCGGCCGGATCTGGCGCAGTTTGCCTCGTTCGATACAGCCTTCCACGGCACGCAGGATGAGCTTGTTCGACGCCTCGCCATTCCGCGCGCGCTGCATGACGAGGGCATCAAGCGCTACGGATTTCACGGTCTATCCTACAAATTCGTGGCTGCGGAGCTTTCCCGTCGTGCCGAAAAGCCGGTCGGCAAAACCGTAATCGCCCATCTCGGCAGTGGCGCCAGCCTCTGCGCGCTGGAAGAGGGGATCAGCCGAGATTGCAGCATGGGCTTTTCCACCCTCGACGGCATTCCCATGGCAACGCGGCCCGGATGGCTGGACGTGGGGGTCGTGCTGCATCTGATCGGCCAGAAGAAGATGGCCTATGCCGAGGTCGAGGACCTGCTCTATCATCGATCCGGCCTGCTCGGTGTGTCCGGCACCAGCGCCGATACGCGGGCGCTGTTGGAGGACGACCGGCCTGAGGCAGCCGAAGCCATCGATCTCTTTACGCTGAGGATCGCCGGCGAGATCTGCAGGATGGCCTCGACACTCGGTGGTGTCGATACGCTGGTGTTCACGGCTGGGATCGGCGAGCATCAACCGGCCATCCGGGCAAAAGTCGTTACGCGTCTTGCCTGGCTCGGAGCGCTGATCGATGAGTCGGCCAATGCAGAGAACGCGTTCGTCATCAGCAAAGCCGAAAGCCGGATCGCAATCCATGTCGTGGCCACCAACGAGGAGCAGGTGATCGCCGACGAAGCCTTGTCGATAATAGGCCAAATTTGATCCATGTCAGATTACTGACGTCTGGTTGCGTTAGGGTCGCGGACGAAGCCTGGCCGTGTGGGCCGGCGGTTACACCGCTTCGGTCGCCACTGTCAGGCATGTGCACAATCGACATGAGGGATCACGATGGACGGGAACACAAAGTCGGTAGCAATGCCGCTCAGTGCCGAAGAACTTCACCGCATGGATGCCTGGTGGCGGGCGGCGAACTACCTCAACATCGGTCAGATCTACCTGTCCGCAAATCCCCTGCTGCGCGAAAAGCTGACAGTGGATCATATCAAGCCGCGGCTGCTCGGCCACTGGGGAACGTCGCCCGGCCTCAACCTGATCTATGTCCACCTCAATCGGCTGATCAAGAAATACGATCTGGATACGATCTATATGGCGGGCCCCGGCCATGGGGGTCCTGCCTTGATTGCCAACGTCTGGCTGGAAGGCAGCTATACGGAGTTCTATCCTGATATTACCCGCGACGAAGCAGGCATGCTGCGGCTCTTCCGGCAGTTCTCGACACCGGGTGGCGTGCCGAGCCATGTCAGCGTTCCGACTCCAGGCTCGATCCACGAGGGCGGTGAACTCGGCTATGTGCTGGTGCACGCTTTTGGCGCCGTCATGGACAATCCGGCCCTGCTGGTCGCGGCCGTCGTCGGCGATGGCGAAGCCGAGACCGGGCCGCTTGCGGGCAGCTGGAAGAGCATCGATTTCATCAATCCCACCCGTGACGGCGCGGTGCTGCCGATCCTGCATCTCAATGGCTACAAGATTTCCGGCCCGACGGTCTGGGCCAGGCACAGCGACGAGGACCTGACCAAATTCTTCGAGGGCCAGGGTTACAAGCCCTATTTCGTCGAGGGCGACGTCCCCGAAAAAGTCCACCAGGCCTTTGCCTCGGTGCTCGAGACTGCAGTGCTGGAGATCCGCGAGATCCAGTCGAGAGCACGCAGCGGTGCCTCGCATGGGCGACCGCAATGGCCCGTCATCGTCCTGCGGACGCCAAAAGGCTGGACGGGGCCCAAGATCGTCGACGGCCTCCAGATCGAAGGCACGTTCCGCGCCCATCAGGTGCCGGTTTCCGATGTCCTGACCAAGCCCGAGCATCTTCAAATCCTCGATGATTGGCTTCGCAGCTACAAGCCGGAGGAGTTGTTCGACGGCGCCGGACGCTTCCGCGCGGAATTTGCCGATCTGGCACCCGCCGGCAATCGCCGCATGGGCTCCAACCCCAACGCCAACGGCGGCCTGCTGACGGTGCCGTTGAAGCTACGGGATTTCGAGAACTATCAGTTCAAGTTCGAGGAGCGTGCCCGCCAACGCATCGGCTCTACCAGCGTTCTCGGCAACTATCTGCGCGATATCTACGAGGACAACCCGCATAATTTCCGGCTGTTCTGCCCCGACGAGACCAATTCGAACCGGCTTGGCGCCATCTTCGACATTTCCGACCGATGCCTGATCAGCGATATCCTGCCCGGTGACGATCACGTGTCGCATGATGGGCGGGTGATGGAAGTCCTCAGCGAGCACTGCTGCCACGGCTGGCTGGAGGGCTACACGCTGACCGGCCGTCACGGCCTGTTTGCGACCTACGAAGCCTTCGCAATGATCGTCGATTCCATGTCGATGCAGCACGGCAAGTGGCTCGAACACGCAAAGAGGGTGCCATGGCGCGCCGACGTTCCGTCGCTCAATTACCTGCTGACCTCCACCTGCTGGCGCAACGATCATAACGGTTTCAGCCATCAGGGCCCCGGCTTCATCGATACCGTCATCCACCGCAAGCCGACCGTGGCGCGTGTCTATCTGCCGGCCGATGCCAATTGCCTGCTGTCGGTTGCCGATCATTGCCTCAGAAGCGTCAACTACCTGAACCTGATCGTCATCGACAAGCAGCCGCAGTTGCAATGGCTGACGATGGACGAAGCCAAGGTCCATTGTGCCAAGGGCGCCAGCGTCTGGGACATGTACAGCAAGCAGCCGGACGAACCGGATGTCGTGCTGGCCTGCGCCGGCGACATCCCGACGCAGGAGACGATAGCCGCTGCCTGGATGCTCCGGAAACACGCGCCCGGCCTCAAGGTGCGCGTTGTCAACGTGGTCGACCTGATGCGGTTGTCACCGGCAGACCGCCATCCCCATGGCATGACGGATGCCGATTTCACTGACATCTTCACGCAGACGGCGCCGGTCATCTTCACGTTCCACGGCTATCCCGGCGTCATCCACGATCTGCTGCACGGACGTGACGCCCATGATCGCTTCCATGTTCGCGGTTATCTCGAGGAGGGCACGACGACGACGCCGTTCGACATGGTGGTGCTAAACAGGATCAGCAGGCTGCATCTTTGCCTGGATGTCCTGCGCTATGTGCCGGGCGCGCTGATCGAGCATGGAGAAATTGCGACCCTCTGCACCGACATGCTCGAAGAGCACGATCGCTATATCCGCGCGCACTTTGACGACCTGCCCGAGATCAAGGACTGGGTCTGGTCGGACTAGCAAGCGTCAAGATGATGGCAGCGAATGATCGTCGTGCTCATTCGCTGCCGTCGTCACGGCCGCTGAACACGTAGCCGATGCCGCGCACCGACTTGATGATTTCCGGCTTTTTCGGATCGCGCTCGATCTTCTTGCGGAGACGGGCGATCTGGGCGTCGATCGTCCGGTCGAAGGCCTCGAGATTTCGACCCCGGGTCATGTCCATGAGGGCCTGTCGCGTCAGGACCCGGCGGGGGCTTTTGGCCAGAACCGCGAGCATATCGAACTCACCCGTCGTCAGCTCGATGTTAGCATGGTCGCTCGAGGACAGGATGCGCCGGTCGATATCCAGTGTAAAGCCGTCGAAACGGATCATCTCCCTAGCCTCTGCCGGGGCTGCCGGCGTTGGACGGCGGCGGCGCAGGATCGTCCGGACGCGGGCAAGGACTTCCCGCAGGTGAAAAGGTTTAGCGATGTAATCGTCGGCGCCTATCTCCAGTCCGACGATCCGGTCGATGACATCGTCCCGGCCGGTCAGCATGATGATCGGAATGTCGGAGCCGGCCCGGATATCCCGCGCCAGCGTCAGTCCATCGTCGCCGGGCAGCACGAGGTCGAGAAGTATCGCGTCGAATGCCACCGTCGTCATGGCGCGCTTCATCGATTTGCCGTCGTGGGCGACGGTTACCCCGTAGCCTTCTTCTTCGAAATACCGCTGCAGCATCTGGCAAATTCGCGGGTCGTCATCGACGACAAGTATATGAATTTTCGAAATCAAATCATCAGGCATAGCGTCGCCGATCGTAAACGCGGGGCGGCTGTTACAGTCCGTTACAATTTGGCACTGTTTATCACAGCGGCATCGTTCCTACGTAACGGGCAACGCGTCAATTGCTCTGGTGAAATGAACAGAGGTTTGACCCATGTTTTCGGAAAGTGCTCATCATCTTTCGACCAACGTAGTCCGAATGAAGCCGGGCGGCCCCTCGACGCTTTCCTCCGCCTTCCAGTGGCGGCCCCAGGAGATTCTGGATGCAGGCGATGCTCTGTTCTGGGAGGGTGACAAGGCGAGCCATATTTTCGAGGTGACCGAGGGTCTGTTTCGCGTCTGCAAGATCATTGCCGATGGCCGTCGCATCATCACCGGATTTCTCTTCCCCGGCGACATCATCGGCCTCTCGTTTCGCAATCTCTATCTATATACGGCCGAGGCCGTGACATCGGCGAGGGTACGCCGCTGTTCGCGGCTCCATTTCCAGCAAGCGATCAGCGAGGACGCCGGCCTGCAGCCGAAGCTGTTTGCGAAGTTGTGCGAAGAAATGGCGGCAGCCCAGGATCACATGGTTCTGCTCGGGCGGAAATCGGCCGAGGAGCGCCTTTGCAGCTTTTTCCTGATGCTCGCCCGCCGGCACGAGCGCGCCGCAGAGCCCAGAATGACGGTCGACCTGCCGATGAGCCGCCAGGACATAGCCGACTTCCTCGGCCTGACAATCGAGACTGTTTCGCGCAACATCACCAGACTGACGATTGCCGGCGTCATCAGTCCGGTTGGCAGGCACAGCATTGAAGTGAGGTTGAACAGGCTTTCCTTGCTTGCGGGAGATTGCGATGCAGACAATAACAACACACCGGATGACAAGAGACGCCAGTTGGCCAATTGCTGACCGTCGGGATAGAGGCATGATAGACAGTTTCACGGCACATCGCGGTTCCGACGATCTGGGAAAAGGCGAGATCGAGCGCATCCTCGACGGCGCGACCATCATCGTCCACGGACTGGATGGGGTCGTTACCCGCTGGACCGGCGGATGCGAGGAGCTATACGGCTGGAAGCGCGAGGAGGCGCTCGGCCGGCTTGTCCATGATCTGCTGGCGACGGAATTTGCAGTGCCGGCTGACGAGGTGCAACGTGACCTCCTCGCCAACGGCGTGTGGACCGGCGAAGTCAGGCAGAGGCGCAAGGACGGACAGGTGCTTCATGTCGCAAGTCGCTGCGTGATCGCCGTGCGGGAGGGCGACGGCACGCGCGTCATCTTCCAGACCAACAACGACGTCACGGCCTTGCGCCATGCGCAGGGCGAGCTCGCCGGCCGGGAGGTCCATCTCAGCTCCATTCTGGAGACGGTGCCGGAGGCCATGGTGGTCATCGACGATGTCGGGAAGATCACATCTTTCAGCGCAGCTGCCGAGCGCCTTTTCGGCTATGGAGCAGCAGAAATCTGCGGGCGGAACGTTCGCGACCTGATGCCGCAGCCCGATCGCAACGCCCATGACGGATATCTGTCTCACTACATGACCACCGGCGAGCGGCGTATCATCGGCTACGGGCGTGTCGTCACCGGCCAGCGCAAGGACGGAACGCTGTTTCCGATGGAGCTCTCCGTTGGCGAGGCCATTTCGAACGGCGAGCGGATTTTCACCGGGTTCATCCGCGACCTGACCAGCCGGCACCGGATCGAGGAAGAATTGCGCCAGGCGCAGAAGATGGAAGCCGTCGGGCAGCTGACAGGCGGCCTTGCCCACGATTTTAATAATCTGCTGACCGTTATCAGCGGCAATCTCGAGATGCTGGAAGCCAAGCTGCACGACGAGCGGCAGCTGTCGCTGTTGCGCGAGGCGCAGTACGCGGCCGAGGACGGCGCGAAGCTTACGGCGCAGCTGCTTGCCTTCGGCCGAAGGCAGCCGTTGCATCCGAAGCCCGCCGATATCGGCCAGCTGGTCGGCAGCTTTTCCGACCTCCTGCGAAGGACGCTCGGCGAAACCATCGAACTGCGCACCGTCGTCTCCGGGTCTTCCAATCTGGCGCGGGTCGATACCTCGCAGCTGCAGAATGCGCTTTTGAACCTGACATTGAACGCCCGGGACGCGATGAGCGAAGGCGGGCGGCTGACGATCGAGATCAGCCGCGTCCGGCTCGATGTCGACTACGTCACCCGCTATCCCCATGTTCGCACAGGCGATTACGTGCTGATCTCGGTGGCGGACACCGGCGAGGGAATGCCTGAGGATATTCGTAAGCATGCCTTCGAGCCGTTTTTCACGACAAAGGCCATGGGTGCGGGGACAGGTCTCGGCCTCAGCATGGTCTATGGTTTTGCCAAGCAGTCGGGCGGGCATGTCGAGCTTGAGAGTATCGAGGGGTCCGGCACCAATGTGCGGATATTCCTTCCCGTCTTGCGCGATGCGCAGCCTCCCGAGATGGCCGTCGTGGCCGAGGTCGGGGATGGCCCCCGCGGCAGCGAACTCATCCTGGTCGCCGAAGACGATCCGCGCGTCCGCCGCATCGTCGTGGCGCGGCTGGAAGAGGCCGGTTACCGGGTTCTGGAGGCTGCAAACGGCCCGGATGCGCTCATCCTGTTCGAAAAGACGCCCGAGATCGCACTGATCCTCACCGATATCGCCATGCCGGGTGGCATGACGGGCGACAAGCTGGCGGAGCGTGCAAGGACGCTGCGGCCTGACGCCAAGATCCTGTTCACCTCCGGTTATGCGTCGCCGCAAATCGCCGAGGGCGAAATGTCGAACGACGCCAGCTGGCTGAAGAAGCCCTACACGGCACGCGAACTTGCAGTGCGACTGCGGGAATTGCTCGACTGATACCGGCGGGGTGCTGGACGGACGTTGTCGATGCGAATTGACAAAACGTTGACCCCTTTGCGCTAGCCTGCCAGAAACCACGCTGGAGCCGGACATGTCGATGCGCCTTTACCGTTATGCCGTGATGATCGCGTCGCTTGTGTTTCCGGGCCTCGCCGCCGCGGAGACCCAGTGGACGGCGCAACTCAACCAGTGGTCCGTCGGCTTCGACGCCGGAACGGATGCGCCCTACTGTCGGCTTCTCTGGGACAGTCACCTCGGCAAGACGGTCGAATTCCGCGCAAGCCGCGATACGACGCGCTGGCTCGTCTCCAGGGATGGCTGGTCCATCCCCGCGGCAACTGCCACCACCGTCACTATTGTCGATGGCACCCGACGCATCGTCGCGCCTGCGGCCTTCTTCGATGCCAAGACGCTGCAAGTCTGGACCAAGGATGGCAAGACCAGCGATGGTCTCATCAGGCGGCTGGTCACCGATGCGTTTCAGGGCAGGCCCGACGTGCAGCTGACGTTTTCCGGAAATGAGCCGGACTGGATCGTGCCGATGTCGCGCGTGCAGACGCTGTATCCGGAGTTCGTCCAGTGCATGGGCCGCCTGAACGGCCACACCCCCCAGCCCGCTGAGACAGCGTCAGCCCAGCCATTCTGACAAGAGACCCCGCGTATGTGCCCGGACCTCAGACGGCAAGACTGAAGCGGCTGGTTGTGTCCCATTTGTAGCGGTCGAAGATCGCTGCCGCGACGCGAACGACAGCGCGTCCTGTTGCGGTCATTGCGACGACACCTTCCTGCACACTGACCAGTCCGTCGTCGATCATCGGCTGAAGTGCGGTCAATTCGTCTGCAAAATCGTTTCCGCCAGAGATTTCGGCAAGATCGACGCGAAAATTGCACATCAGGGATTCGATGATTTGCGCCCGTACCTGATCATCAGTGTCCATCAGGCAGCCACGGATACTGGCCAGCTTCTTCTCTCCCACCGTTCGACAGTAGCGCGGATTGTCCGCCATGTTCTGGACGTATCCATCCGGAAGCCTCGATATCGCCGAGGCGCCGAAGCCGAGCAGCATTCGGCAGTCGTCGTCGGTATAGCCCTGGAAGTTGCGGTGCAGCCGCTGACCGCGGGACGCCATGGCAAGGCTGTCATCCGGCTTGGCGAAATGGTCTAGCCCGATTGCCTCATAGCCATGCCGCAGGAGTTCCGACGAGACGGTTGCTGCTTGCTCGATGCGCTCGGCCGAAGTGGGGAGGGCGCTGCCGTCGATCTGGCGCTGATTGGCCCGACGATCCGGCATATGGGCATAACCATAGCATGCGATGCGATCCGGACGGAGTTGGGCGACTGCCTGACAGGTCTGCGTCAACGAGGATCCGTCTGCAGCGGCAGGCCGTAGATAAGGTCGAAATTCAGTCGGTCGATTCCAGCGGTCCGCAGATGGGCGACGGAGGACTGCACGGTTTCGATGGGCTGGATGCGCCCGATTGCGGCCTGCACCTGCGGCGCGGTGTCCTGGACACCGAGGCTGGCCCTGTTGATGCCCATCGCACGAAGGTCGGCAGCCAGCGCTTGGTCGACATAGCGTGGGTCGAGTTCGATAGCGTGTTCGCCGGCCTCCTCGAATGTGAAGTGCCTGTGCAGGACGTCCAGCACAGATTTCATGCCGGATGCACCGAAAATGCTCGGTGTGCCACCGCCCCAATGCAGCCGGGCAACGCTGGGTCTGCCGCCGAGATGACCAGCGGCAGTTTCGATCTCCGTCTCCAGTGCCCGCCTGTAGGCGTCGATGACATCCTCGCGGTGGGTAAGCTTGGTATGGCAGCCGCAATAGAAGCAAAGCTCGCGGCAATAGGGGACGTGCAGGTAGACGGAGACCCGCTGGCCGGCGCCGACGCGCGAAAGCCAGCGGGCGTGGTCATCCGGGGTGACGGCCGCAGAGAATTCGGCGGCCGTCGGATAGGATGTGTAGCGCGGCACGGCAAGGGCTGCATAGCGCCGTACGATATCGTCGCCGCTGCTCATTTCCCGTCGCGGTCCCGGTCAGGTTTTGTGGGGACGAGCGCGAGCTGACGATCCTCGCGCATCTCGAACCACATTGCATTGAGGATCGCGAAGGAACAGGCCAGCCCGACGCCGAGGATCCAGGTGAAATACCACATATCGTTGTCTCCTTAGTAGGCGTTGGGGTTGCGACCGAGCGAGGCTGTCGTCACCGTGCCGCGCATGACGCGGAAGACGAACCCCGTGTAGATGAGAATGATCGGCAGGAAGATGATCGTGCAGACCAGCATGATGAACAGCGTCAGGTGGCTGGACGATGCGTCCCAGACCGTCAGGCTGGCTGCCGGATGGATGGAGCTTGGCAGCAGGAACGGGAAGAGCGACAGGCCGGCCGTCGAGATGATGCCGACTATGGCGATGGTCGTGCCCAGCAATGCCGTTTTCAAGGCTCCACCGGAAAGGCAGACGAGTGCCATTAGGGAGCCGAGGAAGCCAAGGGCGGGGGCCGCAATCATCCAGGGATGGGTGCCGTAGTTGCTGAGCCAGCCGCCCGAGACGAGGACGACCGTCTTCGACAGCGGATTTGAAGGGCCAAGCGCATCCTGGACGCTGGATACGACATAGCCATCCATGCCAATGCCAACCCAGAGACCGCCCATGGCAAAGAGCCCAATGCTTGCCAGCGCCGCAGCACGACCATAGAGGCGTGCTCGCTCTGCAACCTGGCCCTCTGTCCTCAGCGTGATGAGCGCTGCGCCATGCGCAACCAGCATCGAGACGCTGAGCAGGCCCGCGAGGAGAGCGAAGGGACGCAGCAGTGCGAAGAAGTTGCCGGTGTAGCTGGCGCGCAGGGTTCCGTCGAGGTCGAAGGGGACGCCAAGCAGTACATTGCCGACGGCCACGCCGAAGATCAGCGCCGGTACGAAGCCGCCGATGAACAGAGCCCAGTCCCAGGTTGCCCGCCACTTCGGATCTTTCATCTTGCCGCGGAACTTGAAGGCGACCGGACGCAGGATGAGTGCCAGAAGAATAGCGATCATGGCGAGATAGAAGCCGGAGAAGGAGACGGCATAGAGGGCCGGCCAGGCGGCGAAGATGGCGCCGCCACCCAGCACCAGCCAGACCTGGTTGCCTTCCCAGGTCGGGCCGAGAAGGTTGATGACGACGCGCCGCTCTTCGTCCGTGCGGGCGACGAAGGGGAGCAGGGCGCCGACGCCGAGATCGTTGCCGCCCATGATGGCAAAGCCCATCAACAGGATGCCGAGCAGGGCCCACCAGATCATTCGCAGTATTTCATAGTCGAGGGGAATCGTGTTCATCATCGTTCTCTCTGCGCTTGAGGTTAGGCGGCCGCGCTTTTAGGCATCTGAATTGGTTCGGCGGATCCGTCGAGCATGGCGTAGTCTCCCGGACCGGCCTTGATGGTCTTCAGCATCAGGATGATCATGACGACCAGGAGGGCGGTGTAGAGGACCAGGAAGAAGCCGAGGCTGATCAGCATGTCGATCACGCTGAGACCCGAGGCGGCATAGAATGTCGGCAGCACACCCTCGATAGCCCAGGGCTGACGGCCATATTCCGCCACCAGCCAGCCGGATTCGATAGCGAGCCAAGGGACCGGCATGCTCCAGAGCGCGATCCTGAGCAGCGTCCTGTTGTTCCCAAGCTTGTGGAGGCTGCTGAGCACAAAAGCGGTGGCGAAGAACACGATCATGTAGAGACCGAGCGCCACCATGATACGGAACGTCCAGAACAGCGTGCCGACATCGGGGATAGTGTCGCGGGCGGCCTGGTCTATCTGTTGAGGCGTGGCATTGACGATGTCCTCGCGGTAGCGCTTGAGCAGCAGGGCATAGCCGAGATCCGGCCAGTTCTTGGCAAAGGCTGCCCGTGCGGCCTGGTCCTTCGGATCCTTGCGGATCGCGTCGAGATCGGCGGACGCCAGCAGGCCGTTGCGGATACGCTCTTTGGCATGGTCGACCAGGGGCAGGATGCCCTGGACTTCGGTATTGAGGCTACGCGTCGTCATGAGCCCCAGCACCCAGGGGATCTTGACCTCGAAGCGGTTGCCGTCCTTGCCGGGTATCGCGAACAGGGTGAGGCCGGCCGGTGCAGGCTCGGTGTGCCACATCGCCTCAATGGCGGCGATCTTCATCTTCTGGTGTTCGGTCGCGACATAGCCGCTTTCGTCACCGAGCACGACGACCGACAAGGCCGAGGCGATGCCGAAGCTGGCGGCGACGGCCATGGAGCGCTTGGCCAGGTCGAGGTGGCGACCGCGCAGCATGAACCAGGCGCTGACAGCCATGACGAACATGGCCCCCGTTGTATAGCCGGCACTGACGGTATGAACGAATTTTGCCTGTGCCACCGGATTGAACAGCACGGCGGCGAAATCGGACACTTCCATGCGCATCGTGTCTGGGTTGAAGGTGGAGCCGACCGGGTTCTGCATCCAGCCGTTGGCGATCAGGATCCACAGGGCGGAAAAATTGGCGCCGAGCGCGACAAGCCAGGTGACGACCAGATGGCCGGCCTTCGGCAGACGGTCCCAGCCGAAGAAGAAGAGGCCGATAAAGGTTGCCTCCAGGAAGAAGGCCATCAGCCCCTCGATGGCAAGCGGCGCACCGAAGACGTCGCCGACATAGTGGCTGTAATAGCTCCAGTTCATGCCGAACTGGAACTCCATGACGATGCCTGTTGCGACGCCCATGGCGAAGTTGATGCCGAACAGGGTGCCCCAGAAGAGCGTCATGCGCCGCCAGACTTCACGGCCAGTCATCACGTAGACGCTTTCCATGATCGCCATGAGGACGGACAGTCCCAGCGTCAGCGGGACAAAGAGAAAATGGTAAAGTGCGGTCGCCGCAAATTGCAGGCGTGCCAAATCCACAACGGTGAAGTCGATCATGCGCGCGTTCCTATCAGTGTGCCGGCCGGATGCCGGGCCTGCAGGTTGCTACGACGCGCCCGGAGGACACGCATTGATTTATGTCAATGCCTCTCCCCGGCGGCTCGGGCACTGACTGTGCCAGTGAAAAACGGCATGGCCTTCGCAGGATAGTGAACCTGCAGCGGCGGTTGAGGGCAGCGATGACGGCAGAACACGGTATCAATCAGCGACGGTGGTTATCCCGGCTGCAACGGCATGGCGGCAAGGCCATGATGGTTGCCTGCGCCCTGCCGTTGTTATCCGGGATGCTGCTGGTGGGGCAGGTCCTGCTGCTTTCCCAGATCCTCGGTCGGGTGATCGTGTCGCGGCAGTCTGTTACGGAGGTGCTTCCGGCTATCGGCTTGTTCATCGGCATCTTCATCGCGCGGATCGGGCTGGGGCTCGGCGCCGAGAGCGCCGGCATCGTTGCCGCCGAACGTATCAAGCTGCATCTGCGCCGACTGCTGCATCGCCATATTCTCGATCAGCGGCCGGACTGGATGGCGCGACGTTCTTCGGGGGCACTCAGTTCCGCAGTCATCGACCAGACGGATGCGCTGGATGGCTATTTCGCCCGGTTTTTCCCGGCGATGATCCAGGCGGCTGTGCTGCCCATCGTCTTTGCCATGGCCGTCATGCCGGTCGACTGGATCGTGGCACTGTTGTTCCTGCTGACTGCGCCGCTCATTCCCATCTTCATGGCACTGGTCGGATGGGGCGCTCAGGCAGCCACCGATGCCCAGGCGCAGGCGATGTCCCGATTGTCCGGTTTTTTCGCCGACCGGCTGCGCGGTATCGTGACGCTCAAACTCTTCGGCAGGGCCGAGAGCGAGACGACGAAGGTGCTGGATGCCAGCCATGACCTGCGGCTGCGGACCTTGCGCGTGCTGCGCATCGCGTTCCTTTCGTCGGCGGTGCTGGAATTCTTTGCCGCGATCGGCGTCGCCGGCGTCGCCCTCTATGTCGGCCTCAGCTATCTCGGCTTCGTCCATATCAGGGCGGCGCCTTTTACGCTGCAGGCAGGTTTGTTCTGTCTGCTGATGGCGCCCGAGGTCTATCAGCCCCTGCGGTTGCTCGCTGCCCACTATCACGACCGGCAATCCGCCAAGGCGGCCATCGTCGAGATCGCCGCGCTGTTCGGGGGGCTCCCGGAAAACGCCGTCGAAACATCCAGTCAGCCGGCCTCGATGCCGTTGAGGGGAGGGGCGATCGCTGTTGTCGTTTCCCATCTCGGGCTCGCCACCCCGGACGGCGGGCGGCGGCTGCTTGAAAATGCCACCCTGTCTCTCACCGCCGGCAGCCATACGGCGCTTCTCGGCGAGAGCGGCATTGGAAAGTCGACTTTGCTGGAAGCCATCGTCGGGCTCAGAGCCTTCGAGGGACGCATCTGTCTTGAGGGACATGAGCTGCAGTCTATCGACCCCGCCGGGCAGCGCAGCGCAGTGGCCTTCCTCGGACAGCGGCCCATGTTGTTTGCGGGGACAATCGCCGATAACATCCGCTTCGGCGCGCGACTTGCAAGCGAAAGCAACCTTGCCCGCGCGGCAGAGCTCGCGGGTGTCCTCGAATTCAGCAACGCACTGCCCGCCGGGCTCAACACGACAATCGGCGCGGGAGGGCGGGGCGTGTCCGGCGGCGAGGCGCAGCGGATCGCGCTGGCACGGATTTTCCTGCGCGACCCCGGCCTGATTGTCATGGATGAGCCGACCGCGCATCTCGACCGCGAGACCGAAAGCCGCGTTCTCGACGCGCTGCAGGTCTTTGCACGCGGCCGGACCCTGCTGGTCGCTACCCATTCGGTCGCCGTAGCCGAGCGTTTCTCCCATGTATTCCGCATCGCCGGCGGCGATATCGTGCCGGTCGTAAAGCCAAGGCCGAAGGTATTGCCCGCGTTCGAGGAGAATGCCGCATGATAGCCCTCCTGTCCTTCCTGCCGCTGTTTCGCACCCGGGCACCGCGGTTCGGCCTGGCCTTCGGCCTCGGTGCGCTGACGCTCGTGGCCGGCATGGCACTGCTTGGCATCTCCGGATGGTTCCTGACGGCGGCAGCCCTGACGACGGCGGCCGCGAGTTTCAACCTGTTCGGGCCTTCATCGCTTATCCGAGGCTTTTCGCTGATCCGCATTGGTGCCCGCTACGGAGAAAAGCTCGTCGGTCACGATGCCACGCTGTGGTTGCTTGCCGATCTCCGGGGGTGGCTCTTTTCGCGGCTGGTGCCTCGCATGCCGCTCAAGGACACCGGTGTCACCCACGGCGACCTCGTCAGCCGGCTTACGGCAGACATAGACACGCTCGACACGGCGTTTCTGGTAGCCATCGGCCCGGTGCTGACGGCGCTTGCGCTCGGGGCGACGATGAGTGCGATCCTCGGCTGGTACATTCCCGCAGCGGCAGTGGTCTATGCGGTGACGCTTGCAAGTGCGACCCTGGTGGTGCCAGCCGTCCTCGTTGGAGTGACGCGGGCGCAGGGGCGGTCCGTGATTGCGGCATCAGCTGCAGCCCGCAGCGCCGCCCTGCAAAGCATGGACGGGCTGGCGGACTTCATCGTCTTCGACCAGACCGCCATGGCAGAGAAGCAGTTCGACGACGCGGCGCGCGCCGTAGGATCGGCGCGGCGACGTCTCGCGTTACGGGGAAGCATTGCCAGCGCCATGGTCCAGCTTCTGGCCGGCACGGCGCTGGTCGGGGTGCTGTGGTTCGGCATCCAGAGCTTTCAGCGTGGCGATATCGGCGGCCCGCTGCTGGTCGGTCTGCTGCTGGCGACGCTTGCAAGCTTCGAGGCGACCGGTGCAATCGTTCGTAGCGTCTCGCGCCTGAGCGCCTCTATTGCTGCGGCCGAACAGATACGGGCCGTCGCCGACAGCCCGCCTGCGGTGGTTGATCCCGAGCGACCGGTGCCAATGCCGGAAGGCAACGACATCGTCTTCCACGGCGTACGTTTCGGGCATCATGCGGACGGGACGATCCTGGTGGATGTCAATTTTAAGGTCGCCGCAGGGTCCCGCGTCGTGATCCTCGGTGCCAGCGGCTCCGGCAAGTCGACGTTGATGGCGTTGTTGCTTCGCCTCTTCGATCCGCGGGCAGGCACGATCACGCTCGGCGATGTCGATCTTCGTGCGCTCAGGCAAGAGGAGTTGCATCAGCGCATCGCGCTTCTGACCCAGGATACGCAAGTCTTCATGGGAAGCCTGCGCGATAATCTGCTGATGGGTGATCCCGGCGCAAGCAGCGAGCGTCTCTGGCACATGCTCGACGCGGTCCGCCTCGGCGACGTCGTCCGGCTGCTGCCGGGCCAGCTGGATGGCTATGTCGGCGAGAAGGGCTGGACACTGTCCGCCGGACAGGCGCGTCGCCTCTGTCTTGCGCGCGCGCTGCTCTCGAAAGCCAAAATCCTCGTCCTGGACGAACCGACTTCCAACCTCGATCCGGAGACAGAACGCGCCTTTTTCGAGGATCTCGGCGAACTCTCGACGGGAAAGACGGTCATCCTTGCCACCCATGCAAAGCCACCGTCGGGCATATTCGACCAGTGTTACGTCATGGCGGCAGGAAAACTGGTTGTATCTGGCGCAACGGTCACAGAGGGGTCGATGACAAACAGGCGTTGAAATGTCCCACTTTGGAGCATCGCCATTCACTGTTAAGGACGAGTTCACCAAAATCCACTGAAGCGCTCAGAGCTCAATAAGCGAGTGAAACATTAGTAATATATAACACGTTTACATTGTGGCAGGTCGGTAGCACTCGCTAACAATCCGTCTCAACAGGAAGCGCGCGCTCCTCGATCTAGTTCCGCCGGTGGCACCCGCCACAGGCTAAACCAACGAGGATGATTATCATGCAAAATCTCAGAAAGAGTATTTCGCTTGCCGTTCTTCTATCTGCGGCAATGCTGGCGACATCCCTACAGGCCCAACAGGCCGGGGGCAACCGTGGAGGACTCGGCCTCGGCGGCGGCGTATCACTCGGCGGAGGCCGTGGATTGGGCGTCGGGGTCGGCGCTTCCGTCGGCGGTGCCGGCGGCATCAATGCCGGTGTCGGTGCGAATGTCGGCGGCTCCAACGGTGTGAATGCGGGGGTCGGCGCAAACGTTGGCGGCTCCAATGGTGTCAATGCCGGAGCTGGAGCATCGGTCGGCGGGGCTCAGGGCGTGAATGCCGGAGCCGGAGCATCGGTAGGCGGGGCTCAGGGCGTGAATGCGGGTGCGACTGCCTCGATTGGTGGCTCGAGCGGTGTCAACGCTGGCGCAGGGGCGTCGGTAGGCGGTTCCGGTGGCATCAACGCGGGTGTGGGTGCGTCGCTTGGCGGCGGCAATGGAGTTAGTGCCGGCGTCGGTGCGTCCGTTGGTGGATCCAGAGGCGTAGATGGCGGCAGCACGGGATCGGTCGGCGGCGGCACCGGATCTACTGGCGGTGGCGGGTCCGGCATCGGTGGCAGCGGCACCAGCGGGCTTGGTTTCGGATCCGGGAATGCTTCAGGCACCGGATCGAGCTCCGGCTCGGGTTCGGGTCTGGGCGGTCGTGCGGCAACCCGCCGCGCTGCGATCGCATACCAGCAGATGTCGCCAAGTCAGCAGAAGTTGGTCCTCACCCGCTGCAAGACCCTCGGAGCCGGAAATGCCGATCCCGGTCTGGCTGCTCTCTGCAAGCTTCTGAAGCAAATCGCTGCACGCTAGGCTTCCCGAGATCTTAAACCTGCAAAGGGCTGGATAGTTAAAACAGGACGGCGCTCTGTGTGAAAACAGGGCGCCGTTTTTGTGACTGGCAACCGTCATCAGTCACGCTCGACCCAAGGTGCGGAGGGTACTGAGCTTTATCCCCGCCCTATGAACGGCATGCTCGACGCCATGATGGTGATGAACTGGACGTTGGCGTCGAGGCTCATCTTCGCCATGTTGAGGACGGTGGCGCCCACGGTTGCGACATTCATGGTTGGTTCGACGGCAATCGTGCCATCCGCCTGCGGGACGCCCTTGGCCATGCGCGTCGTCATATCCGTGGCGGCGTTGCCGATATCGATCTGCGAGGCGACGATATTGTGGATGCGCCCATCAAGGCTGATCGATTTGGTAAGGCCGGTCACAGCGTGCTTCGAGGCCGTATAGGGTGCCGAGCCCGGCCGCGGCGTATGGGCCGAGATCGAGCCGTTGTTGATGATGCGTCCGCCCTGTGGCGTCTGGTCCCGCATCATGCGGTAGGCCCGGTTGGCACAGAGGAACATGCCGTTGATGTTGACGGAAACGACGGACTGCCATTGCTCGAAGGTCACGTCGCCGAAATTCGTCGTGGGCGCACCGATGCCGGCATTGTTGAACAGCACGTCCAGCCGCCCAGCCTTCGCCTCCAGTTCGGCAAAGAGCGCGTCCACCGACGCCGGGTCGGTGACGTCCGTCGGAATGATCAACGGTATGCCCGCCATGGCCAGAGAGGCTGTTTCTTCCAGCGGCTCCGCACGGCGACCGGCGAGCGCAACGACGTAGCCATCCCCCAGGAGCGCCAGCGCTACTGCTCTTCCGATCCCCGAACCTGCGCCCGTGACAACTGCAACCCGGCCATCCATCATGCTTTCATCCTGTAAACGATGCGGTATGTGTCATGTTAGCTCAAAGGCCCGCCGGCGCATAATCGTTTGCGGTAAACAGGTGGTGGTGTACCCGGCCTGTGAACATCTTCAGAAGTTCGCCGCTGACCTCGCGGCTGTGGTAGCGGACATCCGAGCGAAGTGCGGCATCGACGGCATCCATGTCGGGGTAGCGAACTGCAAGAGCCATCGCATAGACCGGCGCACCTTCATCGCGATCGAAGCCATCGAGGACTCGAACCTCCTCGGCGCCCGGGAACTGCGTCCAGAGCGGCACCAGTTTCTCCTTCACGAAGGCACGGAATTCGGCCTCCTTGCCGGCATGGATTTCGCCTTCGAACAAAGCATATCGAACGATCATCGACTTTTCCAAATTGATTGATGTGATGGCCCAAGTCCGCCTGTGGCCGGAGCGCGGGGCGCAGGCATCGGCCGCGCCCCGCATGGCGGTGTTATTTTGCCCAGATAGCCTTGTAGTGATCCCGGTATCCGTTGTCGGGATCGAAGCTGTTCTTCGGGCCGCCGTCGAATTCGACATTGGCTGTCGTGACGACATGCAGCGGCGAAACATAGCCGGACCATGCGACACCGGCAAAGGCGCGGTTCAACTCGTCGACCAGTTGCCATCCCTGCAGGGTGAGCGGCTCGGCGACCGTGACTGCCTGGTACTGCTTGGCACGAATGCGCTGATAGGCGCTTTCGGAGCCGTCGCCGGCGGCGACATTCACCGGCTTGCCGTCACCCTCGATGCCGGCCGATGCCAGCGAGGGACCCATGAAGTCGAAATAAAGGTCGTTGATCGCCAGCGAGTGCGTCCACTTCTCCCCATATTTCTGCAGCAGCGATGTCGTCAGCTGCGGCATGCGCTGCGAGGTCTCGGCGATCGGCGTATCGACATATTCGAGCACGGTGCCGCCGAGGCTCTCGATTTCCTTCTTCATCCGGTCGGCCTTGGCGATGGCAATCGCATAGGTGCTGTCCGTGAAGATGACGACGCCGGGTTTGCCGCCTGCATCGACGAATGCCCAGTCGGCCGCAGCCTTGGAGACTTCCATGGCATCGGTGGTGACATTGGCGAACACGCCGACTTCCGGGACGGGACCGACATTCGATGCCGCATGCCAGGAGACCATCGGAATGCCGGCAGCCTTTGCCTGCTCCATCGCCGGCTTCTGCTCGATGGCGTCGAAACCGTCGATGATGATGCCATCCGGCTTCAGCGCCATCGCCTGGCCGAAGGCTGCAGTCCGGCCGCCGATCGAGCCAGCACCATCGAGCGCGGTCACTTTCCAGCCGAGCGATCCTGCCGCTTCCTGGACGCCGTTGACGACGCCGAGAATGCCGCCGTTCTTCATGTCGCCGGCAAGGATGACGATCGACTTGCCGGCAGCGCCCTTGGGCCCGGTGGTCGGGCCATCCCATGCACTCGCCTTGGACGCATATTTGTCGACGACCGCTTTCGCATCGGACATAGGGTCGGCAAGGGCCGGCAGGCTGGTCATCAGGGCGAGGGCTGCGACCGTCGCCTGCAACATCGTTCTACGATTCATGTTCACTCCTCCATTTTGGTTTTGATGTACCGGTGTTGATCCCGGCGTAGTCTACTTGGGCGCGGGCGTGATCCTCCTCACGGCGCCGCGCTTGCGCTGGGCGTAACCGGCTATGCCGATGGCAATAAGCAGGGTGACCCCGTTGAAGAGCGGCTCGATGAAGAAGGAGCCGCCGAATTGCTGGATGCCGGATATCCCGACAGCGAGAATGATGACGCCGATCAGCGTCCCCCAGACATTGACGCGTCCGGGCTTGATCGTCGTCGAGCCGAGGAAGGCGCCGACGAGGGCCGGCAGCAGATATTCGAGCCCGACGCTCGCCTGGCCGATGCGCAGCTTCGAGGCCAGAAGCACGCCGGTGAGTGCCGCCAGCAGTCCCGACGTCACGAAGGCACCGATCACGAACTTGCGCACCGGAATGCCATTGAGGGCTGCGGCCTTCGGGTTGGCGCCGATTGCATAGAGATAGCGGCCGACCGGCAGGTATTCGAGCACGACCCACATGCAGATGGCGATGCCGAGGACGTAGAAGCCAGTGATCGGCAGGCCGAACAGCATCGTTCCGTTCAGTGCATAAAAGCCGTGCGGCAGGACGCCGACGACCTGGCGGCCGCCGGTGTGCCAAAGCGCCAGCGCATAGAGGACGGTGCCTGTTCCAAGCGTCGCGATGAAGCTGTCAATCTTGGCGACTTCCACCAGCAGCCCGTTCAGGAAACCCGTGATGGTGCCGAGCGCCAGCACGATGAGGACGGCTACCGGCCAGGGAAGGCCGTAGGCGGTCTGAAGACTAATGGCGAGGATGTGCCAGAGCACGATGCCGTAACCGACGGTCAGGTCTATGCGGCCCGACGCCATCGGAATCATCGCGGCCAGCGACAGCAGCGCGATGATAGCCTTGTCCGACACGATGGAGCGAACGTTCAGAAGCGTCGGGAAGGTCGCCGGCAGCAGCAGGGAGAACAGCAGGATCAGCACGACGGTCAGGATCACCAGTCCGTAGACGGGGATCAGCCGGCCAATCTTCTGGCTGGTCGATAATCCGGCCAATTCGCCCTTCGTCGGCTCCAGCGCGGTTGATTCAATGGATTGCATGGCTTTCCTCCTGAATGTTCATGCTGCTTCGGACGCGGACGCAGCCGTGATGACCGCTTCCGTCGTCAGCGCATTGCCGGCCAGTTCGCTGACGATCCTGCCGCGCGAAAAGACAAGGGCTCTGTGGCAGATGTGGGCGATTTCCTCGAAATCGGTGGAGACGACGACGACGGCAAGCCCGGCATCCAGCGCCTGGGTGATAAGGCGGTAGATATCGGCACGGGCGCCGACATCGACGCCAGCGGTCGGATCTTCGGCAACCAGCAACTTACGCCCGGTCGCCAGCCAGCGGGCGACGACGACCTTCTGCTGATTGCCGCCGGATAGAGCTTCGACAGGCAAGTCGGGATCGTTGGGTCGCAGGCCGACGGAACGACCGATGGCCGAGGCTAGATCGGCTTCGCGTCGCGGGGAGAGAAAGGACAGCAATCCCCGGCCCGATGCACCGGGATTGAGGTAGGTGTTTTCGCGCACCGATAACGGCATGGCGACCGATTCCTCCGTCCGGTCGCGGGCGATCAGGCCGATTCCGGATGCCATGGCGCTTCGGGGGCTCGACAGGTCGGGTGTCTGGTCATGCAGCAGCACGCTGCCGGCAAAACCCTCGCAGCCGAAGAGCGCGCGGCCGATCAACTCCTGTCCGGCGCCGCGCAATCCCACCAGCCCGAGCAATTCGCCCTCGCGGATATCGAAGGACACCGGGCTGGTGCCGGCGCAGGCGAGGTCGCGAACCTTGACGATCGCCTTGCCGGCGACGGCCGGCTTCTTGGCAAACAGGTCGTGATTGCTGCGGCCGATAATCATCGTCACGAGCTCGTCCGGCGTTGTGTCGGCGACAGCCTTCTGGCCGACCATCTTGCCATCTCGAAGGACAGCGACGCGGTCGGCAATGCGGAAAATCTCGTCCAGCCGGTGCGAAACGTAGATCATTCCGACGCCGCGCTCCTTGAGAGGCCGGATGGCGTCGAACAGCCGCTCGACCTCGTCTGCCGGCAGGCTTGCCGTGGGTTCGTCGAGCACAAGGACGTCGGCTTCGACGGCAAGGGCGCGGGCAATCGCCACGAGGGACTTTTCCGTCCGGCTGAGGGAAGAGACCCGGGTCGTCGGATCGAAGTGGCAGCCCACCAGTTTCAGAGCATCCTCGGCGCGCGCCTGGGTTCGCTTCCAGTCGATCAGTCCGCGACGCATGGAGAACCCTTGCGCCAGGCCCATGTTCTCGCCGACCGTCATCCACTCGATCAGGCCGAGATCCTGGTGGATGAAGGCGACCGGCTGGCGTTGGTTGGGCCGCGACGGACGGTGATGATAGCTTTCGCCACGAAAGAGGATGTCGCCGGTGTCGGGCTTGTAGATGCCGGCGAGAGTCTTGATCAGCGTCGACTTGCCGGCGCCGTTCTCGCCAAGCAGGGCCAGGATCTCGCCTTCGCGCAGATCGAAGGAGACGTCACAGAGCGCTTGGGTTCCGCCAAACGTCTTGGTGATCGTCTGGAACTCCAGTAGCTTTTTTTTCGCTTCCACCGATGCTCCTCCCAAAGCCACGCGTATGCAGAGTTTTATGTTATCGATAACATCAATAGCCGGTCAAGCGAAAATCCATCCTCGACGGAAAACGTCCTGCGGCGTGGAAATTTACGGTGCGGCGGAGAAGCCGTCGAGCAGGCGCATCATCTCTGCGGAGTCGCGGCTGCCGAGACCGGCGGCACACAGCAGCCGGTGGATCTCCACCACAGCGCCCGTCATCGGAAGGGGTGTTTTCGTCTTCAGTGCGAAGGCCTGCAGCGAATCCAGGTCTTTCAACATGTTGTCGATCCGCCCGGTCGGCGAGAAATCCCGCTGGGCAAACTTGCCCATGAATTCCTGCAGGATACGGCTGTCCGCCCTGCCGCCCGCCAACGCCGCAGGGATTGCCGCCGGATCGACGCCGCCGGCTTCGGCGAGCTTCACAGCCTCCGCGACGGCCTGGAAAAGCACCGCACAGAAAAGCTGGTTGATGAGTTTCGTCGTCTGGCCGGCCCCCGTTCCGCCCATCAGCGTATAGTTGGCAGCCAGATGCTGCATGACGACGCGGGCCCGCTCGAAATCTGGCTCGCTGCCGCCCGCCATGATCGTCAGCCGTCCCGATAGTGCGCCCGGCACCCCTCCGGACAGCGGGCAGTCTACCCAGCCCATGCCTGTCTCGTCTCGCAGTCGGGTTGCTATCGAGGTCGTCTCGGCGGGGTCGATGGACGACATGTCGATCACCAGCTTGTCGGCACTGGCGGCAGTAGCCACGCCGGCATCGCCGAACACGACGGACCGGACGATGTCGGCGTGGTTGAGGCTGAGAATGCAGAACGCGCTCGTCTCGATGGCGGCCCGGACAGACTTTGCGGGCGTTGCGCCCTTGTCTGCAAGGGTCGCGACTTTCTCAGGATCGAGATCGAAAACAGATGTCGGATGACCTGTCTCGAGCAGGCGGGTGGCGATCGCCGTTCCCATGATGCCGGCGCCGATCACTGCAACGCTTGCCCTGTCCCTATCCATCACGTCCTCCTTCGCAATCCAAAGTCGTTGCCTCTAGAGGCGATACCTCACCTCAAAGGCAAGTGGTGATGCCGCCATCGACATAGAGCGTGTGGCCGTTGACGAAGGAAGAGCTTTTGCCGGAGAGGAAAACGGCAGCGCCGATCAGTTCGTCGACATCGCCCCAGCGCCCGGCCGGCGTGCGCTTTTCGAGCCACGATGTAAACTCCGGATTGTCGACCAGCGCCTGGTTCAGCGGTGTCTTGAAGTAGCCGGGGGCAATGGCGTTGATCTGCAGGCCATGCTTCGCCCAGTCGGCGCACATCCCTCTCGTCAGGTTGCGCACCGCGCCCTTGGTGGCGGTGTAAGGCGCGATGCCGGGCCTTGCCAGCTCGCTCTGGACCGAAGCGATATTGATGATCTTGCCCTCTTTGCGCGCGATCATGCCCTTGGCGACCGCCTGGCCCACGTAGAAGACGCTGGAAATGTTGGTTGCCAACAGAAGCTCCCACTTGTCGGCCGGAAACTCTTCCAGTGGCGAGCGAAACTGCATGCCGGCGTTGTTGATCAGGATGTCGATGGCGCCGATGCCAGCCTCGATGTCCGCAACGCCCTGATCGGTCGCATCCTTTTTAGTGACGTCGAAGACGGACGCATGGGCAACAAAGCCCTTTGCCCTCAGGGTTTCGACGGCGGCAGCCACTGCCGATGAAGTCCGGCCGTTGATCACCACCTCCGCGCCATAGGTCGCGAGGCCCTCGGCCAGGGCGTATCCGATGCCTTGGCTGGACCCGGTAATCAGCGCGCGCCGGCCGGTCAGATCGAACAGGTTCCTCATCTCGTCTCCTTCAATTCTTGCGGTCATCTGGAAATGTTTAGCATCGTCAGGGCAGAAATCATCCCTTGACATGACCAACCGAACTATATGTTATCGATAACATAATCAATCGACAAATCACGGGAGAGAAGACATGCCGAAGGCAGATATCCTGATGACCGGCGTGTATCCGGATTGGGACATGACGGCGCTGGAGGAAAACTATGTCGTACATCGTCTGTGGGAGGCCAAAGACAGGCAAGCCCTTTTGCAAGCTGTCGGCAAGGACATACGCGCCATCGCCACGAAGGGAGAACTCGGCGCGTCCGCCGAACTTATGGCGGCGTTGCCGAACCTCGAGATCGTGTCGTGCTACGGCGTCGGCACCGACGCCATCGATCTTTCCTATGCCCGCGACCGCGGCATTCGCGTCACCAATACACCCGATGTCCTGACCGATGACGTCGCCGATATTGCCATCGGATTGCTGCTGGCCGCAGCCAGGCGTATCGCCCAGGCAGACGTGTTCGTGCGCGCCGGCTACTGGCGCAACGGCGCGATGCCTCTGGTGACGCGAGTGTCCGGCAAGAAGCTCGGTCTCGTCGGCATGGGGCGCATCGGCCAGGCCATCGCCAGGCGCGGCGCAGCCTTCGGTTGCGATATCGCATACTTTTCCCGCAGCCAGCGCCCGGACGTCGCCTTCGCGTTCGAACCGGACCTGATCGCGCTGGCGAAATGGGCCGATTTCCTGGTGATCATCGTTCCCGGTGGGGAGGCTACCCGAAATCTGGTCGATGGCGCGGTGCTGGTAGCCCTCGGAGCTCAAGGGATACTGGTCAACGTCTCAAGGGGTTCAACCGTCGATGAGGCGGCGTTGATTGCTGCCTTGCAGGAAAAAACCATACAGGCCGCGGGCCTTGATGTGTTCTGGAACGAGCCCGACATCGACGCGCGTTTTATGACGCTCGACAATGTCGTCCTGCATCCGCATCATGGATCCGGTACAGTGGAAACGCGGCAGGCGATGGGCCAACTCGTTCGCGACAATCTCGCGGCGCATTTCTCCGGCGCAGCACTGCCCACCCCGGTTGTTTGAGGCCTACTCCCATTGTTTGAGGTAAGACCATGAAAGCACTTGTCATTCATGCCGCCAAGGATCTTCGGATCGAGGAAATACAGGCGGGATTGCCGGGGCCGGGACAGGTGGGCATTGCCATCCAGGCCGGCGGCATCTGCGGTTCGGACCTGCACTATTACAATCACGGCGGCTTCGGCACTGTGCGGCTGCGCGAACCGATGATCCTCGGGCATGAGATTGCCGGCACCATCAACGCCATCGGCGAAGGAGTGACTGATCTCTCTGTCGGCGACCGCGTCGCCGTTTCGCCCAGCAGACCTTGCAATCATTGCCGGTATTGCCTGAAAGGTCAGCAAAACCAGTGCCTCAACATGCAGTTCTACGGCAGCGCGATGCCGATGCCGCATATCCAGGGTGGCTTTCGCCAGCAGCTGGTGGCGGAAAGCTGGCAGTGCCACAAGGTCAGGGACGGCGTTTCCATCGAGGAAGCGGCCTTCGCCGAGCCGTTCGCGGTCGTCCTGCATGCGGTCAACCGCGCAGGTTCGCTGCTGGGCAAGCGCGTGCTGGTGACCGGGTGCGGGCCGATAGGCGCGCTCGCGATCATTGCGGCACGGGCACACGGCGCCCGCGAAATCGTCGTTACCGATGTCGTCGACAATGTTCTCAATCTGGCGCAGACCATCGGTGCGGACCGGACGATCAATGTCGCTTCCAACCCGCAAGATCTGTCCGCCTATGGCGTCGACAAGGGATATTTCGACGTGATGTTCGAAGCGTCCGGCAATGAACGGGCGGTCAGGGCAGGGCTGGAGGCGTTGGCGCCGCGCGCCGTGTTGGTCCAGCTCGGCCTCGGCGGCGATATCTCGCTGCCGCAGAACATGATCGTCGCCAAGGAAATCGAGATACGCGGGACCTTCCGGTTCCATGAGGAGTTCGCGCTGGCGGTCGATCTGATCAACAGCGGGCGGGTCGACCTAAAGCCATTGCTGACGGCAGTTTTTCCGATAGAGGATGCAGTGGCAGCCTTCGAGGCGGCGAACGATCGCAGCAAGGCCATGAAGGTGCAGATCGCCTTCTAGATTTGCCTCAGGCGCTTTCGCGCAACACGACGCGGCAGCTGGTGAGGGTGATCTCGTCGCCCTTCGGCTCTCCGCCCTGGATGGCTTCGAGCAGCTTTGCCGCCGCCTGGCTGCCGATGCCATAGCAATCGGCATTGATCGTGGTGATGCGCGGGTGGCAGATCGACGAGATCTCGTAGTCACCGAAGCCGGCGATAGCGATATCTTCCGGCACGCGCATGCCGCGGCGCTGGCATTCCATCATCGCACCGAAGGCCGACAGGTCGGAAACGCACAGCACGACCTCGGTGTCGGGCCAGCTTTCGAGCATGCTGACGATCGCCTGCGCGCCCTGCTGCATGGTGATCGGTGGGACGCCGAAGGAGATCACGCGGCCGGGCCCGAGTCCTAGTTCCTCGACGGTTTTCAGGAAGCCGCTGCGCCGCTGGCTGCCACGCGTGTCGCGCGCCGTGGTGCCGCCGATATAGCCGAACTTGCGGTAACCCTTGTCGGCCAGTGCCCGCACGAGCATCGACATGGCCTCGCCATTCGAGAAGCCGACGACATGGCCGAGAGGCTTTTCGGGTATCTCCCAGGTCTCGACGACCGGGATATTGGCATTTTCCAGCATGCGCCTCGCGCGTATCGTGTGCGATCCACCGGTCAATATGATGCCTTCCGGCCGCCGCCGCAGCATCGCCTCGATCAGCTTTTCTTCCTTGTCCGCCGCATAGTCTGTGTAGCCGAGAAGCAGCTGCAGGCCGGTATTTTCGAGCGCGTCGGTGATGCCCCTGGCGGTGTCGGAAAAGTTGGAATTGTTGATCGATGGCACCAGCGCCGCAATGAAGCCGGTGCGCCGGGACGACAGGCTGCCGGCCGACTGGTCAAGCACGTAGCCGAGTGCATCGACGGCATCCATGATCCGCTTGCGCGTTTCCTCGGAGACGCTGGCATCCTGCCGAAAAGCCCGCGAGACTGTCATCGCGGAAACGCCGACATATTTGGCGACCTCAGCCATCGTCAGCTTCTGGATGTCTCGCGGCGCGCCGTTCGGCCTGCCCCCGGCTGGTTTTTTCACTGTGTCCCCATACGTATCGGTTGCCCAAAACACCGCGCGGCTTCGAGCAAGGTTCAACAATAAAGTTATCGCTACCATCGCACAATCGCAAAGTTTCGCACTCTCGCACTGCGCGTATCGCCAAAGGGCTCTCTCTGAGCGTCTTATGTTACCGGTCGCAAACTAATTTGATCCTAGCAACATCAGGGTCTTGGCTGAACGGGAGAAAATGATATCGATAACCGAAATGCAGATGGAGGTGACGATGTTTGGTGAAATCGAAGGCAGCGGCTTTGAAGTTCTCGATCCTCGTTTCGAGGCCTGCTTTGTCGGCCATGCGCGGGTCGAGCGGCTCTGGACTGGAGGCCGCTGGCTGGAGGGCCCGGCCTGGTTTGCGCCCGGACGCTACCTTGTGTTCTCCGACATCCCGAACAATCGGATGATGCGCTACGATGAAACCAGCGGTCAGACATCCGTGTTCTGGTCGCCCTCGAACAATTCCAACGGCAATACCGTCGACAATGAAGGCCGGCTCGTCACCTGCGAGCATTTGACACGGCGGGTCACCCGGACGGATTTCGACGGCAAAATCACTGTCATCGCCGATCAGGTTGACGGCAAGCGTCTGAATTCTCCGAACGACGTGACCGTGAAGTCGGACGGCACAATCTGGTTTACAGATCCGACGTACGGCATCCTGACCGACTACGAGGGAGATTATGGCGAGGAGGAGATCGGCGGTTGCCACGTCTACTGCCACGATCCGCGGACGGGAACGCGTCGTGTCGCCGCCGATTTCGTCAAGCCGAACGGGCTGGCTTTCTCGCCGGACGAATCCATTCTCTACGTTTCGGATACCGGCGTTTCGCATCTCAGCGGCGGGCCGCGTCATATCCGCAAACTAGCCGTATCCGCCGACGGCAGGCTCGAAAACATCGGCGTTTTTGCCGAGTGCACGTCAGGGCTGTTCGATGGCTTCCGGGTCGATCGCAAGGGTCGCATCTGGGCCAGTGCCAGCGACGGCGTTCACGTCTACGATCCCGACGGCACCCTGATCGGCAAGGTCCGGATCCCCGAAGGCGTATCCAACCTCACCTTCGGCGGTCCGAAAGGCAATCGGCTGTTCATCACCGGAACGACCTCGCTATACGCGGTGTATGTGACGGCGAACGGAGCGAAACTAGGCTGACGTTATGCATGGTATCGTCACGTTCCGAGATGGTGGTAGGCACGCTTGTAGTAGCCAGCGCCTTTACCGCGGATAGCCTTCACCGGCGGCCTCGATTAACGCCTGCCTCTGCCAGAAAGTGCCCGGCGGCCACAAGGCCGCCGAAGCATCGTCATTTTACGCTTAGCTCGCGCCATTTGCCTTGGCTATGAAGTCCGTAAGGTGCGGAACGTAGTCTTCCGCCCCGGCACCGCCATTAGCCATAGCCACGGCGAACGAGTTCTTCACCGCGCTCGACATTGTAGTGGTGACGGTCGCGGCATTTGCCATCGATTCCACGTAGCGCATGTCTTTGTAGGCATTGCTGAGAGTGAACTTGTGGGCTTCCCGGTTGCCTTCCAGCGCATAGCCCATGAAGGTCTGATAGAAGCCGCAGTCCATGCGTCCGCCGCGGATCACCTGGTCGAATGTCTCTATCGAGATGCCGACTTTTTTCGACAGCGCCAGGGCCTCGGAATAGAGCGCGGCATAGCCGAGCGAGATAAAATTGTTCAGGAGCTTCATCCGATGGCCGTCGGCGACGCCGCCGATGTGGACGATCTTCCCCGCCCATGTCGAGATCACCGGCTTGATGCGCTCAAAAACCGCCGCGTCTGCGCCGACCATGCAATCGAGAGTACCCGCCCACGCTTCTTTCGGCGTGCGGCTCAAGGGGGCATCGGCATAGAGAACGCCGATCTCGGCCATCTCTGCGGCCAGCGTCTGCGTCACCGTGGGCTCGCCGGTCGAGCAATCGATGATGACGGTCCCGGCGGCAAGTCCGGGTTTCATTGCCGCGACAGCTGCGGCAACTTCCGGCGAGCCGGTCAGGCAAAGAAAGACGATAGTGGAGTGACGGGCCAGTTCCTCGAGGGACTTTGCCTCGGTGGCTCCCCTTGAAACCAGATCATCGACCGGCACTCGGTTGCGATGGGCGACGACCTGCAGCGGGTAGCCCTTTTCAACGATATTCTTTGCCATGCCATGGCCCATCAGCCCGGTGCCGACAAACCCGATGGTCTCAGTGGTATTGCTCATTTTACTCTCTCCCTGAACGTAGATGGTCGGCAATCATGACAAATTGAATTTGCTGCGGAGCTCGTCTACCTGCTGTGGCGTCAGCGCGCGCAACACGTGGTTTTGCAGCATCAGGAACAGCTTGGCTGTTTCCTCGAGTTCCTCGGTCGCATACTGGGCGTTGGCAAGCGAAGTTCCGGCGACGACAGGACCGTGATTTGCCAGAAGCACCGCGTGATGCTTGCCGGCCAGCGCCTTCACGGCGTGCGCTAATTCCGGATCTCCCGGCGCGAAATAGGGCACCAGCGGCAAGCGGCCGATGCGCATCACATAATATGCCGTCAGCGCTGGAAGCACATCGTTGGGATCGACGTCGGCAAGGATGCTGACGGCTGTGGCATGGCTCGAATGCAGGTGGACGACGGCTGCCGCTTCTGACCGTTCGTCATACATCGAAAAATGCAGGACGGCTTCCTTGGTCGGCTTTTCTCCCGACAAGAGCTGGCGGGATGCGTCGAAATGTGAAAGCCGATCTGGCTCGAGATTTCCCAGCGAGGCGTTCGTCGGCGTCATCAACCATCCGCCATCGGCAAGGCGCACCGAGATGTTTCCGCTTGAGCCGGCAGTCAGGCCGCGATTGAACAGCGAGGCGCCGACGCGGCAGATATCGTCGCGCGCTTTGTTGATCTCACGCATTCCCGTGCTCCGCTCGTAACAGATGCCATGCCTTCAGAAAGAAATCCTCGGTACCGAAGTTTCCCGATTTCAGCGCCAATGCCAAGTCCGGGCCGTTGATGCTGCGGGTCCAGGGGACGCCGGGATCGATCTCCGGCCCGATCTCGAGCATCGCCACCTGCAGCCCAGCAACGATAGCACCGGATGTTTCGCCACCGGCAACCAGAAACTTCGTAAATCCTCTGTTCTTCAAATGGGTTGCGACTTCGGCCAGCGTCGTTTCGACCAATGCGCCGGATTGGTGCCTGCCCATCGATGCCTGAATGTCTGCAAGGGCGGCCGGATCTGCGCTCGAATACATAAGCACCGGCGCAGAGCTGTCCTGCGCAAGAGCCCAGTCTGCTATCTCCGAAGCCGTCTGCCTACCGTCCGAAATTGCGTTTACATCGAGCGCTAGCGTCGGCATGCCGCTGTGTCGCGCCGCCTCGATCTGGCCGCGGGTTGCGACCGAGCAGGATCCTGCCAGAATGGCTGCCCGACCCGCTGGCGCCGCCATTTGCACTTGTTCCTGCCGACGTGCGACGCGGCCCTTGGCAACGAGATCTTCCGCAAGGCCCAAGCCGATGCCTGAGCCGCCTGTTACAAGCCGCATATCCGCACACGCTTGTCCGATGGCATGCAGATCGGTGTCTGCAAGGGTGTCCACGATCACGATCCGGCGCCCGGCTACTTTTTCTGCTGCGAAAGCCCCTGATATCGCGTCCTGTCCGGACCTTAAGATATTGATATCGACCAGTCCTACGGCCAGCGACGTCTGACGGCCCAGCACCCGCACGATATTTGCGTCGGTCATCGGATTGAGCGGATGATCCTTCAGGGGGCTGTCCGACAGCAGCTGATCTCCGACGAAGAGGTGGCCTTTGTAGACGGTCCGGCCTGCTGCCGGAAAGGATGGACAGGCGATTGTGAAATCGACATCGAGGAGCGTCATCAGCGCTTCTGTGACCGGCCCGATATTTCCCTCGTCCGTGCTGTCGAAGGTCGAGCAGTATTTGAATAGAAACTTTTCCGCCCCCGCAGCAAGCAGGGCTCGGGCTGCGGCGCAAGACATATCAACCGCTTCATCGGCTGGAATCGATCGCGACTTGAGGGCAATGACGACAGCATCGGCATTGGGAAACTTTTCATCTGGCGCGGGCACGCCGATGCGCTGCACCGTTCGCAGACCCGCGCGCGAAAGCATCAGGCAGAGATCGGTAGCACCGGTAATGTCGTCCGCAATTGCGCCTATCAGCACGTTCGTTCCTCATTATGCCAGCCGGTATACTGCTCCCAGGGTGTGAGCGAGGATGCATCCGACGGTAGCATCGAATTTCCTCCGCGCCGTCCCTTTCGCGCTCGACCGTGTTGTTGCTTCAGCGCAAAAAGCCCTTGCATTGCTTTTCCGACGCGCGCTAACTGTGTTTATGGCAACGCTATCATTTGAATTTGACGAGCACAAGCGCGTGTTTAATCCTGCGGTATCGGCCGCACTCCATTCGGCAAGGAAGCTCAGATGACGACAAAACCTCAACAGACTGCCTGCGTGATCGGGTTGGGATCCATGGGGTTCGGGATAGCGGCCTCTCTTCTTCGCGGCGGCTTCGATGTCGTCGGCTGCGATGTCAGTGCGGACGCGATGGCGCGGTTCGAGGCGCTCGGTGGAAGGGTTGCTGGACTGCCGATCGATGCCGGGCGGGACGCGCAGATCGTGATTTCGGTCGTGGTCAATGCGGCGCAGACAGAGGCTGTCCTGTTCGGGGAGAATGGCGCCGTGACCGAAATGGGCAAGGGCGGTACCGTTTTGTCCTGCGCAACCATGTCGCCGGAGGCTGCGCGGGATTTTGAGCGTCGCGCGCAAGCTCTTGAATTGCTTTACATCGATGCACCGATCAGCGGGGGCGCGACGCGTGCTGCTGCTGGTGAACTGACGATCATGGCATCCGGTGCGCCAGAGGCATTCGTCTCGGCACGTCCCGCCCTTGAATGTATTGCCACCAAGGTCTACGAACTCGGCGACGCTGCGGGGGTCGGTGCTGCGTTCAAGATCGTCAACCAGTTGCTGGCCGGCGTGCACATCGCCGCTGCCTGCGAGGCCGTGACCTTCGCGAAGGCCATGGACCTGGATATTGCCAAGGTTTACGAGGTTATCTCGGCCTCCGCCGGCAATTCCTGGATGTTTGAGAACAGGGTTCCGCATATCCTGGAGGGCGATTACCGTCCGCGCAGTGCTGTCGATATCTTCACCAAGGATCTCGGCATCGTCTCGGATATCGCCCGCAATCTCAAATTTCCCACGCCCATAGCATCGACTGCCCTGCAGATGTTCGTCATGACGGCTGCCGCCGGCATGGGGCGCGACGACGATGCATCGATCGCGCGTATGATCGCGAACCTGACTGGGCTCGATCTTCCCGGCCTGGAGGCCTGATATGCCACGTTTTGCGGCCAATTTGACCATGATGTTCACAGAAGTTGGCTTCCTCGACCGTTTCGCCGCTGCTGCTGCGGCAGGGTTCGATGCGGTGGAGTATCTGTTCCCATACGATTTCGACCCGGTCGATATTGCCGAGCGATTGCATCGTCTCAAGCTCTCGCAAGCGCTTTTCAATTTGCCGCCGGGCGATTGGGCATCGGGCGAAAGAGGCCTCGCAGCGCTGCCAGAGCGAACGGATGAATTTCGCGCGTCTGTCGCGACCGCGCTCCGATATGCTGCGGCAACAGGCGTCAAGCGGTTGCACGTGATGAGCGGGCTGGCCGAGCGGTCGGACCCGGCCGCCGTCGCCGCCTATCGCCAGTCAATCGCCTACGCATGCGACAAGGCGGGCGAGACCGGGCTGGATATCGTCCTGGAGCCGATCAACGGGCGCGACATGCCCGGATATTTCCTCAATAATTTCAATTTCGCAGCGGATTTGATCGCAGATCTTGGATATCCGAACCTGAAATTGCAGTTCGATATCTACCATCGCCAGATCATCCATGGCGACGTGCTCTCTGGGCTGCGAACGATGATGCCCATCATAGGCCACGTTCAGACCGCATCGGTGCCCCTACGCCACGAGCCTGGAACGGGAGAGCTCGACGACTTTACCGTCCTGCGTGAACTCGATCGGCTGGGATATGACGGTTTTGTCGGCTGCGAGTACCGCCCGGCACGCGGCACGATCGAAGGCCTCGGATGGCTGGCGATCTTTCGCCAATAGGGATGCAGTCAATTAATAGCCGACATGCTGACTAACAGCGCTGCGATTCAACAGAGAAATTCTGTACGTTTCAGGCACTGGCAGACGCGGGGAATGACCGCGCGCACTTCCACCTTGACCGCATAACGCCGATAAATTCGTTCCATCTTACATAAAATCGAAAACGAGCTTGACAGATGGCGGAATTGGCAGAAGTTATGGCAGCGCTGTCATAAACATTTCAATGCAGTCTTTGAATAGCTGGCCTTGCATACCCCATCACCGCCGAAAGCATCTGGAGGTTGCGATCTGCGGTGACGATAGACAAACGGATATGCTGACAGCTCACGCGAGCAGCGGCGATAGGAGGAGATTTTATGTCCGGACTCGTCAATGACGAACCGTCGCCCCGTAACTCGTCATCGGGCTTTCTTGCCCAGTTGGCGAAATTGCGTCATGTGCGAGAGGTCAACGTGCTCGTCGCCCTCGTGGTAGTCGGCGCGCTGATCAGCCTCTACACGCCATATTTCCTGACGACCAATAATCTGATGGGCGTGTTTCGCGCATTCTCGCTGACGGCGATCATGAGCATCGGGATGGTTATGGTCATCATCACCGGCGGCATCGATCTATCGGTCGGCTCGGCAATGGGTCTCGCCTCGCTGGTGACCGCCCTGTGCTTCGAAGCCGGTTTCTCGACCGGCGGCAGTGTTGCTGCCGGCCTTTCGGTCGGCGTGGTGTTCGGGTTTATCAATGGCGCGCTGATCACCATGATCGGGCTGCCGCCGTTTATTGCGACACTCGGGACGCTCAGCATCGGGCGCGGCCTCATGTACATGATCACCCACGGCGTTCCTGTCACGCCGACACCGCCCGATGCGTTCTCCATCCTCGGCCAGGGCTATCTCGGCCCGGTGCCGGTGCCCGTCGTGATCATGCTGGTTCTCATGGCGATATTCGCGCTGATCATGCGCCGTACGCGTTTCGGTCGGCATATCTACGCGACAGGTGGCAACGAAAATGCGGCGCGCCTGAGCGGCGTGAAGGTCGATCGGGTAAAACTGGCGGTCTACGTGCTGTCTTCGACCATCGCGGCGGCGGCCGGCGTCATTGCATTCTCCAGGTACCTGTCCGCCGAACCTGCGTCCGGCTTTGGATCCGAGCTCGATGTGATCGCTGCTGCCGCAATCGGCGGCGCCAGCCTTGCCGGTGGGGTCGGCAGCGTCTCTGGCGCCGTCATCGGTGCGGCACTGGTCGGCGTCATCGCCAACGGTGTCGTCCTGCTCAACATCAATACCTATGCCCAGCAGGCCATCACCGGCGGCGTGATCCTCATTGCCGTGAGTCTGGACGTCTTGAGAAATCGGCTCTCCGGAGGTCGCGGATAACGCGAAGGCTGCAAGTTTCAATGAAGATACCCGGCGGAGGACGTACGGGTGAGGAGGAGAAGGAAGATGAACGAGTTCAAAAAAGCAGTGTTTGCCGCATTGGTATCGATGACGGCGGTCGGCGGCGCGGTGGCGCAGGACATTACCATCGCCGTGGTCCCGAAAGTGGCGGTGCCGTTTTTCGACGACTGTAACAAGGGCGCCCAGGAGGCGGCCGAGGCTGCAGGCGTCGACTACCAGTGGGTTGTTCCGCAGAACACCCAAGGGTCGACACAGGTCAAGATCATAGAAGATCTCATCGCCCGCCATGTCAGCGGTATCGCCGTTTCGGTCAACGAGCCGAAGTCGGTGGAGGGCATCATCAAGCAGGCAATGGCGGCCGGCATCAAAGTCCTGACCTTCGATAGCGACAGCGCCAAGAGCGGCCGCAGCATGTATATCGGCACGATCAACAAGCAGGCCGGCGTTACCATGGGTAAATCCATGGGCGAAGCGCTCGGCGGCAAGGGCGAGGTCGCCATCGTCACCGGCCAGCTCGGCGCCTCCAATCTCAACGAGCGGATCGACGGCGTCAAGGAAGCGCTGAAGGCGTTTCCCGATATCAAAGTCGTCGCTACCGAGGGCACCGAAGACGACCTCGCAAAGGCCGTCTCGGTGACGGAGGCGTTGCTGCGCGGAAACCCCAAACTGGCCGGCATTATCGGCGTCAGCCAGGTCGGCGGCCCCGCCGCTGCCAAGGTCCTGGCAGAGCAGGAATTCTCCGATCGCAAGGCCGGCGTTAAGGTCTACGCCTTCGACGATCTGCCCGACACGATCAAGGGCGTCAAAAACGGTTACATCGCCGGTATCATGGTCCAGCGTCCCGTCACCATGGGCAAGCTTGCCGTCGAGCACCTTGTCGCCCAGATCAAGGGAACGGAAACCGAAAGCAAGGATGTCGACACCGGCGTGACGGTTGTCAACGCCTCCAACATCGGCAGCTACACGAAGTAGGCGTCAAGGCCGACGGCGCCGGAACGGGCGCCGTCGGCAGCATCCTCATGTGGAGATTATCATGACGCCTTTTCTCGAAATGCGCGGCATCTCGAAGACTTTTCCCGGTGTCCACGCCCTTAAAAACGTCGATCTCTCGCTGAGCAGCGGTGAAGTCCATGTGCTCGCCGGAGAAAATGGCGCGGGAAAAAGTACCCTGATGAAGATCATGACGGGCGTCTACCGCGCCGATCCGGGCGGCTCGATCCGTGTCGACGGGCAGGAGGTAACGATCAGCGACCCCGTCCACGCACGGTCGCTGGGCATCAGCATCATCTACCAGGAGCTTGCGGTGGTGAATAATCTCACCGTGGCCGAAAACATCTTTCTAGCCCGCGAGCCTCTCGGTCCCGGCGGTCTCATCGATACGCGCAGGATGAACGCCGAAACACTGGCGGTGCTCGCCGAGCTGGAAATGACCATCGAGCCGACGACGCGTGTCGGCAATCTCAGCATCGGCCAGAAACAGATGGTCGAGATCGCGCGGGCGATCTCGTATCGCTCGAAATTGATCATCATGGACGAGCCGACCGCATCGCTCAGCCATCACGAAGCGTCCACCCTGATGCGGGTGGTCCGGAAGCTCGTCGCGCAGCAGATCGGTATCGTCTATATCTCGCATCGCATGGACGAGATTTTCGAGATTGCCGATCGGGTCACGGTCTTGCGTGACGGCCAGACGGTCGATACGCGGCCGATTGCCGAAATGACCCGTGAGTTGCTGGTGCGCAAGATGGTCGATCGCGACCTGTCGCAGCTGTTCGGCGAGCATCAGTCCTACGCCACATCCGACATCTTGCTTTCCGTCCGCGGACTGGGGCTGAAGAGCAGGACTCCACATGGTGCCAAGTTGCAGGATATTTCCTTCGACCTGCACAAGGGCGAGATCTTGGGCTTCTTCGGGCTCGTCGGGTCCGGTCGTACTGAAATCATGGAGATGATCTTTGGCTGGCGTCCGCGCGTCGGCGATGTGATGATAGAAGGTGCTACGGTGACGATCCGCGATCCCGCCGATGCCATCGATCTCGGTATCGGCTTCGTTTCGGAAGACCGCAAGGAACTGGGGCTCGTGCTCGGCATGTCGGTGCGTGAAAATTTCAGTCTCACGCACCTGTCCGACTATTGTACGCTGGATGTCGTCAACCAGAAGCGGGAGACCAGCGCCTGCGCTGCGTTCATCCGCTCTCTCGGTATCAAGACGCCGTCGACGGAGCAAAAGGTGCTGAATCTTTCCGGGGGAAACCAGCAGAAGGTGGTCATCGCCAAATGGGTGGCGCGACATCCGCGTATCCTGATTGTCGACGAGCCGACGCGCGGCATCGACATCGGTGCGAAATCCGAGGTTCACACGCTTCTCAACAGCCTTGCAAAGCAGGGGATTGCGATCATCGTCGTCTCCTCCGACTTGCCGGAGATCCTGGCCATCAGCGACCGGATCGTCGTGCTGAAGGAGGGCCGCATCACCGGCAAGATCGAGCGCAGCGAGGCGACGCAGGAGCGCATCATGCTCGCCGCAACAGCTTGACGAATTGGGTTCGGCGCACATTTTTCAACGAAAAGGAGATCTAGAAAATGACCAAGCGCATTGTGTTTACAGGTGGTACGGGGAAGGCCGGTCGTCACGCCGTTCCCTACCTGCTGGAAAAGGGATATTCCATTCTCAATGTCGACCTGAAGCCTCTCGACCTGCCGGGCGTGAATACGCTGATTACCGACATCACCGACAGCGGCCAGGTGTTCAACGCGTTGACCACGCATTTCGGTTTTGATGGCTACGACGATGGCGCACCGCCGTCTGCCCCCGACGCCGTCGTTCATTTCGCCGCTATTCCCCGGGTCATGATCGAGCCAGACAACAAGACGTTTTCCGCCAACGTCATCGGAACCTACAACGTCATCGAAGCGGCCATGAAACTTGGTGTCCGCAAGGTCATCATCGCTTCGAGCGAGACCACTTATGGCGTCTGCTTTGCCGAAGGTGACAAGGATTTTCACAGTTTCCCGCTGGAAGAAGACTACGACAGCGACCCGATGGACAGCTACGGCCTGTCGAAGGTCGTCAACGAGAAGACGGCACGGGCCTTTTCGATGCGCTACAACGCCGACATCTACGCCCTGCGCATCGGCAACGTCATCGAGCCCCATGAGTATTCCAACTTTCCGGCCTACCTCGACAACCCGATGTCGCGCAAACGCAACGCCTGGAGCTATATCGACGCCCGCGATCTCGGCGAGATTGTTCATCTCTGCATCGAGAAGGACGGCCTCGGCTATCAGGTCTTCAACGCGGTCAACGACACCATTACCGCCGACCTGCCGACTTCGGAGTTCCTCGCCAAATACTGCCCGCAAACTCCCGTAAAGCGTGAGATGGGAAGAGATGAAGCGCCGATTTCCAATCGCAAGGCTCGCGAAGTCCTCGGTTTCCGGGAAGCGCATCCGTGGAAGAACTATGTGAAGCGCTGAACTAATCCGGCCGGGGCTGATTTGCATTTTCAGCCCCGGCCAAATACCGTGCGAACAAGGAGCATGATGGTCGCTCGATTGGCCAATCCTGACCATGGCCGAAACGGGAATACGCATAATGACAACACGGCGCCGCCTTCCCGACAGAAAGTCCAAGATAACCCTGCGTGAAGTTGCGCTGCGGGCCGATGTGAGCGAATCGACCGTATCCCGCATCATGCGCAACCAGTCGCTGGTCGCCGATGCGACGCGCGAAAAGGTCATGGAAACCGTACGGGCGCTCGGATATGTGCCGAACCGGATCGCAGGCTCGCTTGCGTCGCTTAACTCCCATCTGATTGGCGTAGTCATTCCCTCGCTGTCGAATATCGTCTTTCCGGAAGTCATCCAGGGCGTGCACGAGGCTCTGAAATCCTCGGATTTCCAGGCCGTCATCAGCACCACGGAATATGATATCGACCGGGAAGAGGTGATGGTGCGTGGCCTTCTGGCCTGGAAGCCGGCTGCGATCCTCATTGCGGGTTTCGATCACACCATGGCGACGCGACGGATGCTGGACCAGAGCGGCGTGCGCGTCGTCGAACTGATGGATATAGACAGCGCGCCGATCGACATCGCCGTTGGCATGTCGCACCGCAAGGCGGGTCACGCGATAGGGCAGCATCTGATCGCGCGGGGCTACCGTCATTTCGGCTACGTGGGTCACGACTGGGCAGCGGACCGCCGCGCACGGCTGCGCTACGATGGGCTAAGGGAGGCCTTGGCGGAGGCTGGCCTGTCGATCGAGGCGCATGCGATTGCGGATGGTCCAAGTTCGGTCGGCACCGGTCGCGATCAGACCAAAAACCTTTGCGCGACGTCTTCCAAGATCGATGTGGCAGTCTATTCCAATGACGACATGGCCGTAGGAGGGGTTTTCCATTGCCTGAGCGCCGGCATTTCGCTGCCCGACGACATGGCGATCTTCGGCTTCAACGGCCTCGAAATTGGCCGCGAACTGCCGCAGCCGCTCTCGACGCTGCGCTCCAACCGTTTCATGATCGGCAAGAAGGCGATCGAGGCTATCCTGGAATCGCCGGAGCGATGCACCCGTCCGGTTGTCATCGACACAGGCTTTGAGATTTTCTCCGGCGCCACGGCGTGAAACGGGAAATCGCAGCGGCACGCTTGGTCCCCTTACCACACGCGAAATTCCTGGCGCACTCAACCTTCTAGTCAAGTTAACTCGATGTAAATCAGGATACTTTAGCGGTTTTTTGGTTCGGTCCGGTGAGCCATGATGGCCTGCTTCTAGTGTTTCAGTTTGCTCAAATGCACGAGCGACTGCCATGAGAGTTTGTCCATGTCCCTCCTCGAGAACCTGAAGATAAAAACAAAGATCCTGGCAATCGTTCTTCCCATCTGTGCCATCGGCATCGGCGGAGCACTGGTGCTCGCCAACAGTTTCCAGTCTGCAGATGCAAGCTACAGCGACTTTATCGACAAGGATAACGGTGCCCTGATCGGCATGGCAAGATCGAGCCAGCGCCTTGTCGCTATCGGTTACGATGCCTATCAGATCGTCAATTACGACGCCTCTTCCCCGCAGTTTGCGGCTGCGAAGGCTGATTTCGACGAGAGCTCCATCCGTCTGATTGCTCGCCTCGAGGAAACCAAGAAACTCATCCCGGATCAGGCAGCGGAGATCGAAAGGTTTCACCAGCAATATTCGGAGATACTGAAGACCGCCACGGCGGCGGTGAACTTCGGTGCCGCCAATCGCGACAAGGAAGCTCTTGCCCAGATGGCCCTCGTCGATGGCGAGATCGCTGCTACCGTCAAGGATGTCCGCAACTGGATCGATGCGACCACCAAGCGGGTGTCCTCCAGGTCGTCACAGCTCTCGGATCTGACGGCCAGCACAATATTTTACACCATAGCAATACTCGGCGGCGTCTTCGCACTTGCCATCGCCGGCGCACTCTTCATTTCGTCGCGCGGCATCACCACGCCGATCGAGAAATTGCGTGCCCGCATGAACGCGCTTGCCAACGGCGAGACGAAGGCTGACATCGACGGCGCCGGGCGCGGCGATGAAGTCGGACAGATGGCCGCCGCCGTCGTCGTGTTCCGCGACAATGCCCTGGAACGCATCCGTCTTGAAGCCGAAGCCGACGACAATCGCAGCGGTTCCGAGAAGGAGCGTGCGGCGCGCGAGGCACAAAAGGCCAAGGAAGCAGCAGACACCAGGTTTGCTGTCGATCAGCTTGCCAATGGCCTCGTACGTCTGGCAGACGGCGACGTCGCCTATCGCCTGACACAGCCTTTCGTCGCTGACCTCGACGCTCTTCGCCTGAACTTCAACGACTCAGTCACCAAGCTTCAGGATGCGCTTGTCGCGGTCGAGCACAACGCACGCGGCATCGATTCAGGTGCCAACGAAATCCGCTCGGCGGCAGACGATCTGTCGCGCCGCACGGAACAGCAGGCCGCTTCTGTCGAGGAGACGGCGGCAGCGCTTGAAGAAATCACCACTGCGGTCAAGGATTCAACGCGTCGCGCCGAAGAAGCGGGCTCTCTCGTCGCGCGTGCCCGTGCCGGTGCCGAGAAGTCGGGCGAAGTCGTTCGCAATGCCGTCACTGCGATGCAGCAGATCGAGAAGTCTTCGGGTGAAATCAGCAATATCATCGGTGTAATCGATGAGATTGCCTTCCAGACCAACCTGCTGGCCCTCAACGCTGGCGTCGAGGCTGCCAGAGCAGGTGAAGCCGGCAAGGGTTTCGCGGTCGTCGCCCAGGAAGTCAGAGAACTGGCCCAGCGTTCTGCCAAGGCAGCCAAGGAAATCAAGGCCCTCATCGTCTCGTCGAGCGCGCAGGTGCAGACAGGCGTCAAGCTGGTGGCCGAGACCGGTAGCTCGCTCGAGACGATCGTAACAGAGGTCCAGGAGATCAACCTCCACGTTTCCGCCATCGTCGAAGCCGCGCGCGAACAGTCTGTCGGTCTTCAGGAGATCAACACTGCGGTCAACGCGATGGACCAGGGAACACAGCAGAATGCCGCGATGGTCGAGCAATCCACCGCTGCCAGCCACACGCTTGCCAAGGAAGCAGCGTCCCTCAATGAATTGCTGTCCCGCTTCAAACTCGGCAAGCAGACGGGAAGCATGAGCACGCTGCCGCAAGCGGCATCGAGAGCTTCGCGACCTGTCGCATCGCCGGCGCGCGCGCTCGGCAACACATTGCGCAGCGCCTACAACGGCTCGGCTGCCGTCAAGGAATGGGAAGACTTCTGATCCCCGCCCAATCGAGTGCCGTGCCATCGATCGGCGCGGCACTCAGCGTTGCTTGCCCGCCTCAATGCCGGAAACGACGTGAATTCCGCTGCGTTGAGCTACAATGGAACACCGATTTTTGCGGTTACCCGAGGATTGTCAAAGCTGATCGACAGCCCAAATCGGACAGGTCCTGTAGAACAAAAATCTTTCGCCTTGCAAGATATTTGGCCAGCCAATTTGCGGAACCTTTGATTTCGAAACCCATTGTTTTGCCGAGATCGCGATTGTGTCAGCTGGACACGACGGAGATGGTGAACACGGGGATTTTTCCAGTTTCTTTCCGTGGCCAACGAAACGGCAGCCGAGCGCCCAATCCGTCCAGTCGCGATCTCTCCATTCTCCAATAAGAGGCATTCCGTAGCCATTGGCACATCCCCTCAGCAGACTTGTCATATTGCTTCACGGGATGGGCGGTGCAGGGTCCCAGATGATGCCAGCCGTGGGACCTTGGCGGCAAGTGCTGCAGAACACGAGGTTTGTTGCGCCTGATGCTCCCTTTCCTTCGGCGAATGGTGGACACCAATGGTTCCGAGCGGATGGACAGGAATTGCGACCCGATCACATCGCTTTCGTCAGGGAAGCGTTTGACCGCTTGATCGAAGGTATCGTCACACGCGAAGGCTTTGACGACGCACTGGACAAGGTAGCTTTCGTAGGTGTTTCACAGGGCTCAATCATGGCGCTGGATGCGGTAGCATCGGGGAGGTGGAAAGTCGGAGCTGTCGTTACTTTTGCCGCGTTGTTGCCGCTGCGGCCGATCCCCACGGAAAATGCTGTCGCAATCCTTATGATCCACGGGCAAAATGACCTTAGGATACCTGCAGCAGCTTCAAAGGCCGCCGCCGGGCAGTTAAGAGCGGCGGGCTTTGAGGTTGAGCTCGAAATCTTGCCAGGAGTCGGTCACACCGTTTCATCCCATGGTGCAGCGAAGGCCCTGGCCTTTCTCAAGAAGCGTTTCGCCTGAGGTCAACCAATCAGATCATTATCGACCCACCAGTTACAGGCACCACAGCTCCGGTCATGTAGCTGCCTAGGCCGGAGGCCAGTAGTACATAGGCTCCGGCGAGCTCGGCAGGCTGACCTGCCCTAGCCAGCGGCATCTTTTCGCCGAACACTTTAGCCTTCTCTTGAGGCAGGGTCGACGGAATGAGCGGTGTCCAGATCGGACCGGGAGCGACGGCATTTACGCGGATTGCCTTTTCAGCAAGCATCTGCGCAAGCCCTGCTGTGAAGTTGGATATCGCGCCTTTCGTGGCTGCATAGGCAAGCAGCTCGGGCGACGGCTGCCGAGACTGGATCGAGGTCGTGTTGATGATGGCGCTGCCTTCCCTCATATGGGGAGCTGCGGCCTTGCACAGGAAGAACATTGCGTGGATGTTCGTCTGGAAGGTTTCCAGCCATTCGTCGGTGCTGATTTCATCCATCGATTCGCGTGAGCGCTGGAAGGCAGCGTTGTTGACCAATACGTCCAGGCGACCGAACTCGCGAACAGTCTTCTCAACCAGACTCTTGCAATGATCCTCGCTTTTGATGTCGCCAGGGAGAAGGATCGCTCGCTGTCCAGCCTTGCGTACCCATCCGGCGGTCTCCTCCGCATCCTCATCCTCGCTGAGATAGGAAATGGCGACGTCGGCGCCCTCACGGGCGAAAGCGATGGCAACCGCTCGCCCTATGCCGGAATCTCCACCCGTGATCAGTGCGACTTTTCCGACAAGCTGTCCGGCACCGCGATAGGATTTCTCGCCGTGATCCGGCAAGGGGTCCATGAGCTTCGTCAAGCCAGGGGGCTTCTGTTGGGGAGCAGGATAGGAAGGAGTGGGGCGGGATTCGTCAGACATGGATCAAATTCCTCTTACATTGTACGTGGGACAAACGGGCGTGACGCGATATCGTGTCACGCCGCATGGGTCACGCGGTCAGGACCACTTTGATGCAACCGTCTTTCTTGTCCCGGAAGGTCTCGTAGAGGGCGGGGCCATCTTCGAGCTTCGCCCGGTGGGTGATGATGAAGGTTGGATCGATCTCGCCTTCCTCGATGCGGCGCAGAAGATCGAGGGAATAGCGGTTGACGTGCGTCTGGCCAGTCCGGATTGTGAGGCCCTTGTTCATTGCGGCTCCAAAGGGAATCTTGTCGAGGAAGCCACCGTAGACGCCCGGGACAGAAACGATGCCACCAGGACGGCAGGCCATGATTGCCGTGCGCAAAGTATGGGGACGATCCGTTCCCATCAGCGTTGCTGCCTTCACCTTGTCGATGACGGCATCGAAAGAGGCGGTCGCATGCGATTCCGCGCCGACCGCGTCAATGCATTTGTCGGCGCCGTGGCCGCCTGTCATGTCTTTGATGCGATCGGGTATTGTGCCATCGACCTCGTCGAAATTGATGATTTCTGCTCCGGCGAGTTGGGCCAGCGCCAAACGTTCCGGAACATTGTCGATGGCGATAACCCGTTGGGCACCCTGCATCAGGGCACTCTTGATGCAGAACTGGCCGACGGGGCCGCAGCCCCATATGGCGACGATGTCGGTCGGCTCAATCTCGCAGTTGGCTGCGGCCATCCAGCCAGTCGGAAAGATATCCCCGAGGAACAGCGCCTGTTCGTCAGTCATGCCGTTCGGGATAACGATCGGCGAAACGTCTGCATAGGGCACGCGAACGTATTCGGCCTGACCTCCTGCATACGCTCCAGTCAGATGGGAATAGCCGAAGAGACCAGCAGTCGGGTAGCCGAATGCTTTGGTAGCGTTGTCTGCAGTTCGATTGCTCCGTTCGCAGACTGACCAGTTGCCCTTCAGGCACTGCGAGCACTCGCCGCAGCAGATCGTGAATGGAACGACGACGCGGTCGCCGACCTTGAGTTTCTTGTTGTCGCGGCCAACTTCGACGACTTCGCCCATGAACTCGTGCCCAAGGATGTCGCCTTTCTCCATGAACGGGATATAGCCGTCCATCAGATGCAGGTCAGAGCCACAGATCGCGCAAGCGGTCATCTTGATGATAACATCCCTGCCATCCTCGATCTGGGGATCGGGAACGCTATCGCAGCGAATGTCGCCTTTGCCATGCCAGCATAGTGCTTTCATCGTAAATCTCCTTAAAAGGGGTTCATTTATTGGCAGCGGTGCCGAGAGCACGCACATCCGTAACAGCGACCAGCACGAGGGCGAGGATGCCCAATGCGTAGTTGGGCCAGCGGCTCCCCGCCGGGAAATCGAGTAGCCGGGGTGTGAGCAGCATCGCCAGTCCGAACACGGCATCCAGCAGCAGATGAAAGCGGATGCGGAGGTAGCGGACCAGTCCAAGCTCGTAGTCGGTGAGGGCGCTGTACAGAATGACCGACGACCCGATTACGACAAGCGTCCCCGTCTGCAACCCCTGCAAGCCCAGGGCAAACGGCAGCACAATCACCAGCAGTCCGACCAGATAGTCAAGTACGCCGTGAAACATCGTCGGCAGGAAGCGCATGTCATGTCACCTTGGTTGTCGTGCAAGCACTAGGAAACCTAGACGCGTCCTGTCGGTTCCATGCGTGCGTGCAAAGGGGCGCAGACCACGACCGAGCTTCGGCACGCTCAGGCTCGGGATACGTCAGCAAGCGCAATAAAGAGATGCTTGGCCGGCATGGTGTTATAACGGCCGCCAAGGCCGCAGACGATGCCTTTGATAACGAGCACATGGTAGTGGTGACCGGCATCCGTGCCGTAGAAACGGGTCGGAGCAATGGCGCCTGTCGGCTGCTTCTTGGCACGGACTGCTTCATAGGCGGCGTTGATGGACGTGACAATGTGCGAACCCGGTGAGACCTCCAAGGTTTGCAATAGCGGACGACCTTCGTCTATTCCGGTACTGGCTTGCCGTTCAGGCCCTGAAACGTTCTTCCAGCCTGCGCAATTCGCGATAGAGATCGGCGAGCACGCCCTCCCGCACTAGGCGCACCGCCTCGCCTCAAATTCCTTGGTAAAATTCTTCTGTTTCGGCATTTTCGGTTTCCTCTCAGTTGAAGAAAACCTCTCCACTTTCCGATGCCAGTCCATGGGGGCCCATGTGGCTTAAATCTGAAATGCCTGCATTGTCATGTATCCTTTCAATGTCTCGTGCGGTGACAAAACGGTCATCGCCGCGGCGGCGCCGAGTTCGGGACGATTGATCGCATCGGGAGCATGGCTCACGGGCTCGGCGCAAAAAACCGAACGATTTTCCGGCAGGTAGACATGAAGATGCCTCAAGGCGCCGCCTGCGCTGAGATCGACGGCCATTCGCCTGGAAGGCCATTCAATGCGCGCTTTCTTCGGGTTCCAGCCGGTAAAACACCGATCAATCGACCCGGTTCGCTCCAGTGGCTGCGGCGATGCCTCGTCGAAGGCAGGCTGCGGCTCCAGATCATAAACAGGTAGGCCAAGGTCATCCTGACGATAGGCTCCAGTCGACCTGAAAGTAAGTGTCGTTCCCGTCGGCCTGGGAAACCAGGGATGGAGACCGAAGCCGAAGGGCAGCGGCGAAGCTCCGAGGTTCTGCAGTTCAAGTACGATTGTAATACCAGCGGGAGATAAGGACATGTTCTGGGTGATTGAAAAATGCCACGGATAGCCAACGGCCTCCGGCTTGCAGCCGATAAGGACGGCATCGGTGCTTTGCCTTAACACCTGCCAGTCAAAATCCCGGGCAAAACCATGACACGCCATGTTCGACCGGGGGCGGTTCATCGGAAATTGGACGTCCTCGCCCTCAAAGCAAAAACGACCGCCATGTATGCGATTTGCGAATGGAGCCATCAGGAAGCACCCAGCGTTCATCGCATCCTGTGGCCGCTCAAGCGGCTCAAGAATCGTTAGCCACTTTCCGTTTCGATTCTTCCAGTCCGCGCGCAGCACAGTTCCGCCGTATTCGGGCGAGACAACCATTCGGTATCCAAACGCATTCAGTTCCAATGCCATGACGGCTCCCTTCGTTGCCGAGCCAGCCTCGAAAATCTCGGTGACTTTCGCCAAGCCGATGGAAAGATAGCGTGAAACGCGGCGCACCACGCTAAGCCAAGAGCACTGATTCCAGCGTCGAGATATCTTAGCTTATAATATGTATATGGATGAATTTTGCAAAGACATCATACAACAATCTAACCTGTCGCAAACCCAGATTGTGCCTGTACTCCCGTGGCGGCTAGGCCGCCCATCGAAACCCATGGCCCAGCCTGGCCATGTCGAGGCCGGATCTCAATATCTGCCACTTTTCAAGGGTTGCAAGGCGGGGTGAAGAAGTCGCTGCATAGCTGGGGAATGTAGCGCATGTAAGAAATCGGCCAAGGCCGCGCTCGACTGTTGTCCTCAATTTAGAGTTTTAGATCAATGTCATGACACTCGCGTCCAATAGCGCCACGCCGGTCCGCACAAGAGTTCGTGGCCCCGGCGATGAAGGTATCACGGGCAATTTTCTTATCGCAGCATCGAAGCAGATGCGGCTTCGGACAATGCTGAATGGCCGCTGTCCGGCATCTCCGTATCCCAGGGCAGGCGCCTCCTGCGGAACAGCGCGATGCTGTGTCAACCGCTCTGCAGGTGGCAAAAATATCGGGAAGATAATCATTCTCGCGAGCTCTCTAACATTGATGCCATACAAATTCCTTGTGTCGTTTTGTAAATTTCTTTAAGTCGTATGGTGAGTTTGCGACGTTCTCCTCGAAACTTTACCGAGGCGAGATGCGGGAGGTTTGAATGCCAGGGAAATATCTTAAGGCACTGCTCTTCGGATGCACCGTCTTCTACGCCGTGATCGGTGACGCCGAGGCGCAGTCGATCAGCGTCTGGTCCAGGCAGACCGATGAATCGCTCAGTGTGCTGAAAGCCCTGACCGATGCCTTCACTGCGGATACCGGTATCAAGGTAGAGACGTTCAACACCGGCACCGACTTCGAGCAGCGCCTAGCGCGTGCTGCGGCTGGTCGTACTCTCCCGGACGTCGTCCTCAACGATACCACTGCCATGGGCCAGATGCGGCAGATGGGCATCCTCAAGCAGGTCGATCTGACCAAAATTACCGGCAGTCAGGATGTCGCCGCTGCCGCTTGGGATGGCGCCAAGGCAAGCGATGGCCAGTTCTATTCGGTGCCGATTTCGGCGCAGTCGTTTGCCATGTTCATCCGCAAGGACTGGCGCGAAAAGTTGCACATGCCGCAGCCAAAGACGTGGGATGACGTCCGCAAGCTGGCTGAGGCCTTCACCACGCAGGATCCCGACGGCAATGGCAAGGCAGACACGTTTGGCATGGCGATCCCCGGATCGACTACGCGCGGGTATGCCAGCTGGTTCATCAGCAGCTTCATCTGGCAAGCCGGCGGCAACTTCGTAAAGCAGGCGCCAGATGGGTTCATTCCGACGCTCAATACACCGCAGGTGGCGAAGGCGCTGACATTCGTGCGCGGCATGATTTGTGACAAAATCGCTCAGCCTGGTGCCATCAATGCTAACACTGGCGACACCCTGCAGACTTTCCGGTCCGGGCAGACCGGTATTTTCATTTCCGGCCCATACCACATTCCGCAGCTCGATGCGGAGCCCGGGAAGGACGTTGTCGAGGTGGTGATGTTGCCCGCAGGGCCTGGTGGAATTGCGTCCCTAGCCGAAGGCACCAGCGCATATATGCTGAAAAGCGTAAAGGACGAGGACGCGGCCAACAAGTTCCTGGCCTTCCTCATCTCGCCGAAAGGCCAGGAGATCGCAATGGCGCAGGGTTCCGGTCGCACGCCCATCGTAAGGCTTCCGGTCAACACCAAGGTCGATGTCAATGCGGTGCGCAAGGACCCGCGCTGGATGGTGTTCAAGGAAACGTTCGACAAATATGCCCACTACATGCCGCCGGTGCCGAACTGGACGGCGCTCCGTACGCTCACCGGTGAAGGCTTCAACGGGATATTGGCGAAGTGCAATGCCGATGTGCCGACAGAACTTGAAGCTTTGAACAAGCAGGTCGCGACGGAATTGAGCGGGCAAAATGCCCTGTCCGCTTCCAAACAATAAAACACTTTCCCTTGCGCAGGCTGCAACGGCCAAAGCGCGGGGATCGAGCCCTTCCGTGAGGTGAACATGTCCGCTACGCTGCAGACCTCCGCTGTCGCGCAAGACGCGCGCAAAATCGCGCCGCGCCGCCGTGAGAGACGACGCCTACTTTCATCACTGACTCCGTGGCTGTTCCTGGCGCCTGCGCTGATCGTCTTTGCGTGGTTCAAGTTTTATCCGATGGTGTCGGGCTTTGCGATGTCGTTCTACGACGTTCAGTTCTATTCCGAGAGTAAATGGGTCGGACTCAACAATTTCTACCGTGCGTTCCACGACCTTGCCCTGCGGGAAGCTCTCATTCACACGACGATCTATGTGGTTGTGGCAACGCTGGCGTCATCACTGATCGCATTCTTCATGGCCCTGGTGCTGGAAGGCCCTGCAGGTCATCTCGCCTTTATCCGCACCGCGATCTTCTTGCCCGCCATCACCAGTGTCGCCATCATCGCGGAAATCTGGCGCATCCTGTTCAATTCGGCCGATTATGGGTTGGCAAATTCCTTTTTGCACCTGATCGGTGTCGCCCCGCAGGGATTTCTCAGTGATCCGGACCAGGCACTCTGGGTGTTAATCCTGATGAGCATCTGGAAGAGCGCTCCCTACGACATGGTCATTTTCATTGCCGGATTGGTCGGCGTGAACCGTGAGCTCTACGACGCAGCAAGCGTCGACGGCGCCAGCGCATGGCGCAAGCTCTGGCATGTGACGCTGCCAGGCATCATCCCATCGATCTCGGTGGTGCTGATGCTGTCTTTCATCCGCGGCTTCCGGGTCTTTGCCGAGGTCTATGCCACGACCGGCGGCGGTCCCGCCGGCTCCACCTCAACGATAATGACGCATATATACAGGGTTGGCTTTGAAGACCTGAACTACGGTTACGCCTCGGCCGTCTCGCTCATGCTGCTGGTGTTCACCGTCCTGCTGACCCTGCTGCATCTGAAAATCAAATCCAAGCTCACCGCTTAACGAGGCAGTCGATGAAAACCCCTGTTTTGCTTAGTCTGGTTCGGTACGCGCTCTATGCGATCCTGATAATCGTTTTCGTCTTCCCCTTCTGGGGTGCGCTGGTCACCGCCTTTAGCGGCGTCAGTCTCAAGCCAGGAGAATTGACGTTGATCCCGCAGAAGCCGACGCTCGAGAATTTCCGCATTGCCTTCTTCGATATGAAAGTCTGGCGCTACCTGACGAATTCGGTGATCGTCGTGGTCGTCGGAACGGCGCTTCAGCTCATGGTCAGCGCGCTTGCCGCCTATGCTCTGGCCCGCAAGAAATTCCGCGGAGCAGCGGTCGTCAGCCTTCTCCTGCTGTGCACGCTGATGCTACCGGAAGAGGTTATCGCCATTCCGCTTTACCTTGTGATGCAGAAAGAGCTGCCGATCGTCCACGTATCCATCTACAACACTTACTTCGCGATGATCCTGCCCGTCGTCGGCTGGGCCTTCTCGATTTTCATGCTGACAGAGTTCATGCGGGCCATTCCTCTTGAACTGGAAGAGGCAGCGCGCATCGACGGTGCAAGCGAATGGCAGATCTTTTTCCGCGTCATCCTGCCCTTGGTACGCCCAGCGCTAGGAACCGTTCTGATCTTCGGCTTCATCATGATCTGGGACCAGTATTTGCTGCCATTGATCGCGGTGAACGACAAGGACCTGATGACACTTCCCGTAGCACTGGCATCGCTGCGCGTGGATGACACGATCACGCCGAACATCCTCGTCGCCGCAACGCTCGTTGCAATGGCGCCCAGCGTCATCGTCTACCTCCTGCTTCAGAGGCAATTCAATCGCGGCATCCTGGCTGGTGCGGTCAAAGGCTAACCGTGCGCAGGGGCGTCGAAATCATTTAGGAGGAAAAAATATGGGTGCGGTTTCCCTCAGGAACGTTTCCAAGTCGTTTGGTGCCGTGGACGTCATCAAGGATGTGTCCATAGATATCGCGGCCGGCGAATTCTGCGTGCTGATCGGACCGAGCGGCTCGGGAAAGTCGACGTTGCTGCGCATCATTGCAGGGCTCGAGGAGGCAAGCAGCGGCACGATAGAAATCGGCGACCGGGACGTGACGGATCTGGAGCCGAAACAGCGCGATATCGCCATGGTGTTCCAGAGCTATGCACTCTATCCGCAGATGACGGTGCGCGAGAACATGAGCTTTGCGCTGCGCCTTGCGAGGCGTCCGAAGGAGGAGATCAGGCAGAAAATCGATGAGGTTGCGCAGATGCTTGACCTCGGAAAACTGCTGGATCGGCTGCCGAAGGAACTTTCGGGTGGTCAGCGCCAGCGGGTTGCCATGGGCCGGGCCATCGTCCGCAATCCAGCTGTCTTTCTCTTCGACGAGCCGCTGTCGAACCTCGACGCCAAGCTGCGGAGCCAGGTTCGCGGTGAAATCCGCGACCTGCACCATAAGTCGAACACCACCTCCGTCTACGTGACGCACGATCAGGTGGAGGCGATGACCATGGGGCAGAAGATCGTCGTGCTGCGGGACGGACGGGTCGAGCAGTCGGGAACCCCGCTCGAGCTTTACGATCTGCCGGACAGCATATTCGTCGCAAGCTTCATCGGTTCTCCGGCAATCAACCTGATAAAGGCCAGGGTCAGCAACGACGCGAAAAGCTTGCTGCTCCCCAATGGCCAAAGTCATCTGCCCATTCCGGGAAATTACTCCGACGCCGGCGGGCGCGATGTCGTGGTCGGCGTCAGGCCGGAATACCTGGAGATCGTTCAGCCAGGCACCGACGGTGCTCTGCCGGCCACCGTCCACGCCGTCGAGACGACCGGCTCCGATACGACCGTCATCTGCGACAGCCCCGTTGGCCAGATCCTTGTATCCTCCAAGAGCCGCAGTCATCTGCATATGGGTGACGACGTTGGCTTGAGCATCGCCAACGGCAAGGCCGTGCTATTCGACAGCCAGACCGAACGTCGCCTTGTGCCCCAGGCGTCGGCCGCATAGGGGCGGGTTCCATGAAACGGATTGAAGCAGCATGACAACTCATGGCCTGCCTGTTTACGTGGCTGAGCGGGTTGCCCGGCCGGGCTGCACCATCGCCGAAACGCCCGTCTGGGAGCCGGAAGAGGCGCGGGTGACGTGGGTCGATGCACCGGGTTCCACGCTCTACCGGATGACCTATCCCGACGCCGCGGTGGAGCGGATTGATCTGTCGCTGCGGGTGGGCGCCCTCGCCTTGCGCCAAGGGGGCGGCTTCATCGCTTCGACGGAACGCGGCTTTGCGACCCTCGACATCATCGACGGAAAGGCAAAATTCGAATTTGGCAAAGGGCCGGATCTGGCGCCGGATTGGCGGATGAACGATGGCGCCTGTGATCGCCAGGGACGGTTCTGGTCCGGCTCGATGGCGCCCGTCACGTCAGCTCCTGGGGCGTTTGGCACGCTTTTCAGCATCGGAGAGCAGAGCGAGGTCGTCGAAAGAGGCGGGCAATTCCGTTCTCAGAATGGTCTTGCCTGGAGCCCGGACGGCCGGACGATGTACGTCTCGGACTCCAATCCTCTCAAATCATACGTCACGGTCCACGACTTCGACCCCGATAGCGGCAACTTCTCAAAAGGGCGGCTGTTCGCAGACACCACGTCGCTTGGCGGCCGACCTGACGGTGCCGCGATCGATGTCGACGGTTGCTACTGGATCGCCGCGAGCGATGGTGGTCGCGTGGTACGCATGACGCCTCAGGGACGAGTGGACGCAGAAATCCGCCTTGATGTTCCCAACCCGACGAACATCTGCTTCATCGGCGAGGACTTGAGAACCGCGTTCCTGACTACGCTTAGGGCAGGCGGAGTAGGGCAAGGCGGCGACGTCTACATCGTGCGCCTTCCCTACCAGGGACTGGCCGAACCCCGCTATCGGCCTGGGTCGCCCAGCGCCATATCCGACACGCCGCCGGGATAACCCTGCCGTTCCTCAGGCAAGCCCGCCTTTACCTTTTAGATTCCAATCGGAGAAACGCAGATGTATCTCGGAACACAGATCCCGGCCCGCAATGACGACGACTACCGCGTCATGAAACAGCTCGGCGCAAGCAATATCTCGGCGACGCCACCTGGCGACTGGCGAAAATGGGATCGGCCTGTTCTCGAAGCTTTCCGCGATAAGATCGAGAGTTTTGGACTGACGCTCGACATGACACAATTGCCGATGCCATCGACCCGGGTGGACCAAGACGTTCCTTGCAAGGACATCATGCTCGCCGGTCCGGATCGCGATCAGCAGATCGATGGCATTTGCCGCCTTATAGAAAGCTGCGCCGTCGCCGGCATTCCGTCCGTGCGCTACAATTTCAACTATATCGGCATCCCGCGCACGCCGATGGAGCCAGGCCGGGGCGGCTACATGGCTGAAGCCTTTCGGCTGGATCTCGCCAATCCCGATGAGCCGACGCCCCAAGGTATCGGGACGATCGACGAGGACACTATCTGGGAGCGCGTCGATTATTTCCTGGCGCGGGTCGTGCCAGTCGCGCAGTCCGCCAATGTCCGCCTTGCTTGCCATCCACACGATCCGGCAACCCCGCCCGGCTACATGGGCGTCACTCGCGTCCTCGGTTCCGTCGAGGGAATGAAACGCTTCGTGGGGATGCACGAGAGCCCCGTTCACGGCCTGAACTTCTGCATCGGTACGCTCGGCGAGATGGTCGAGGATGTATCGCAGGTCCCCGCCATCACAAGATGGTTCGGCGAGCGGGGCAAGATCATGAACGTGCACTTCCGCAACATTGTCGGCAAGCGCTACTCCTTCCGCGAAAGCTTCCCCGAAGATGGCGACATCGACATGCCTGCCGTGATCGATGCGCTGCGTGATACCGGCTACCAATACATGGTGATGCCAGATCACGCTCCGACGCTGTCCGGAGACAACCAGCAGCAGGTCGCGTTTGCCTTTTGCTACGGCTACATCGCCGCACTGTTGCAGACGCGTTGCTGATTGACCCGGCGGTTTCGGGAACCGGGATCGCCACCGATGTTACTCCGTAGAAGCCAGCAGGTCATCCCCATGTCCACCTCCTCCCATATCCGTCTTTCGCCCCAACCGGATGAGATTACGGGGACGTTGCAATCCCTGTTCGATACCCATGAGGGACCGTTGCACATCGTGCTCGAGCCCGGCATTCATCACTGCGGCGGCCTTAGGCTACGCTCGCATCTGACGATCGAGATCGTAGACGGTGCCGAACTGCAGTTCATCCCGAACTACGATGCCTATGAGAACACCTTGGTTGCCATCGTGGCTGAGGAAAGCGACCGGGCGATGATGGCAGCGGTTGGCGCTACCGACATCGCGCTGATCGGTGGCGGGCGGATCTTTTGCGCCGGTTCGACGAAATTTTCCGTTGGGGAAGATGCCGACATGGGGACTCTGGTCGCCTCCCGCTACAGGCCGCGCATCCTCGTGCTGGATCGCTGCCGGAATATCCGCATCGAAGGGCTACACATCGACGATTCGCCAATGTGGACGATGCATTTTGCCGGATGCGAAGACATCGAGGTGAGGGGTGTCCAGGTCGACAACGACCGCCGTATGCCCAACACGGATGGCATCGTCATCGACGGTTGCCGCAACGTCCGAATCGTCGACAGTGTCTTCAGAACAGCCGACGATGGCATCGTGCTAAAGACCACCCGGCGCGAGGACGGCTCGCTGACCGGTCCATGCGAGGATGTCAGCGTCAGGAACTGCATCGTCGAAAGCCGCTCCTGCGCGCTCAAACTCGGCACCGAAAGCTTTTCCCCGTTCCGCAACATATCCTTCGAGGATGTCCGCATCGAAAAGTCGAACCGCGGGCTTGGTATCTTTTCGCGCGATGGCGGCGTGGTGGATGGCATCCGCTTCGTCCGTATCTCGATCGATTGCCACGAAACGCCGGCTGGCTTCTGGGGGTCTGGCGAGGCGATCACGATCAACGTTCTCCACCGTCGTCCGGAAGAGTTTCCAGCCGGCAACGTCAGCAATGTGCTGATCGAGGATGTCAGCGGGGTGATGCAAGGCGCCATCAACATCGTCGCCGAACAGCAGGGCGGGATCTCCAACGTCACCCTTCGCCGGATCTCGCTCGAACAGCAACCCGGGCCTTTGAAGACAGGCCTTTGCTACGATATCCGTCCGACGATCGAGGACCGTTTCGATCGCTTCCCGATTGGAGACACGAGCGCCGGCCGCGTCAACGCATGGCGCTTCGATGCCGACGGCAAGATCATCGGCCTCGTCACGTATCCGAACGGTATGCCCGGCCTTTTCGCCAGCGGCGTGATCGACCTGGTAATGGAAGACATAGAGATCGCCCGTCCCAATCCGCTACCGGAGGGCTGGAACAGCCAAACTCTTCTGCTGACCAATGTAACCAGTGTGAGCGAACGGCAATAAAGCGTCCGTTCGCCGTCAGCGTCCGGTTTGTTACCCTTGTCAGTCCATGCAGCAGACTTGCCGCGACGTATTTTCAGTTGTAGGCGACAGGCAGGACCAATCCCCTTCGATGGTCACCAGACCGTTGTGGTTTGCCTCGCTGGATATGCCCAGACGATAAAGTTTGTGCTCGGATGTCTGCACCTGCGCGACAATATCGTTCTCCCCGCACTGGAATGCCATGACGCGTCCCTGGCGCTGATAGGCTTTGCCTGCAGGCAATGCCTTGTGGCCAGCAGCCTGCAGGATATCGTTCTCGTCATCATTCATGTTGCTTTCGTCGTCGAAGCAAATCGCTCCAGATAGTATTCGGCAGCGGCTTGAATTCACTGATCGGTCAGACGAAAGGCGCCCGTAAATATCGAGGCATCCGCCAAGCTGAAGGGGATCGTCTTGGGTTTTGCGTTTGATTCAATATGTCAACGGGGAACCATATTTTTTTTAACCTAAAACTGTTGTTTCTCAACGCGTTAATATTTGATTCGCCGTCTGCATGTAGCAACCCCCTGAAGACAGGGGTGGGCGATGATTATAAAATCGGTTGGTAGCGGAATCTCCGAAAGCAACTTTTCTCAGCGAATCATTTTGTCGATGGCAAGCGTCGTGGTGGTTGCGATCGCTGTGGTTCTCGGCTGCGTTATCTTCTCTGCAGCTGGGCAAAATCGACTTGAAGTCGAAGCTTCCACAAAACTCGCAACTACGGCCTTGCAGGTAAAAGCGCGAGAGGTCGCTCGCAATCTGAAGGACTACGCCGTCTGGGACGACGTCTACAAAAACCTGCACGAGAAGATTGACACTGATTGGGCAGGAACCGACGGCAATATAGGGGCCAATGTATACACCGGACTTGGCTACGAATTGGGCTTCGTTGTCGACCCCGAGGGCAAGACAGTTTACGCCGTCGTTGAGGGCAAGCCCCAGACCGTTGATGCCTTCACGGTGATGCCGACCGGGCTGCGTGACCTCCTGCATGTGGCTTCGATACAGGCCGAACCTGTGACCGGGATGATCAAGACGGGCGATGATGTTTTTATAGTCGCCGCGACAGGGATTTTGCCCCCGACCATCGACCGCAGCAAGGTTGCTCCCAAAGATCTTTCGATGATCGTTTTTGCCAAAAAGCTTGACCACAAATTTCTGCAACACGTGGGCGACGACTATCTTCTCAACAATCTCGACTTCACCGCAACGCCGGTCGGTGCCGAGGCTTCTATTCCGCTGGTATCGCAGGATCACGTCTACCTTGGCTCCATCAAATGGGCGCCTGCAAAGCCCGGCTATCTTCTTCTCCGGTTTATTCTTCCGCCACTTGCAATCGCCCTTATCATTTTGGCTGCTTTTGCCATCTTCGTTGTCGGAAATGCGCGCAGATCTACGAAAGCGTTGGAACAGTCAGCGAAAACCGTCGAGGCTTATGCTCAGACGTTGCGAGAAAGTGAAGCACGGTTCCGTGACGTGGCTGAAGCCTCTTCTGACTGGATATGGGAAAGCGATTCCGATCTGCGGCTAATGTATTTTTCGGCACGGTTTACCGAGGTCACGGGCGTGGCTGCGACCAACGTTCTCGGCAAAACCCTGAAGCAGTTTTTCTCCAGTGACGTGCACTCGGACGGTTGGCGCAGGCTCATTGACGGCACGCAAGAGCACAGCTCGTTTCGCGATCTCAGATGCTGCTACCGAGATGCCGCCGGCCGTATCCGAATGTGCCGGCTTGCTGGCAGGCCGATCGTCTCCGAATCAGGCCAGTTTCAGGGATATAGAGGTACTGCTACCGATATTACCGAGGAAGTAGAGGCGCAGGAGCGAGCAGCCCACCTTGCCCATCACGACGCTCTCACAGGACTTCCGAATCGAGTGCTATTTCGCGATCGATTGAACGTCGCCATTGCCAGTCACCGGGAAGAAACGGCGAGAATAGCCGTGATTTGTCTCGACCTCGATCATTTCAAAGAGGTCAATGATACACTTGGCCACGGTGCTGGCGATGTTCTCCTCCAACAGCTTTCCGGGCGTCTGACAAGCTGCGTGCGTCGAAGCGACACGGTCGCCCGTCTCGGCGGCGATGAATTTGCGATCATCCAAGTCGGCGTCAATCAACCCCATGAGGCTGAGCAGCTAAGCCGTAGGCTCATCAATGCCGTCAAAGAGCCTTTTTCCATAGATGGTCAGGAATTACACATTGGCGTCAGCATCGGGATAGCAATTGCCGATCTCGCCGATGGCGATCCGGAACGCCTTTTAAAGAATGCCGATATTGCCCTCTACCGGGCCAAACAAGCTGGTCGTGCGACGTACAAAATATTCGAGCCAAAAATGGACATGGAACTTCAAGCTCGTAAGGCGCTCGAACATGATCTGCGCCAGGCTGTGCTCAAAAATGAGCTGGAAGTCCATTACCAACCGCTCATCGATCTGGAAACGCGGACTATAACGGGTGTTGAGGCACTCGTCCGTTGGCGTCATCCGACCAGAGGCCTGGTATCTCCAGCGGATTTCATTCCGCTTGCAGAAGAAACGGGCCTTATCATTCCGATCGGAGTTTGGGTTCTAGAAACGGCATGCACCCAGGCCGTAGAGTGGCCGAATTTGCGCGTCGCCGTCAACCTTTCACCTGTCCAATTCCGTAGTCGCGAACTCATCGAGACAGTGGAAGACGTTTTGCGCAGGACCGGACTGCCGGCAGAGCGTCTTGAGCTGGAAATTACCGAGAGCGTGCTGATAAACGACGCCAATGCGGCACTCAGCATTTTGAACGCCCTCAAAACGCTTGGTGTGAAAATCGCGATGGATGACTTCGGGACCGGCTACTCGTCGTTGGGTTATCTGAATTCATTCCCGTTCGACAAGATCAAGATCGACAAGTCGTTTATAGGCGACATGAACGCGCAGGAAAAGTCTGGTGCAATCGTGAGATCCGTTATCAGCCTCGGCCAGAGCCTCAATATGATCACGACGGCTGAGGGTGTCGAGACGATCGAACAAGCGAACTTCTTGACCGAAGAAGGCTGCGACCAGCTTCAAGGCTTTTATTTCAGCAAACCTGTGACAGCTGTGGAACTCAGTCGGTTTCTCGAAAACTGGACAGGCTTCGAATCTGGTCCGCTGATAGCCGCAGCCTGACACCAACCAAAATCAAAAAAAACAGGGTCTATCTCCATGAGCGTGCTTCGAGCTTCGTCCGTCATTGACGTGTCAGACACTTCTCCATGCCATCTGCAGGCGAAAATCCACGATAACCTGTCAGCATTTAATCGTCAGCGGAGACAGGAACCGCCGCTTCGGGTATTTGCCGATGTCGATGATGTCATTGCGAGGCTCCAGCCTAGCGAGCCCGTCTTTTGTCTGGAGCCCGCCAAGCTGCTAGCATCTGCCCAGAGCTTTGAAGACTTTCCTGGTCGGTCACTCTTTGCGGTCAAGTGCAATCCCCACCCTTTGGTGCTGCAAACGCTCTTTGCAGCAGGTATTACCGATTTCGACGTTGCATCGCTTGATGAAATCCGATTGGTCGATGGCATGTTTGGGATTGGCGCGGGCCAGTTTTTCAACAACCCGGCAAAGACGCGGCCTGCGATCAAGGCCGCCAGCCAGCTCCACGGAATTCGATTCTATACCGCAGATTGCATTGATGAGATTGAAAAAATTATCCACGAAGTCGGCAGCCGAGATGATTTGATCATTGCCGTCAGACTGGCTACCAAGCCCGCTGATGCACGATACATCCTTTCGACAAAGTTTGGCGCACAACCAGCGGAAGCCAAGTTGATGTTGGAGCACATCAACAAAAAGGGCATCCAGGCTGGTATATCTTTCCACGTCGGTTCTCAATGCCTTGCGCCAACCGCCTTTGCCGATGCTGTGGAATTGGCAGCCAAGGTTGCTCGATCAGCCGGCGTGGAGCTAAGCGTTCTGAATGTCGGCGGCGGCTTTCCCGCAGCCTATCCCGGTGACGATGTCGCGGGAAGAGAGGTATACTTCGGTCATCTGATGCGATCGATCAGGGAAGCTTGTCTGCCGCGGGCATGTATGGTCCTCTGCGAACCTGGGAGAGCGTTGGTTGCCGACGCGGGGAAGACGATCGTGCAGGTAGTCATGCGCCGCGGGCGCAACATTTTTATCAATGACGGCATCTTCGGGACATTGCAGGAATTGGGGCATCCCAAAGAGCGGCGTCCTGTTCGACTGATCCGCAACGGCGGGTCGTGTATTTCTAAAAACGCCGAATTCAAAGTTTATGGTCCAACATGTGACAGCAATGATGTGCTCGGCGCAGCTTTCTGTCTGCCGGATGACGTTCAGGAAGGCGACTGGATCGAAATAGCCATGATGGGTGCATATAGTCTTTCGATGCGCACGCATTTTAATGGATTTTTTACCAGCAACATCGTTTCACTTGGGAATTGAGCTGAAAGCGGAATTTCGACAATGAACGATCGTGCCGGGCGAGTGCGCGCTTCTTTGCTCGGAGCGCTCGGCGTTGTCCTGTGGGCCAGTGAAACGAGTCTCGTGACTTACACGACGGCGATCCCACCACTCGAAACGGTGGCGATCGCTTTCTTCTTTGCCAGCACCTTGTCGCCATTCGTCTGGCTGATCACAAAAAGCTCGCCATTGGTGGCCTTCAGGCAACCCCCTTCCGTTTGGCTTTTGACGGTTGGGTCGCTTGTTGCTTACCACGCCTGTATTTACTATGCGACACAAAGGGCGCCGCCTGCGTCCGCCGCCCTATTGCAGGGAACCACCCCCTTGATGATCGTCATTGGCTCGGCGCTTTTGCCAGGCGAGCGGCTCAGGTGGTTTCACATCATCGGCGTCATCATGGGGTTGGCAGGCGTGCTGCGACTTATCAATACCGGTGCTAGTGAAAGCGTTATCGACGGCAGTTTCTACCTAAGCGTCGTAGGGATTGCGGCTGCACTCTGGGGTTTATACTCGCTTGTGTCCCGAGCTCTTCCTGAAGTGCCATCCTCCGCTCTGGGAATGTTTTATATCGTGTCCGCTATCGTGTCGTTTGCCGGGCATTTGGCAATGGAAAGCTGGGTGCAGCCGACGCCGAGCGCTTTGATGGCGATGGCGGCGCTTGGAATCTTCCCAATGGGGCTGGCCATCTATTTTTGGGACTATGGGTTGAAGCGCGGAGACATTCAGGCGCTCGGTGCTTTTTCCTACGTCGAACCATTAATCGGCGCTGGGCTTGCGGCTTTTTTCGCCAATGGAGTGTTGGATCTTTCGCTGTTTTGGTCTGGACTATTGGTGGTCGGCGGGGCGGGTTGCGCGAGTGCGAGCCTCTGGCTTCGGCCGAAAATCAAAGGTTCGATCCCTGTTTTGCCTGATCTCTGCCATCATGTCAGCGACGGTTCCAACCTTCAGGAAGGCCAGCGTTGTTTCCAACCTGGCTCACACCTGGTGCCTACGGGGAACGCGAATGAGCTTCGCCTGTCATTGGCCATCCTAGAAGGAATTATCGACCAGTGGGGCGAAGAACTCGATGCAGGTTCCGGTACGGCGCCCTATGTCTCCCAAGCCGTGAGACGGGCATCGTGAAACAACACTACTATTCAGTTACTTGAATATCCGTAATGTCGCCGTGTGCCGCTGGCAAAGCTGCCCCATTCTCGGCGACGGCCGTCGGACTTGCCGTGCTATCACCAACAAGGGTGCTCAGGCGCTAGCCCGTGAAACTGCAACTCCCGACATCCGGCATCATTCTTGCATGATTCCAAGCCTTCGCGAAAATCGGAAAGGACCCGCCATCATGCAGACTGAAATCATGCGACCGGAAGCAGCCGGAGATGTTGCGCTGTCCGTCAGGCAACTGACCGTCAGTCTCCCGAAGAACATGGAGCGCGCCCATGCGGTGAGCGATATTTCCTTCGATCTGAGGTCCGGGGAAATTCTCTGCATCATCGGCGAGTCCGGGTCAGGAAAGTCGGTGACGGCCAATGCTATCATGGGGCTGTTGTCGCCGGCCATCACGGTCACCCATGGTAGCATCTGGTTCAAAGGGCAGGACCTGATCCAGGCGAATGAAAAGACTTTACGGGCGCTGCGTGGCCGCGCCGTCTCGATCATTTTTCAAGATCCGCTTTCGGCGCTCAATCCGCTGATGACGATCGGCGATCAGATCGCCGAGGTGATGGAAGCGCACAAGGTGGGGACGCCGGAAAGCCGAGCTGCCAAGGTTCTCGGTCTTCTCGATGAGGTCGGCCTTCCCGACCCGGGCCTGATTCAGCATCAGTATCCGTTCCGTCTCTCCGGCGGACAGCGCCAGCGTGTCATGATCGCCATGGCACTAGCGCTCGATCCCGACGTCTTGATCGCGGATGAGCCGACAACGGCGCTGGATGTCACGACACAGGCGCAGATTCTCGAACTGATCCGCAAGATCCAGCGCCGGAAGAACATGAGCGTGATGTTCATCACCCATGATTTCGGCGTCGTGGCAGAGATTGCCGATCGGGTGATCGTCATGGAGAAAGGACATCTTGTGGAACAGGGGGCCGCCGATGTCGTCTTGAACGCGCCCGAGCATCCCTACACCAAACGCCTCATTGCCGCCGTTCCGCGCATGACCGCGCAGGATCGGCAGGGAGCAGCGGATACGCCCGTCGTGCTTGAGGTATCTCATCTCAGCAAGACCTACCACACGTCCGGCGGGTTCTTTACCAAGGGAAGAACCGTGCGCGCCGTCAACGATGTCAGTTTTTCGATCCGCAAGGCGCGAACCCTCGGCATCGTCGGCGAATCCGGTTCCGGAAAGTCCTCGCTCGGCCGCGTTCTGCTGAAGCTGATGGCATCGGATAGCGGCCAGATCCTGTTCGACGGTCGCGATATCGCGCCGATGTCGAACGACACATTCCGCTCGATCCGGCCCTATATCCAGATGATTTTCCAGGATCCGTTTGCATCCCTCAATCCACGTCATACCATCGGCAGGGTCCTGACCGTCGGACCTGTGGCGCACGGGATGTCCATTTTGGAGGCCAAGGCGAAGGCGTTTCGGACGTTGAAGTTGGTCGGGTTGGACGAGGGCGCCTATGACAGATTCCCGCATGAATTTTCCGGCGGCCAGCGTCAGCGGATCGGCATCGCCAGGGCGCTGATGTTCGACCCTGTGCTGCTGGTGGCCGATGAAGCCGTATCGGCCCTCGACGTGTCGATCCAGGCGCAGATTCTCGAGTTACTGACGCGCATTCAGAAAGAGACAAAGGTGGCGATGATCTTCATCACCCATGATCTGAGGGTCGCGAGCCTGATCTGCGACGAGGTCGCCGTCATGTACAGGGGGGAAATCGTCGAGCACGGGCCACCCTCACAGATCTTTCGCGCGCCGGGCCACGATTATACCCGCAAGCTTGTCTCGGCAATCCCCGGTGCGGAGTGGGAACCGGCTGCCTGACGCGGCCGTGACCTGACCTGCACAGTGAGCCGTCCTGAACCCGTGTCAGGGCGGTTTTTTTGTCGTTTTGCCTCGGATGAATATATCTATCCGCCTAATAAATAGGCAGGGTGTAGCAGTGAATAAAAATTCGGCGAATACATCAAAAAATAGTTGCATTTATCCACTATCTGGCAAATCATAGTCCTCGGAAGACTACCCTTAATTATCGCCTCCCAAGATCGTAATAACTGCCCTTGTGAGAAAAGGCAGGGTGGTACCACTTTGTTTTTTAAGGCTTTTGACTGTGCCAGAACGACGAAAGACGCCACCCGTTTCGCTTGAGGACATCGATCTCGATGTGCTGGAAGATACGCTGAGCTTCTACATCCGCACGGTCAATATTGCAGTCTCGCGCGATCTGGATGAGCGCCTTGAGGGATACGATGTCGCCAAGGGGACCGGAAAGATCACCACCTTGCTCATGGTCGACAGTCATCCGGGAATTCGCCCGTCCGTGATCGCCCAACTCATTCTCAAGGATCGCTCCGCCATGGGCCGCCTTGTCGAGCAGATGGAAAGCCAGGGGCTCCTGACCCGCGAGACGTCGGTAGACGACAATCGCGCACAGGAACTTTACATCACAGGAAAGGGCGCCGAGCTGGCTGTCGAGGTGCGCGCCATCGTTACCCGGCAATCGAAAGACTTCTTCGACTTCGTGCCGGAGGGCGACCAGCAACTGCTGATGGACATTCTGCGCAGAACCTACCGGCGGATCGCCGGCCTGTCCTGATCGTTGTTTTGGAGGATTATGCCATGATGGCAGAGCGTGTAGCGTTGATATCGGGTGCCAATCGTGGCATCGGCGCGGCTGTGGCGGTTTTTCTGCACGAACAGGGATGGCGCCTGTCGCTTGGCATGCGCACACCGTCGCAGCCTGCCTGGGCCGATCCACGGCGCGTTCATGTCCAAGCCTACGATGCATTTGACGAAACTGCCGAGCAGACCTGGGTCAATGCGGCCATCGACCGTTTCGGCCGCATCGATGCCATCGTCGCCAATGCCGGGATCATGATTCCGAAATCGGTCATAGAGGCCGACGAGGTGGACATCGACGCGATGCTTGCTGTCAACGTCAAGGCGCCGCGCCGGCTTGCCCGGGCTGCATGGCCGGCTCTTAGCGAGAGTGGCTGGGGCAGGGTGATTATTCTCGGTTCGTTGTCCGGCAAGCGCGTGAAGTCGGCCGGTGCCGGTTCGTATTCGATCTCCAAGTTTGCAGCTGTTGCCCTTGCCCACGGCATCCGCCATGCGGGCTTCGATCTCGGCATCCGCGCTACCGCCGTCTGCCCGGGTTTTGTTGCCACAGACATGGCGCTAAGTATCAGCGATCGCATCGCCGAAACGATGACCGACCCGCGTGATCTTGCCCGCATCATATCCATGCTGCTGGACCTGCCGAACGAGGCCAGTGTCGCCGAATTCAACATCAATTGCCAGCTCGAGGAATCCTACTGAAATGCCCGGACCCTATGTCGTTCCCGTCCACGGCGATGCCGACCTGCCTGCCGAAGTGGATGTCGTCGTTATCGGCGGCGGCATCATCGGCACGTCCACTGCGCTCGAACTTGCCGAGCGCGGCCTGCGCGTTGCCCTTTGCGAAAAGGGGGGCATCGGTCACGAGCAGTCGAGCCGCAACTGGGGCTGGGTGCGTATTTCCAGGCGAGATCCGCGCGAAGTGCCGCTGATGGCGGAAGCCCTGCGGCTGTGGAGCAATCTCGACCAGAGGATTGGTCGTTCCACAGGCTACAAACGTGCTGGCATCCTGTTCACCTGCGCCAGCGATCAGGAGTTTGCCGATCACGAGCGCTGGAACCGCAACCTCGAAGGTTACCAGCTTGACTCCAGGATGCTGAGTGCCGGAGAATTCCGGTCGATGTTCCCGAATGCGGATATGAACATCAAGGGTGCGCTCTACACCTCCGCAGACGGACGTGCCGAACCGCAGGTCGCAGCCCCCGCGGTTGCCGAAGCCGCCCGCGACAAGGGAGCGACGATCCTGACGGAATGCGCAGTGCGCGGCATCGAAACGTCCGGCGGGCGGATCTCCGGCGTTGTGACCGAGCGTGGCCCGATCGCATGTTCGGCAGTGGTGCTTGCCGGCGGGGCATGGTCCAGCCTGTTTTCCGGAAATTTTGGGATCGACCTGCCGCAGTTGAAGGTGATGAACTCGGTCCTGCGGACAAAGCCGCTGGAAGGTGGGCCGGAGCAGGCTATCTGGTCGCAGGGTTTTGCCGTGCGCAAGCGGCAGGATGGCGGCTATACGATTGCCTCCGGACACGAGAACGTCGTCGATATCGTGCCGAAATCCTTCCGCTATGCCCGCGACTTCATGCCTGCCTTTGGAAAGGAATGGCGCTCGCTCAAATTCCGGCTGGGCGGGCGCTTCCTCGACGAGGCCCGTATCCCCAATCGCTGGGCCATGGATGAGGCAAGCCCGTTCGAATACAATCGCGTGCTTGACCCGAAGCCCGCCAATAAGCTTTCCGATCTGGCGCTGGCCAACCTCAAGAAGGCATTTCCGGTCTTCGAAAAGGCAGAGATTGCCCAGCGTTGGGCGGGCTATATCGATGTGACGCCGGATGCCGTCCCGGTAATCTCAGCGGTCGATCAGATCCCCGGCTTCCATATCGCGACCGGTTTTTCCGGCCATGGCTTCGGCATCGGTCCTGCCGCAGGCAAGTTAATGGCCGACATCGTTACCAGCCGAACGCCGGTGGTCGATCCCAGGGATTTTCGCTTTTCCCGCTTTTCCGACGGTTCGAAGATCGAGCTGATCAGCGGTTTCTAATTCTGCCCGGCAAAGAAGGCAGATGACATGACGTGCCGAAAAACAAAGTGGAACAGTGACTGAAAATCAAAGGGGAAAGCCGATGTCTGACGAAACCAAGCCTGCAGTTTTCAACCCGACGCGCCGCCAGGCGCTCACCATGATGGCTTTGGCCGGTGCATCCGGCTTGATCATGCCCGGCCTTCTCGGCCGAGACCAGGCCCTTGCCGCGACGCCGCCGGCAAAGCCGACCGGCCAGATGATCGTCGGCTTTTCACAGGAACCGACCGTCTTCAATCCACATATGCTGCATATCGAAGTCGACGAAGGTATCCATTTCAGCCTGTTCGACCCGCTTTTCGCCATTGATCCCCAAGGCAAGTTCACGCCAGCGCTGGCCGTCGAGGTTCCCAGCGTCGAAAATGGCGGCATCTCTGCCGATGGGCTTTCCTGGAAGGTCAAGCTGCGCGACGATGTCAAGTGGCATGACGGGTCGCCTTTCACTGCCGAAGACGTCAAGTTCACATTGGAACTGATGGTCGATCCAGCGTTTCTCAGCTGGCGCAAGACCGGCCATGAATTGGTACGGGACCTGACTGTCGTCTCGCCGACCGAAATTACGTGGAAGATGGAAAAGCCGTTCGCACCTTATCCCTCGATCCTCGCCTCGACCTTCATAGTGCCCAAGCACATCCTCGGCGCAGAGAAGGACAAGAATACCGCACCGTTCAACCATGCGCCCGTCGGCACCGGTCCGTTCAAGTGGGTGGAGCGGGTCCCAGGCGATCATATCACCCTTGAAGCCAATACCGGCTATTTCGGTGACGGCCCCTACCTCGAACGCATCATCTACAAATACATTCCTGACCTGACGGTTCTCTACACCCAGTTCAAGACCGGCGATATCGACGTCGCGGGCCTGCAGTGGATCACGCCGGATCACTATGAAGAAGCCAAGGCGCTGGATGGCAAGACCGTGCTCGTCGTGCCGGGCTCGACAGTCGAATCGGTAACCTTCAACATGGAGAGGCCCCAGTTCAAGGATCTCGCGGTCCGACAGGCGCTCTATCATGCGCTGGACAAGGCGACGATCATCGACACGCTCTATTATGGCCTGCCGACACCCACTGAAAGCTATATGCCGCAGCAAACTTTCTATGCCAATCCGGATCTGCCCAAGCATGAATACGATCCCGAAAAGGCCAAGAAACTTCTGGACGATGCAGGCTGGGTGCCCGGCAGCGACGGCATCCGCGCTAAGAACGGCGTCAAGCTTTCCTTCTCGAATTCGACCACGGCCGGCAATCATATCCGCGAACAGGTGCAGCAGTTCATGCAGCAGTCCTTCAAGGATCTCGGCATAGAGATGACGATCTCCAATCTGCCACCCGCCGTCATGTGGGGCGAATACTGGACCAGTTCGAAGTTCGACAGCGTCGTTGTCGGGCTCGACTTCCTGACAGGCGCCGATCCCGATACGTCTGACTATTTCAAGTCGACATCGATCGTTGCCAAAGGCGGCTCTGGCCAGAACACCTGGCAATATGCCAATCCCGAGGTCGACAAGCTGCTGACCGAGGGCGGCCAGACGTTCGTGCCGGAGGACCGCAAGAAGATCTACCTTAAGATCCAGGACATCATACGCGCCGATCTGCCGTTGCTGCCCATCTTCCAGTACGCCACGGTCCGTGGCTACAAGAAGGGCGCCGAGGGTATCGCCTACAACGTCAACGTCCGTATCGACAGCTGGAACCCGGGGAGCTGGTACTGGGCGTCCTGACGCCGATCCCTTATCCGCCCTCTCCTTTTGCGGGAGGGGGCGAAAGAGGCATTCGACGTCCGGGACCGCGCGTCCCGCAATTATCGGAGAGACCGCGATGCTGCACTATCTTCTGGGCCGTTTATGGCAGAGCCTCATCCTTTTGGTTCTGGTGTCGATGATCGGCTTCGCCGTCCTCAATCTTGCGCCCGGCGGGCCGTTGTCGCAATATGCGCTTACCCCCGGGATGACCAAGGAAACGCTCGATCGCATCTCCGAGCAGATGGGCCTGAACCGGCCGCTGCCGATCCAGTATATCGACTGGCTCTGGCATCTTCTACAGGGTGACTGGGGTCGCTCCTATCGTGACAGCCAGCCGGTGCTCGGCATCATCACCGGGCATCTCTTTGCCACGCTGCTGCTGATGGGCTCATCGACCGTGTTGTCGATTGCCGTCGGGACCTGGGTGGGTATCAAGGGCGCGACCAAGCGCTATTCGATCTTCGATTATTCCGCCACCGTGGGTGCCATGGTCGCCCTGTCGATCCCGACATTCTGGTTCGGACTTGTCGCGATCTATCTGTTTGCCCTCAAATTGCGGTGGCTGCCAGCGGGCAACATGTACACGATCGGCAATGGCTCGGTCAGTGACTACGCCATCCACCTCATCATGCCCACGGTGGTTCTGGCGCTCGTCAACGTCGCCGTCTGGAGCCGCTACATGCGCACCGCAACGCTTGACGTCATCAACCAGGATTTTGTCCGCACCGCAAAAGCCAAGGGGCTATCGGAGCGGCGTGTCCTCATGAAGCACGTCATCGGCAATGCACTCCTGCCGATGATCACCCTGGCGGGGTTGCAGCTTCCAACCATTCTCGGCGGCGCGCTGGTGACCGAGACGGTCTTCACATGGCCAGGCATGGGGCGGCTGTTTCTGGATAGCCTTGGGTACAACGACTATCCGGTTGTCATGGGCCTCCTGATGTTTTCTGCGATCCTCGTGCTGTTCGGCAGTCTCATCGCCGATCTCCTCGTTGCCTTCGTCGACCCGCGCATTCGGCTGAGTTAGGAAAAAGATCATGTCCGCAATCGCTTCCATACCCGGCTCCGGCAAATCCCATTGGTGGCAAAGCCGCACCTTCCGTCGGTTCGCGCGCCACAGGCTTGCCATGATCGGCCTGATCATGATCACGCTGCTGACGCTCGCCTGCGTCATCGGTCCCTACCTGCTGCCGTTCAACGAACTCTATATCGACCTGCGCGCCCGCTTTGCCCCACCGCTGACCGGCTACCACATCTTCGGAACCGATCCGCTTGGTCGCGATCTCGCTGCCCGCCTGTTCATGGCCGGACGCATTTCGCTGCTCGTCGGTTTTTTCGCCATGGTGCTCAGCACGATCTTCGGCACCGTCATCGGTGTCTGCGCCGGCTACTACGGCGGACGTATCGGCGCGGCGCTGATGCGGTTCGTCGATGCCTTCCTGTCGTTTCCCAGTATCTTCCTGCTTCTGGCGCTGGCAGCCTTCATCAAGCCCAGCCCGTTCATGATCACCGTCATCATCGCAGTCACCAGCTGGATGGAGATCGCGCGTATCGTCGAAGCCGAGGTGCGCTCGCTGCGCGAACGGGATTTCGTGCTGGCCGCCCGGATGCTCGGCCTTTCCAACAGCTGGATCATGTTTCGCGAACTCCTGCCGAACGCCATCGGCCCGATCATCGTCGCTGCTACCCTTACAGTCGCGCGTGCCATCCTGCTCGAAGCCTATGTCAGTTTCCTCGGCTACGGCATCCAGCCGCCGCTACCGAGCTGGGGCAATATGCTGAACGGTGCGCAGCAATATCTCGACCGCGCCCCGTGGCTCGCGATCGTACCGGGCGTGGCGATCACACTGGCGGTAACAAGCTTCAACTTCATCGGGGATGGTCTGCGCGATGCACTCGACGCGCGCAGCGATTCAAACTGAAGGGGAGCGGCATGACCCGGTTTTCTCCGTTCAAGACGACCTTATGGTACGACACCGCAACGCCCGCCGTCGAAACGAAAGAGCTGGAGGGTACGGTCAAAGCCGATGTCTGCATCGTTGGCGGGGGCTACACCGGGCTGACCACGGCGCTCGACTTGGCGAGCGACGGCATCAGCGTGGTGCTTCTGGAGAGGGAAGAGATCGGCTTTGGTGGTTCCGGTCGCAACGCCGGTCATTGCACGCCGACGTTCACGCACTACAGCCTGCCGGAGTTGCGCCGCATGCTCGGCGAGCCCTGGGCAGAAAGGCTGATCGCCAGGCAGACCCGCGCCAACGACCGCGTATCCGGCATGATCGAGCGCTACCAGATCCAGTGCGAATGGCAGCAGCACGGCTATGTCATGGGTGCTGCCTATCCCGGCATGATGAAGACAATCGAAGAAAAGGTGCGCACTTACAACGCAGTCGGCGCGAACACCCGCGTCCTGGACAAAGACGAGGTGTCGACGATTACCGGTAGCCCGCGCTTTCACGGCGGCTGGCTGCACGAGGAGGCAGGGCATCTCAATCCTCTCGGTTATTCCCGCGGCCTTGCCCGCGCGGTCATCCAGGAGGGCGGAATTATCCATACGCAATCGCCGGTGACCGGTTGCGAGCGCGACGGAACCGCCTGGGCGATCCGCACACCCAAGGGAAAAGTGGTTGCCGACAAGGTGATTTTCGCCACCGGCGCCTATACGGTTGGCGGATGGCCAAAGCTCGACCAGACCTTCAGAATCCAGAAGGTCTTCGTCGCGGCAACGCAGCCGCTATCGGAAGACGAGCGCCGCTCGATCCTGCCACGCAATACCACCGTCCATGACGGTCGCGGCGATATCTATGTCTACAAGTACAACGCCGAAGGACGGATCGTCGCGTCGATGTTTCCGATGGGTCGGCGCGGTCGCGATATGGAGTATACCCGCAGGGTTATGAGCGACCGGCTGAAATGGCTGCATCCGCAGATCAGGCAGGAGATCCCGGTGGGAGTATTTCTGGTTTGGCGAACTCGACATGCAATACCGAACCGTCCCGCGCCTTTACGACCTGGCACCGGGCGTCGTGGCGCTGACCGGCCTTTCGGGTCGTGGCGTGCCGACCGGCAGCATGCTGGGCGGCATCCTCTCGGACTGGGCAAAAGGCGTTCCGCAGTCAGATCTTTCGCTCAAGGTTGAGCCTCTGACGACGGCATCTCTCTATATGAAATACGGACCGCCGCTGACCCTGCGATACTACCGTGTTGCCGATTGGATCAAGACGAAACTTGCAGGCGCCGCCCTGCCGCCGCATGCCTGATCCGATGCGCACCGCTGGCTTGCGGATAGCGCTGGAAAGAGCAACCCATGCCGTTACTGGCGACGACGTCGCTCACAATATCAATTTCACGTCGGTAATTTAGCGCATGGGCGCGAATCTGGCAGTCTAAAGCCGTCGCAGTGCTGCCATTCTGGACCGCGATGGCGCAGTGGGGCGCTCAAAGCCGTCCTCAGCCGCGGGCCCGCTTTGCGCAAAGTCGTGAAGGTCACATTGCAGATCGTCAAGCGAACAGACAAGGCAAAAGGTTTCGAAGAGCTGCCGCGTAGGTGGTCGTGGAGCATTTCGAGTCAGGTCTCTCAGACAAGGCGGCAACAACCGAACGACGAAATTGACATTTGGCAATTATCAAAAATTGTAGGTTTTAAGTCGCCTTTTAGTTGATATCTATTGTTAATGACGGTTGCATTACCTCTAGCTAATACTTTGGTTGGCGGAACTCATCTGCTGGCACCGTGGAGGGAAACATGAAAAGCAACTGCACTTTGTTCTACACAACTTTTTCCATGTTGGTGCTGCTGGCGGGAACGACATCTGCGCAGACGTCAAGTTCACAATTCAACGTGCAGATGACGATCACATCCGACTGCCAGATCACCTCCGCAGGCAACATGGACTTCGGTTCGACGGGCGTGATCGGCTCCAACAAAGACGCCACCAGTGCCATCGTCGTCCAGTGCACTAGTGGCACTGCCTATAACATTGGCCTGGACACAGGCCGCGGTGTCGGGGCAACGGTCACCACGCGCTACATGACCGGGCCTGCCACTGCAAAGCTCGGCTATTCGCTGTTCACGGATACCGGCCGCACCACCACTTGGGGCAATACCGTCAGCACCAATACAATGAGTGCAACAGGCACTGGCTCCACCCAGTCTTATACGGTCTATGGGCGTGTACCGCCGCAGGCTACGCCGGCGCCCGGCGCCTATACCGACATCGTCGCCGTCACCCTCACATATTGATCGAGGAGAAACCTCATGCGTTCTATTGCCTTCGCCTTGGCGATGACGGCGGCTATCGGCTGCGCGTCGATAGTCTCGGCCGCGTCGCTCCGGGTCGCGCCTGTAGTCATCGACCTGACCGCACCGACGTCCAGCTCCCACATCACGCTCTGGAACGATGCGGCCAAGCCGATCAACGTCCAGGTCCGCATCTTCAAGTGGGACCAGGCCACAGGGGCGGACGTCCTCATGCCCGCGCAGGACGTGATGGTGAGCCCGCCGATTACCAGCATGAAGCCGGGGGCCCAGAACCTCGTGCGCATCGTACGTACGTCGAAAGCGCCGGTCAGCGGCGAGGAAAGCTATCGCCTGGTGGTGGACGAACTGCCGACAGCTGGTCCGCAGGCAGCCACCGTCGTCATGGTGGTGCGTCATTCCATCCCTGTGTTTTTCTCCCAGGATCAGGTCTCCGCTCCGTCCGTTGAATGGGACATCAAGCCTTCGGTGGGTGGTTATCAAGTGACTGCGATCAATCGCGGCCAGCGGCGTTTCAAGGTGGCCAATCTCAGCCTGAAGACCGGGACAGCGACCATTGGCAGGCGCGACGGCCTCGTCGGCTATGTGTTGGGAGGATCGAGCGTCAGCTGGTTTGTGGCCGGCAAGAAGACAGCCGCGGCTTTGACTGTGTCGGGCGAAAACGAGGGCGGTAGCTTCAATGCCAAGACGAAACTCATGGGTGGCTGACCCCTGCCTTGTTTTCGCTGCTGGCCTCGTATTGCTTTCCTTCAGTGACCAAGGCTTTGGACGCGATAGACGCGTAACGTTACCCGCTATTGCACAAGAGACGGCGCGTGAACTCCAGCTCGAAGTGCTGGTCAACGGCAAGCCCAGTGGCCTCATCGCGGCGGTGAGACAGCTTTCTGGCGGTCGCTTGGCGATCCAGCCGGAGCAACTGCAAAATTGCGGCATAGCGCCGGCGCGGGAAGCGGCCTTACCCGATGGCTGGCTCGACATTGCAAAGCTGCCGGGCGTTACCTTCGACTACGATGAGGCGAAGCAGACACTCGCCTTCACCGCCGCGCTACACAGTCTCGCCACGCTCAAGATCACGTCCGGAGAGACAGGGGGATCGGGTCGCCGGTCACCAAAAAGCGCAATCGGCGGGCTCGTCAACTACACCCTCTATGCTTCCACTGAGACCGAGAAGGTTGGCAATCCCTGGAGCTTCAGCGGTCTCTCGGGCGCTTTCGAGGCCCGCATGTTCAGCCCTCTGGGGCTCCTGACATCGTCCCAGCTCGTAGCGTTCTCGCCCAACGACATCTACTCCGGCGCACGGCTGGAGACGGCCTGGTCCTACGACGACCAGGAAAGCATGATGAGTTATCAAGTCGGCGACATCATCACCGGCGGTCTCGGCTGGAGCCGGCCGGTTCGGATGAGCGGCGTCCAGATACAGCGCAACTTCGGCCTGCGGCCGGATCTGGTCACCATGCCTCTTCCTGGGATGTCAGGTTCGGCCGCAGTTCCCTCAACTGTCGACGTTTATGTCAATAATACGCACCGTCTGTCGCAAGACGTGCCGGCCGGCCCCTTCGCCATCTCCGATGTCCCTGTGTTGACGGGAAACGGAACGGCGAGGCTCGTTGTGCGCGATGCCCTGGGACGTCAGACCGTGACGGAAACACCGTTCTACGCCTCCGCCGATCTGCTGGCTTCCAAACTGTTCGACTACTCCGCAGAGTTCGGTTTTGCCCGCCGACAGTATGGCGTTCAGTCCTTCGCCTACGACGATCGCCCGATGGGCTCTGCCACCGGACGGTTAGGTGTCGCCGACTGGCTGACGCTGGAAGGCCATGGCGAGGCTGGCGAGAACTTCTGGACCGCCGGTCTAGGCACTACGGCCGGTCTCGGAAGATACGGGATCGTCAACCTATCCGGCGCCATGAGCCAAGGCGACGGCAATGGCTACTTGGCATCGGCAAGCGTCGAGACGGCGTTCTGGGGAATGCAGTTGCGGGCCAGCACGCAACGCACCTTCGGCGATTATGTGGATATTGCTGCGGTCACCGCCGATGACGTGAGTTTGCCCGGCAGCGTTGGCAACTTCGCCCGCAGCGGCGGGCCAGCGCGCGGCCTTGACCAGGTCAACCTATCGATGCCCCTGAGCTTCGATCCCACGGTTCTCAACCTCAGCCTCACCCATGTGGAAACGGCCCGGGGAGACCGGTCGAGAATCGCCGGCCTGACGGCAAGCCGTCAGATCGGCGGGCGCGGCAATGCCTTTGTCACGGCGTATACGGACGTCGAGCGCAGCAACTCCTACGGCATTTTCGGTGGGTTGAGCTGGTCGTTCGGAGGTGGTGCCCGCGCTTCGACGGGGGTGACCGCAGACGGCTACGGGGCATCCGTCGTTGCGGAAACGGCTGGACGCCGTGAGCTGCAGAACGGCACGTTGGACTGGCGCGCAGGCGCTTCCGCAGGAAGTAGAAACACCCGATCGGTCGGCGCAACCTATAGCGGTGCGGCGGGCAATGCGGCCGTGACTGTACAGCAGGTCGGCAGCGACCTCAATCTGCGAGGGCAACTCGATGGTGCCGTGGTGGTTGCCGGGGGCGACGTTTTCCTGACGGACAGGGTGGATGACGGCCTCGCAGTGGTCGACGTGGGCCTGCCGGACGTCGACGTCCAGTTCGAGAACCGGCCGATCGGCAAGACCAACAAGAACGGGAAGATGCTGGTCACTGGCCTTCGCGCCTTCGAAGAGAATACGATCAGCATCGACGCCGAAACGCTGCCGCCTGGCGCCACGGTCGAGGCCGTATCGCAGAAGGTTATGCCGCGCAAGCGGAGCGGCGTCGTCGTCGGCTTCAAGACGAGGGACACGAGCGAGGCTGTCACCATCACCCTGCGGCGTCAGGATGGAACCTATGTCGAGGCGGGGTCACTCTTGCGCGTCGAAGGCAGCGACGACCGCCATATCGTCGGATACGACGGCCAGGCCTATCTAGCGGGCCTGACCGGACCGACCCGGCTGACCATCGAGACATCGGGCCGCCCGCCGTGCCGAGTAGAGATCGATCCTGCCGCATCAAAAGCCTTCAATCCAGCCATTTGCGGAGAAGTCGAATGAGCATACACAAGGTCATGCTTGGCCTGCTGGGCGTCGTTACCAGTATCGGTTTTACATTGGCAGCGATGCCGGCCAACGCGCAGAGTTGCACGGTCACTATGGCGAACTTAAACTTCGGCACGGTCAACCTGCTGGGTGGCGCCAGTGTCGACAGTTCGACAACCGTTTCGATCAACTGTTCAAACACCTTAAACGTCAGCACAAATGTCCGCGTCTGCATCAACGTCGGCGGGGGCAGTGGCGGAATGGTGGGTGGTGCGCGGACGATGGCAAATGGTGCAAACCTGCTGCAGTACCAGCTTTACCAGGATGCCTCACGCTCGACACCCTTGGGCTCGCTCGATCTGCCGGCTTTGGGCGCGCCGCAGCCATTCGACCTCTTATTGCTACCACTAACAAGTGCATCGATGACCCGGTCCGTCTACGGGCGTATTCTTGCCACCCAGCCGACAACGCCCGGCGGCGCCTACTCTTCGCTGTTCACAGGTAGCTCGTTTCGCGTAAACTGGACACCGTACACTCTCACCGCCCCGGCCTGCAGCTCCGTGACTCAAAACCCGACATTCTCCGCCTTCTCAGTGCAGAGCTTTGTTGATCGCACGTGTAGCGTCACGGCGCAGAACTTGAACTTTGGCTCCCAGGGACTGCTCAAGACCAAGGTCGATGCTTCCACAGATCTGTCCGTCACCTGCACGTCCGGCTTGCCATTTTCCATCAGCCTCAATGGCGGCTTGACCAATGCGGTGCCGGCGCAACGCAAGATGACGAACGGCACAAATTCGATCACATACGGGCTGTTCCGGGATGCGGCAAGGTCGCAGCTGTGGGGTAGCTTAGCGGGGCTCCTCGCTTCGGGCACTGGTACCGGCCTCGTGCAGCGGCTCGTCGTCTATGGCCGGGTACCGGCACAGACAACACCGCCTATTGGGACCTACAGCGACACAGTCGTCGTGACTATAACATATTGACCTCGTTTTGGCGGAACGCTCTGATACATCAATAGAGGCCTACTGAAGCTCGTAGCGCTGCGCTGGCACCAGCTGGCGCAGCCCGGCAGTATTTGCCAGCGCGTATTTAGATCGTCGCCCGCGAGGCTTTGTTGCAAAGAACGTTGAGAGTTTCAGCTGGGTTTGCGCCAGAAAGGCTTTGCCGGGCTTGGATGACGGATAGATCCGGCTGGCTATCCGCCGGAAGCGCGACCGAGGCCGATCTGCGGCAGTTTCATTATCGAATTTCGAGGCGGCTGGCGGCAGATCGTTCGAATGCCATCCCCAATCATAAGGTTCCCCTAAGCTGTCACGCAGGCAGGAAGGTCTTTATGATCTCCTTTGCCAAGCGATGGGGACGTCGCGTCGCGGCGTTTATGCAGCACCAGGAGCTTTCTATCTCGGCGCAAAGCTCATCGCGGTGCTTCACCCGTGTGGTAAAGGACGCCCGGGGTCCAGAAGCGTGGGTCGCTGTCACCAACACATGGATCGGATCGCCCAAGAGCACCGGCTTTCTATATCGGATGTGATGGGCCAGCGCGACCCAGACCAGATCATTTCTGGCGTCGATTGGTGCGATGTGATGCCAGTAGCCGAGCACGGCTTCCTGCACCCACTGAAGATAGACGGAATTGTTGACGTGCCCCTGCTGATCGATGTCAGCCGGTGAAACGGTAATTGAAAGATTGAATGTGGGTGCGCTTGACGAAAGAAGCGAAGGCTCAGGGCGCTGCCTACGATCAACGGGTGGACATATCAATGGTCATGCTCTCGGTGGTTGGGGACGCGGCCTGGCTGACGCGGGCCAGGAAGGGCTTTGCCTTTTGAAAAGTGACGCAGCGGTCAGGCGCCTAGAGCTTCGGACCATGATCTGCCCATGATGGCGGCGCGCCGAGGAGGCCGAGGGCCAGTCCCGGGATTCCGGGCGAACGGCCGTAAGCTTCGCATGCGGCGTTCTTCGGCGCGCCTCCGAGTTGCGACTGCAATTTCTGCCGGGACGGGAGCGACAGGTTCAAGCCGGAGGTCTTCTTTCCCTTTGCAAGCATTTCCGCGAACTGACCGGCAAAGGACGACGCAAGGCCGTAAGCGTCCCCGACTTCGGAAATGCGAGCCTCGTTGGTGATAGAGTTGGCGCCGCGGGACCAGACAATAGCCGCCCTCTGTATCCCGTTATTGTCGAGGGCCTCCGCTTCCACCGCGAGGCCACCCAATCCAATGGGCAGACGAGGCACGCCGACGGGCAGGACGACCGAGCTTCCGAGACTGACCGCCGTAGACAAGCCGGCCGCGAACTTGCCGGTTGGAACTATGTCCGTAATGACGACCTTTACGATGATGTCGGCGGGCTCACCGGGACCGACGACATGGTATTTATCACTGAGGTCAACGCATAGCGCGCGATCAAGCGCATTGGAAACAAGACGGCCGTTGCCGATGTTGTGAACACGCGAGTAGGCTTCGGGTGACAACCGCGTCGGTGATATGGCAATTGAACTGGCTGCTAGCAACGCCGGTGTATCGACGTAGGAGCGGGACTTGGTGAAACGCCCTTCGCTTGCTCCCAGACTGCTGTACGAAGTCAGCGACCCGGACTCCGTGAGAGGAACCGAGCTGCAACTTCCAAGACTGAGGCTGACACAAAGTCCGGCCGCCTTCCAGCTGACGCGACGAGTCTTGAAAACGTGCTGGCTCAAGTCTTTGTTCGTCATAGCTATTAAAGTCCTACCTTAATTGAGATAAACATTGTCGTGGAATGGGACTTTGGTGTTGCGGCGCTCACTTCCGTCAACTCATGTCCTCGGCGCTCCGCGAGGGTCCCGCCGGAGCAGTCCGCCTGCCTTCTGCCGCAAGTAAAAGCGACATCGCGCAGGGCAGGAGAGTCAGGGTCAAGAGTGTGGCAACCGCAAGCCCGCCGATGATTGCTGATGCCATCGGGCCCCAAAAGATTTCGGACGCGATTGGGATCATGCCGAGGATTGCAGCGCAGGCTGTCAGGACGATGGGCCGCGCACGGTGCAGGGACGCCGCAATGATCGCCTCGTTGGGTAGTTTTCCCCGGGCAACGTTCTGGTCGATCTCCTGAATGAGAATGACCGAGTTGCGAATAATCATGCCGGCAAGGGCGATCACACCGAGTTGCGCGACGAATCCCATTGGCGTGCCCGTCGGCAGCATCGCAAGAACCACACCCACAAGCCCAAATGGCGCCATCAGAAGGGCAAGCGCCATGCGTGTGAAACTCTGCAGTTGGATCATGAGGAGCGCGACGATGACGAATATCATGACAGGAATGACCGCGAAGATGGAGGAATTGCCCTTCTCGGATTCTTCCGTGATGCCGCCTGCGGTGATGGTGTAGCCGGAGGGAAGTTCCTGACGCAGCGCGTTAAGCTGTTCGTCGACCTTTCCAGCGACCGTTGCGGCCAGGGCGCCATTCTGGACGTCCGACTGCACGATGATCATCGGTTTGCCTTGCCACCGCCAGATGATCGGGTCTTCCATGCCATAGGCAACCGTCGCCACCTGTCGGAGCGGTACATGGCTTCCATCGCCGGTACGCAGCTCAATATTGCTCACCTCGGAAACGGATGTGCGGTCAGGCTCAGTGCCCTTGACGACGACGTCCACCAGCCTGTTCCTGTCGCGGATCGTCGTGACGGTCGACCCGGAGAAGATCGCTGCGATCTGGTTGGTGATCGATTCCGAGCTCATCCCGAGCGCACGGGCCTCGATCTGGTTCACCAGGATGGTCACGCTTTTTTGCGGCTCCCCGGCGGTCATATTGATGTCTCGGGCATCCGGATTGCTGCCGATGACGGATGCTACTTTTGCCGAGAAGACGCGAACCTGCTGATAGTCAGGCCCGGACACCCGAAATTTCAGAGGCCAACCGACGGGAGGCCCAAGTTCGAGCGGCGAGACGCGCGTCACCAGATCCGAGAAATTCTCGTCCAGGGCCGTTTCGATTCTCTGGCGAACGGCCTCCCTCGCCTCGACGCTCTTGGCGACCACAACGGTTTCAGTCACGTTGTCGTTGTCGAGTTGAAGGTCCATCGGAAGGTAGAAGCGGACGGATCCAGATCCGACATAGGTGGTATAGTGATCGATGTCCGGGTCCTTGGCGAGAACGTCCTCCAGCTGCCTCGCGCGGATCTCCGTTGCTGCTCGCGACGCGTTCTGGGGCAGCGTCAGGCCAACCAGCAGCTCCGGCCTGTCGGATGCCGGGAAGAATTGCTGCTCGAGGCGACCGACACCCGCAACTGCAAGGCCGAAGGCCACAAGCGAGAAGATGATCGTCAACCATCGATGCCGCAGTATCCAGGTCAGACTCCTTCGGTAGAGAGTCGATATCCGGCCCGCATCGGCGTGAGAGTGAGTCAGGGCCTTCGGCAATATCCACGTGCCGAGAAGCGGCGAAAACAGAACCGCTACGATCCAGGACGACGACAGTGCAATGAGGATCACCATGAACAGGGAGAATGTATATTCTCCGGCACTGGACGCGGCGAAGCCGACGGGAATGAAGCCGGCGATCATGACCGCTGTACCGGTGAGCATGGGGAAGGCGGTCGTCTCGTATGCGTATGTCGCGGCAACTGAGCGTGATTTGCCGTTCTCCAGGCAGGAGACCATGCTTTCGACGGTGATCATGGCGTCATCGACCAGCAGACCAAGGGCGATGATGAGAGCACCGAGAGAGATACGCTGAAGACCGACGCCGGCGATTTCCATGCCGAAAAACGTCAGTGCCAGGACGAGAGGTATGGAGATCGTCACGACCAGGCCGGCCCGTGTGCCCAGCGAGACAAAGGAAACAGCAAGCACGATAATGATTGCTTCGACCAGGACTTTCGTGAAGCCGTCGACCGCATCCTCGACCACCGTAGACTGATCGGCGACCTGGGTCATTTCGACACCGGCTGGCAGCTGGGATGCAATGGCGTTCATTTGCTTTTTCAGCGCTTGGCCAAAAGTCAGGAGGTTGCCGTCTTTAGCCATGGAAATAGCAAGCGCGATCACCTCCTTGCCATTGACGCGCACGGATGGTGCGGGCGGGTCAACGATGCCTCGAGAGATGGTTGCTATCGAATCGAGCCTGACATATCGACCGCCGAGCTTCAGCGTCATATCTTTGAGATTGTCCTCGGAAGCGAAAGCCCCGCTGACCCGGACGGAGATCTTTTCTTCCGTCGTCTGGACCAATCCGGCTGGGTTGACCGAGTTTTGGGCACGGATAGCCTCGACTGCGGCAGCTGGATCAATCCCGAGACTGGCAAGTTTACCCGGCGAGAACTCGATCAGGACCTGTTCTTCCTGGGTGCCGAGCAGGATGACCTTGCCGATGTCGGGTAGCGAGAGAATTGCGTCGCGGATCGCCTCAACGCGATCCGTCAGTTCCCTTTGGCTAAATCCGTCGCCATGGAACGCGTAGATGCTTCCATAGGTGTCGCCGAATTCATCGTCGAAGAAAGGCCCGGAGACGCCTTCCGGAAGCGTCGCTGAGATATCCGACATCTTCTTGCGAACGATATACCAGATTCCATCCACCTCTGCGGGCGGCGTGTCGTCGCGCAAATTCACCATGATCACGGCCTGACCGGGGCGCGTATAGCTTTGCGTGTAGTCGAGGTGTGGGGTTTCGGAGAGTTTCTTTTCAAGTTTATCGGTCAGCAGACTGACAGTGTCATTGACGCTCGCCCCGGGCCAATTGGCGCTGACGACCATCGTCTTGATGGTGAACGGCGGGTCTTCGTTGCGAGACAGCTTCAGATAGCTCAGCACGCCGGCCGTGACCGCCGCGAGCATCAGGAAAATCACCAGCGAGCGGTGGGTAATCGCCCATATGGAGAGATTGAAGCGGTTCGAGGGGGGGCTCGGCTGAGGGCTCATAGGCGGTCGTCTTTCTCGATGGTGACAGCTTCCCCGTCACGCAGCTTGGTGACACCGGCTGTCGCAACGAGATCGCCGTCCCCGAGGCCATCGGAAACGAGCATGCTCTTGCCCGCGTACCGCTCAATCTTGACGGTCCGTGCTTGAATGGTTTTGCTCTGGGGCATGTAGACAAATACGGCCTGATCCTGTCCGAGACGGGCCATTGCCGCCGACGGGACCTCGAACAGGCGCTTTGGCGAAAGGATTACCTTGCCGCTGACGGCAGCGCCCATCGGGAAGCCCTGAACCGGGTTTTTCAAGGTCACCCTGACGCGATAGGTTCGGGTTGTTGCGTCGGCTGACGGCGTGACTTCCCGTACTTTTCCCGTTGCGGTCTTGCTGGGGTCGGATAGGAGACTGATCTGTACCTCGGGGTCGGTCAGGTTCTCGTTCCACAATTGCTCGGGGATATCGAAAACCGCATCCAGCTCGGCGTTCGAGCTCAACGTCAGCACGGTCTGGCCGGAGGTAACGACCTGACCTTCGTTGGCTGAGACGCCGGAGACTATACCATCCCGATCAGCTTTCAGGTCCGTGTAGGAGAGAGACTGTCTCGCGCTATCCAAAGTCGCGTTGGCGGCCTCCAGCTTGGATTTTGCTGCCTGGAGATTGGCGTCGCCTTGCTGAACCTGCGCGCGCGAAATCGCATTTTTTGAAAAGAGTTCCCAATTGCGCGCTGCGGTGAGCTCGGCAAGCCCGACGTCGGATTTTGCCACATCGACCTGGGCCGACGCCGACGAGACGTTGATCGATGACGGGATCTTGTCGACTCTGGCGAGAATATCGCCCGCCTTGACGGAAGAACCGTTCTCGATCCGAAACACGATCTGGCCATCCAGCCGGAAGCTCATCGGGATCTGATACCGCGGCTGGACCTCGCCGGTTTGACGGAAGGTTTCGCCAATAAGCTCCGACTTGACCGATACAACCCTGATGGCGTGCGCCCTTGCCTGAGGGGCCGCGTCGTCCGAGCAGGCAGTCAGTCCTGCTGCACACAGGGCGGCGCAACAGGCAAGGATACGGCTGAGCATGGGCACTCCGGTATGGCTATATGCCGCTCGAGAAAGCGGCGCAAATTCGATGCCTCATCTCTGCCACAGGGGTTTCAGCGCGCGCATTGCATTGTGTAAAGTTTTGTTTCAGCCGAAGTGCCGATCTTGCCCGCTTGCAACAAAACTTAATATTTCGCTCCCCGGAAGCACGGCGTACCGTGTTATAAATGACCAAATACGGGAGATAATTGCTCATGGAGCCAGCCTGCACCCCCACCTCTAGCGCGCCGAAAATCCTCATTGTCGAAGATGATGCCCAGATTGCAGGTCTCGTCCGGGATAGCCTCGTAGAGCAGGGAATGGTGGTCGAGGTTACGGCAGACGGTGCGGCTATGGACGCGAAGATGAGAACGGAGGACTTCGATCTCGTGGTTCTCGATGTCATGCTGCCCGGCGAGGACGGTTTTAGCATATGTCGGAGGTTACGCCGCGCAGGCGACATTCCCATCCTGATGCTGACATCCGTCGGTGGCGACATCGACAGGGTTGTCGGGCTGGAGATCGGTGCGGACGACTACGTCACCAAGCCCTTCGTCCTCAGGGAACTCGTTGCCCGCATAAAGGGGCTACTTCGAAGATCGAGACTTGCCTCCCCCCCGATCGAGGTTCGGCCAAAGCGCATTTTCCGTTTCGACAACTGGCGTATTGATACGATCCGGCGGCAGGTGCACGACCCGAGCCATGCGCGCGTTGCCATGACAACACATGAGTTCGACCTTCTGATCGCTTTTTGCCAGAACCCCGGTCAGGTGCTGACCAGGGAGCAACTGCTGGCGCTTACCCACGCAGGTTTAGCGGGGCCAATCGAACGCAGCATCGACGTGCACATAAGTCGCCTGCGGCAAAAGATCGAACTCGACCCTCGCGATCCCGTCATTGTCAAAACGGTACGCATGGGTGGCTATGTATTCACGGCGGCGGTGGAGGAGGTTGATGCCTAAGACTGCCACTAGCGTCCCCAAAACCCTTCGTGGTCAGATCACCCTCATCATTCTGGTGGCTTTGGTGACGGTCATCGTCTGTGGGCGGGCGCTGGAAAACCTTGCCAAACGGGACTTTACCGCACCCAACCTCGAAAGGGCTGTCGAGCAGGTCAAGACCCTGGCGATGCTTCTGTCGCAGACGTCTCCGGCTGATCGTCCCGCCATCGTGGCAGGCGCCCGGCGCGCCGGGCTGGACGTGTCGCTCGCCCCGGCCTCCATGGTCTCGCAATTCAAGGGATCGTCCGAACTCCAAAGCGTCGCAGAAACGTTTGCAGACTTGCTGTTTCCACCGGACGGAGAACCGCCTCTTGGCGGATGGCGCGCCCAATTGGAAGGGAGACGGGTCATCGCGGAGCCGGTAGACGAGCAAAACATCGTCGTATCCTTCGGCTTTCCGGACACGATTATAACGAGCTCTTTCCTCAGCCAAAGCACATACTATTTCATGGCGGTCATCGTACTGATCGTCTTCTTCTTCATCTTCGCAATTCGTACGGTCACAGAGCCGATCAAGAGGATCTCCGAGGCTGCAACGCTCTCGGACATCAGCAGTGGCTCGCAGATTTTCGAGGAACGCGGCAGCGTCGAGATCGTCTCCCTGGCGCGCGCGCTCAACGGCATGCGAAACCGGATCCATCTCATGGTGGAAGGCCGCACGCAGATGCTGCGAGGCATCAGTCACGACGTGCGCACGCCGCTGACGCGGCTCAGATTGCGGATAGAGCGTATGGGCGACGGATCGACGCGGGACGCGCTGCTGGCCGACATCGATCATATGGACAGGTTGCTCACAGAAAGCCTGAACTACCTTCGCGATGACTACGCCACCGAGGAGGTGGAACGGGTCGACGTCGCCAGCATCCTGCAGACCGTGTGCAGCGATTTCTCAGACGTTGGGTTCAACATGACCTATCGTGGCCCCAACAAAATGATCGCCAATTGCCGTCCGCTTTCCATGATGCGTGCTGTGACAAATCTCTGCGACAATGCCTCGAAGTTTTCCAACTCAGCGTTTGTTGAACTCCAGCAAACTGCGACCGGCATTTCCATCTCGGTGGCGGACGACGGACCGGGAGTATCCGAGGAACTTCGGGAAAAGGTGCTCGAACCTTTCTTCAAGGGAGACCCGTCACGAAGCGGTCAAACAGGCTTCGGTCTCGGCCTGTCCATTGTGGCCGACATCGTCCGCTCACACCACGGAAGCATCTCCCTGTCCTCCAATCGGCCGCACGGTCTGATAGCCCGGATAAGCGTGCCCGATGCCAGACAGGGTTGAAGCGAGGCGTATGGTGCCAAGAAGCCGATCTAAGTGAAAGCAGACTGATTCTAAACGGCGTCGGCAGAGGTTTTGGTTGCCGTCTAACGCGTGACCGCACTTGACGGTCCGCCTCTCGTCGGGCGAACAGATACGCTTTCTCGACCTCGCATCGCCTTCATGACAATTGTGAACTGCCTTACCAGCCGTAGCTGACAGTAGCGCCACTCCCGTCATCCCCGTCCTGGACTACGTCGGTTCTGGTGTTTCGCCCAAACTGGAAAATACCATAGGCATTGCGGTTGCCATTCTGTCGCAAGGTTGCGGAATGACCATCGCCCCGCTGCTGGATGAAGCCAATGTTTCCACTCCCAGCCTGGGCAATGCCCGCTGCGTTACCCCTGCCCAATTGCCGGATGTCTGCGTTTTTCCAATCGCGGTAGAGCGAGTAAGCGCGTAGTCCGGTTGAGAAGAGATCCGCATCGCTGGAATTCTGGGGCGCGAGATTGAGCGAGATCCGTCCACCGGCATGAGCCGGTAACGACAATGCGACCTGCCCCAGGCTCCCGACGAGAAGTGTGACAGAAAGGATCTTGAACATGTTGCTGGTCATCGCGATCTCCGTTTGCCGGCTTCCTGAACCGATGACCGATTTTCCCATCCTGCAGATGAACCCAGTCGGAATTGGCCGTTCAACAGCCGTTCAGTCGTCCTGTCTGGCCAACGAAAAAAGGGCACCAAATCGGGCGCCCTCCCAACGTATTTTCCAAGCGTGTCAGCCGGTTAGTCGCTGCCAATCTGCTGGGTGCACCTGAAACTCCTGGTTCCGCTCATGATGTCCAGCATAACCTTGTAGGTATCTCCTCTCGAGTCGAGCGTGACGGAGGAGAGGAGTTCCGCTTTGCCCGCTCTAGCGTCAAAGTCTCCACTCTGACTGGTCGTGGAACGTCCGCTTCCTCCCGATTTTTCGACTTGAAAAGAATAAGTGCCATAGAGGTGTTCGTCGGCGTGGGCAAACGCATCCAGTCTTACCATGCCCCCCGCCGGGGTCGCCTTGATTTCGCAAATCTGCGCATCGCCAGATTGTTTGGCAGTCATTGTCGCAAAAGCGCCGACGGGAAGCAGCAACAGCGTGAAGATTGCCATCAGGCGATAAGGATGTTTGACGCGATTTAGCATGCTTCGGCTCCCTAAGTGATTTGCGGATGCGTGGCGAACCTGTTTTACCTCAGCGGGTGCAACCGCTTATGGGCAGGCCTGGACGAATGCTGCAACATTGCCGTTGCCGCCTTGGCTGACATTGGCGCTGCAACCGTGACCGATCTGCACGCCTGCCGCGATGTTGCCATTGCCGTCCTGCGTCAGGATAGTCGTGTGGCTGGAACCAAACTGGCCAATGCCGGCCACATTGCGGTCGCCGTTCTGATAGGTGGCGCCATAGTTGTCATTGCCCTCTTGACCGACCGCCGAAAGGCTATGGCGACCATATTGGTGGCCGACAATCCGGTTGTGGCCGCCGTTCTGATAGGTTCTAATCCGGTTGCCGTACCCTTCCTGCGCTCCACCCGCAGAGTTCGACCACCCATACTGCTCAATTTGCACGTCGTTTGCGATGGCGGGGACGGTGATGCCGACAAGGGCAGCGATTGCGATTGCAACGAAAGACGTACGGATCATGACTATGTCTCCTTAGGCGGATATGACCGCGGTTGAACGTCTTTGTTTTAGGCGCTGGAAATGGAACGCATGCTGAAGGTGCTATTCAGTCGGCGTTCATTCGCGCAAGGCCGTGCCGCAGTTGAGAGTGTGGTGACATGCGTCAATTGCGTACGGCAACTCGCGGGTTGGCGATGTACCATGCATCGAGCCATGGTAAGTCGGGTTCATTCAAAGATGCTGGTCGAAAGGCTACGCAGCGGCGGGCTCAGGTCCGGCAAAACCAGTCGAGGCTTTGCTTGCGTTGCTATGCCTCTCGCTTTAATAAATTTCGCTGGGTGTTGCGCCCGTTGCTTCTCCGGAATCGTTGCGACGCGGAAAACGGCGCTTGGGTATCTCTCGACGGTCAAAGACCGTCTCTTACCGACTGGAAGAAGGGCTTTCACAACGATTAAGAGACCGCCATGGCTTGGTCGGAGAAAGCCCCCCAATAACTGAGGAAAGTTGATGCCATCTTCCGACCGAACGGTCCTTGAACTTTACCACGACAAGGCCTTTTTCCATCTGTTGGTCGATAGTTACCGGCGCATTGTCGGCAAACCGCTGGTCGCCGATGACCGCGATGCGTATTGGCTCTATCATCACGCCCCATTCGCTGTTGTCGCTCACAACACCGATCTCGATCCGATCTTCATCTATGCTAATATGTCAGCCCAACGTTGTTTCGAATATGATTGGGAAGAATTCACGTCTTTACCATCCCGCCTTTCTGCAGAAGTTCCCAACCGTGCCGACCGACAATTGCTTTTGGATAAAGTCACACGCGATGGGTATGCATCCGGGTACAGGGGCGCTCGCATCGCAAAGTCTGGCCGCCGGTTCTGGATTGAGGATGGCTGCGTGTGGCAGTTGATGGGGCAAGATGGTCAAAGGTACGGACAAGCCGCAACATTTCCGATCATCGATCAGGCGGTCTAACGCCTCATTTCTGTTGGAGCTCAGGCGTTTATGTTTCAGCCTGGCGGTTTAACGGAGGAACCCACGATATGAGCCGAGCGCTGTTGGTGGATCTTGGAGGATCCTTACTCAAGGCCGGAGTGTATGAACTGAGTGGCAGGCCCCTTGCGACCGAACGCGTCCTGAATGCCTTTGTAGAGGATGACATCGACAAGGCGGAACAGAATCCGGAAGTATGGTGGGAAGCGCTACGCACCGCTGTTGACCGGCTGGACGAGCAAATCCCCGGCGGACTGACCGGCGTTGTGGCCGTTGCCATTTGTGGCTTCACCCGCAGTCAGGTCTTCCTGGATAGAGAGGGTGAACCTGTGCGCCCGGCAATTACCTTCCGAGACTCGCGGGCCCAAGGCGCGGTTGAAGACGTGCTGTTGCGTCCCCAGGTCAAAAACCATCCGCTCGCTCGGCACCTCAACGCCTTCCATCCGCTGGCGCGCCTTTTATGGCTGAAGCATAACGAGGAGGCTGCCTGGAAAAATACCCAATCCGTTGTCGAGCCCAAGGACTATCTCAACTTCAAGCTCACCGGATCGCTAGCCTCGGATTCCATTTCGCAGTTCTGGCTTGTCAGCGCGATGGAGGGCGGGATTGGCGCGCTCGCAGAACTTGCTGGTTTAGACAAGGCCGTGCTGCCGACGATCCGAAGGCCGCATGAGGTTGTCGGAACCGTTCTGGCGAATATGCCGGGATCGCTCAGCAAGATTGCAGGTGCAGCGGTGTTTTGCGGGTCCAACGACACATGGACGGCGGCGGCGGGGATTGGCGCCCTCAAGCCTTCAAGGGGATACTGCATTTCTGGCTCATCGGAAGTGTTCGGCATCATGTCCGATGAGAAGGCCGAGGCGCCTGGTTTAGTGACGATCCCGTGGGGCGAGGCCATGTGGCAACTCGGCGGCCCCGGACTGAATGGCGCAAACGTGCTGACCTGGATGGTCAATAGCCTTATGCCGGACGAGCGTCCGTTCGAAGAACGGTTAGCGATCCTGCTATCTCAGCAGACCGGCTTACCGCTTCTTTTTCATCCCTACCTTCATGGCGAACGCACGCCGCTATGGGACCGGGATATCCGCGCATGCTTCATGGGACTGATGGCCGCGCACAAGCCCGGTGATCTCGTGCGCGGCACCATGGAAGGCATCAGTTTCGTGAACCGCATGGTGCTCGAGAGAGCCGAGGCTGCCAGTGGGGTCGAGGTGCAAGAGATTCGCCTCGCCGGAGGTGGCGCCCGGAATGCCTACTGGAATCAGATCCGGGCGGATATCCTCAAAAGGCCGGTGCTGGTCTCGGACACCGAGGAGGTCGGACTCCTGGGCTGCCTTGCATTGGCCCGGCTCGGGCTTTCACTGGCAAACGACATCGGGGAGGCGGCCGACGGGATATCGACACGCTTTCTGCGCTACGAGCCACGACTGGCCGAAAGCCGCGTCTACGACGACCTGTACGCTGTCTTTCAGGACACCGTAGAAACGGTTCGGCTCGCGTCCCACCGTCTGGCCGCACTGTCGCGGAATGCGCGGCACTAATTCCCGCTAACGCTGCGGGATGTCGCTTTTCAGTTTCGCCCGCTGCGCACCACTATCGGCCGCGATTGCCGCCCAACTGGCGCACGGGTGTGATCTTCTGACAGCGATCGGAATGGCGAAACAATACGTGCACGCGGCTCTGGCCGCAGCACGGGATCTGCGGATAGGAAGGGGAAGCGGTGCAGTCCACTATTTCCATGCCCAGTGGATGGACAGGGGAGCTATCGGGGAAAGTCACCGCGATGACCTCACCATAACCGCCGCCTCACCGCCGAGCTCGGTTTGGCCAGTCGGGCCGGTGCGCCATCGTAGCGACACCCGCCCCCATTTCTCAAGCGCCTCTGGTCGTATCAGGCTTGGTCGAGCTTGATACTGGTCGCATCCGCCGTCAGATAACCGACGGCCGCGCCGAAGCGGTCCTTGTAGTTGGCGCGAACCAGGGGATCGAGCGTATCCTTCACCTTGGCGTGGAGCTTTTCCCAATCGCCGGGGTGCTGGAAGTTGCTCATCACATAGGTCCAGCCGTTGAGTTCATCGACCGCGTGCAGGCCCGTCGATTCCGCGCCTGCCGGCACCGACATGATGCGCGACAGCTGCTTGGTGTCGACATTATATGCCCACAGGAAATTGTTGACATGCATGCCGCTGTCCTCGCCGACGAAGAGCGTGCGCAGGCGCTCGGAAAATTTTATGTTGTCCGGATTGCCGATCTTGTCTGGATTGGCAGTGTTACCAAGGGCGTCGGCAGCGATATCTTCGCCCGTCAGGACAAAGCGGGTCTGGAATGGCACCCATTCGCTGGTGATCGCCTCGCCGCCGCTGTCCTTCTGGGCGCCACCCAGAGTATGCTCCAGAACGCCGCCTGCCTCGAGCGGCTTGTCGAAGCCGATGCCTGACGTTTCGTAGTGACCCTTGCCGCCCTTCACCATCGAATCCTTGATGTAGGAGATCGCCGAGTAGGCAACCTTGTCCTTCGCATTGACGGTGGTGCCTTCCATCTTTGTGAACGCCATGCTGCCGCCCATGAGCGCAGCGTAGCGGTGGGTCTCCAGGAAGGCCGCTGCCTTTTCCATGCCTGGCTTCAGCTTCACCCAATGGAAGGAGCCGCTCATCGCGATGCGGGTGTAGCTCGGATCCTTGGGATCCTCCTTGGCGATCTCCATGATGGCCTCGGGCTTCACTGTGTCGGCGAGCTTTTCGATCTCCGCGCTGGTGGCATGGCCAAGCTTCACCCATGTGATCTTGTCGGCCGGTGCCGCAGTGTCGGTGGAGAGGCCGCCGCCGAGCTTGGCGACGTAGAGCGTCCCGCCGGAAAGGTCCGCTTGCCTGTCGGCAACGAACATGAAGAGGCCACCATTGGTCGCGTCGTCTCCCATCAGCAGCGTACGCTGGTCTGGCATCACCTGCACCAGTTCGTGCGAGATCCGGCCAATGCAGTAGTGCTTGGTCAGCGTGCCGGTTCCGTCGGCATTGACCTTCACTTCCGGCAGGTGCCCATAATGGTAGGGATTTGCAGCCTTCTCGTCGCCGAACAGGTTCTTGCTGTAAGCCAAGAGTTGCTTGTTCGATTCGGCCGTGAAGGCGTCGGGCTCGTATTCCTCGCTCGACAGATGGGTGTTCCAGGGCGAGAGGCTGGCGCCGCAGGTGATCCACAGACCATGCGCCTGAGCGGTGTCGACGTTGTGGTACTTCACCAGGCTGAGCTTGCCAGTGCCCGGATCCTGATCGAGCGTCAGGACGGCGATCGGCGAGGGCATGCGGCCATAGGTGTCGTCGCCCTTCTGGTCGCGCGACATGTATTCGAACTGCACGACGGCGAAGACCGTCTCGCCCTTGACGCCCTCGACCTTCGCACCGTCAATCGGTGCCAGCAGCGAAGTACCGTCCGGACAGTCGGAGAAGAACTGGCGTTCTTTGCCCGCCACCGAAGTATCGATGATCGGCTTGTTATGGATGTCGTAATAACCGCCGGCCAGGATTTGCCCGCCCTTGCCGTCCGGCACCATGTCGCCGGTCGTGAAGAAAGGCTGGTAGGATAGCTTGAACGCCTGTGTATTTCCGTTGTCGAGCGTGACCGTCAGCTCCGAAGCAACCGTCGTGGTCGCCATGGCGGCCGGATCCGCCAGGGAAGGCGCGGCCATCGAACTAAACGTTGCCGAGACGAAGTTGGCCGGCGCGGCCGTGGCGCTACGTGCCGAGCCGAGTGTGAGCAGCGCGGCGGACGCCGACATGCCGAGCGGCAACATGGGCACGCTGGCGAGGAATTTCAGCGCCTGGCGGCGTGTGGCATTGGTGGATTCAAACATCTGATACCCTCCGTTTTATTCTGAATTGAGACCCGGAGCGACCGCGCTCGTTGTGAGCAATGAACGGACGCCTCGCCTGTTGTCTGTTTCGAATAACGTGGCTGTAAGACGTCCTGATGAAGTGGGGTGCTGACTTTGCCCCCACGTTCTAGCCTGTCGTGTGTCGCTCCAGCAAAGTCTGCGTCAGTGGCGGGCACTCGATAAGCTACGGAAAGGGGGCATGCTTCCGCTCCACACATGACAAATCCATACCCAGACTCTCTGCAAGCGTCGTCTGAACCAGTCAAAGGCCCGCTTCAAGAAAATCCTGCAGATAGCCTGCACATCTCAGTCGGCCATGGCATTGTATCGGTAGGAACGGTATCCTGGCGCCGGATCGAAGCTGCGGTGATAGGCCTCGAGATGGGGCAGGAGCGCATCGACCGCATCCCAGGCTTCTCGCTCGCCCTGCGTTTCCGCTCGCTCCAGCCGCTCGCCGATTTCCGCGAGCACCGCTTCACGATCAATCGTAATGATCTTTCCGTCGTTGACGACGAGGCGGCCACCGACGAACACTTGCGCAATGGCATGCCGTCCGCCGCGATGCAGCACGCTATCCACGACCGGAGTTCTCGCATTCACATGCGGCCTGCCGATCTTGCGGCGGTCCATCAAAACGATGTCAGCCTGCTGACCGGGTTCGAGCCGACCCGTAAAGCCTTTGAACCCGACGGATCTGGCGCCGTGTTCCGTCGCCATCTGCAGCACGGCGGCAGCATCGGGGCGATCGTTCCACAGGCCTGTTTCTCGGTGCAGTGCCCAGACCAATTTCATTTCAAGCGTCATGTCGCGGTCGTCGGCTATGTTCGACTGATCGATGCCGAGCGCGACCGGAATGCCGCGGCGGTGCATTTCGTTGACGGGAGCGATGCCGCTGCCGAGCCTGAGGCCCGAGGAGGCATTGTGGCACATGCTGCAGCCGCAATCGGCGATGATGTCGAGATCCTCGCGGCTCATCCAGTTGCCGTGTCCGAGGGTGACGTTTGGCCCAAGGCATTCGAGCGCCTTCAGATGCTGAACGGCACTGTGGCCTAGTTTGCTGTGGGCGAAGCGCGATTGGCGTTCGGTTTCCAGAAGATGCATATGGATCTGCGCGTCGGTGTCGCGTGCCGTTTCGAAAATCGTCTGCAGGCACTCGTCAGTACACCAGTGCAGATTGGCTGGGGCGAGATTGATGCGGATATGATCCGGCCGGGCGTCGAGCCAGTGTTCCCTGAGCGCACGGTAAAATGTCATCAGCTCTGCGATCGGGATGTTCGACGCCTCGAGTTTCGGCGCAATCCAGTTGCGGGTGGATTCCGGGAGGTTCGCCAGAACCTTTGCGTCGTCGTCATAAGTGAGAATGTTGCGGTCTCGGATCATGAAGGAAAAGCCGGCCCGCATGCCTATCTCGCTGTAGGCCTCCAACGTGGCGTTTGCGGTCGTCATCCAGTTCTCCGGTGCTCCGACAAGTCCGCTGTTGATATGCTGCACCGTCGTCGTTCCGCTTTCCAGCATCTCGATTGCCGAGTAAAGCGTATCGAGGCGGACATCGACCGGGCGCATTGCCCGGAATCGGGGCAGCCACAATTCCAGTGGAGCGAAGGGTATTCCCTGCATCAGCGGGGTGATCCCGAAATGGTGGTGGCTGTTGATCAGGCCTGGCATGGCAATCATGTCGGGAGAGCCAAAACGGGCCAGATGGTCGTTGCCATAGGCAACGGCGGCAAGAGGCCCGATCTGCGCGATCATACCCCCTGCAACACGGATGCCGACGTCGTGGCGCATGGACATGCTGCCATCCGTCGAAACGCCAGATAGCACGGTTCCAGCTTCGATGATGCAGTCGCCGGTCACCGGTTTTTCCAGGCTCATTTTGTATAATCTCCGATAAGTCCGAGCCGGCGGGCGACCACGACGCGATAGAGCGGGTCGCCATACACTTTCATTTCGTCGCTGGCGGAAAAGGCAAGGCTGATATCATGTTCGTCAAAGCTCTGCGCGGCGATCGCATGCAGTTCGGCCCAGTCCGGTACCTGGATATGACGCCACCGATCGACTGTCGCCCTGTCCGGCAGGTTGGGAAACCCGAGCTCGCCCATCAGACCGGCGATCCCCTGCCAGAACACCCTCAACATCCGCTGCAGGGTCGCCTCATCGCAATGCGGCTCGAGCAGACGGATCCAGTGCAGCCCCGTGATGATGTGCAAGGCGGCGAAATGCTGGGTCGCAGCAAATATGCTGAGCGCGGTCGCTGCCATTTTCTCCATCGTGTCCGGTCCGATTTCCAGCCAGTCGACGACGGGCGCAAATTCGGGCACGTTTCCAGCGTCGCGCATGTTCTGCCATAGAAGGTCGTGAAGTTGCATTCCGTGCAATGGCTCGATCGCAGCTGTCAGGGACAAGACTTCAGCCGGATCGTCCGTGATCGCGGGCGTCCCTCGAGATCTCGGAAGCGGCAGATAGGTGGCCGCCCAGTAGGCGAGCGCAATGGCGACATCTGTCTTATCGGCGCGAAGCACGCCGTAGGCCGTTCGCATCAGCGCGTGAAAAGCGCTGGCCGCGATACCATCCGCCAGATGCGGCAGATAGAGCGCCAGAGCCTCGTGGATTCCCAGCCGCGCCACTTCGCCGACAAAGAACAGGCGCAGGTCGGGCTCGCGCTCGCGCAGGCCGATTGCGGTTCTCCAGCTCTTTTCATCGAGCTTTCCCAGAGGCTGGGCAAAGCGCAGGAGCTGCTTGGAATCCCGATAGTGGTGAAAGAACCGCCGGAGCTGCGCCGGCGCGGCGCCGATGCGGTGGAGAGCAACGAGCACCATCGGCGCATGGTTGGCGAATGTGTGCGAAAACTCGGAACCCCATTCCGGCATGCCGGCCAGCAGGGTCTCCAGTCCTTCCGACGAACTCTCTTGTGGAACCATGGGTGAACTCCTTCCTGAAACCTGCGGCTCGTGTCCTGCCGTGAAATAAGCGATGGCTAGATGTCTCCCCCCTGGCTGCCAGGCGTCACGGTGAACGGCCTTCGGCAGGCGCTAGGTTCGATGGGCTTTTGGCCCGCGGGCAATTTCGAAGATCTGGAAAGCCTTCCTGATCAAGGCTCATCCCGGCTGTCCTCCAAGCCATGGTGCCCGATGACCGGCAGTTGCAGTGTCGAAGCGCCGCCGCCCAGCCGGAGCACCAGAGTGGTGACCAGCCAATCCGTCACCGCCGCGTCCTGCGGACGCACGCCAGTGCCCGGATTGATGGGGAAGCCGGGGAACGATGCCGCCTGGATGGATAGCCGCAGACAATGGCCGGCCGGTACCGTCAGATGCATGGGGCGCAGCCTGACGAGCACGGCCGAGCCGTCGCCGTCCGGCTTTACCGTCCTATGACCCGATGTCACGCTGATCGCCGCTCCATCCGGGGCCAGCGCGCTCAAGGTGCAGTCGAGATCGAAACTCGGCCTGTCGGCGGTGACGGAGAGGGTCACTGTGGCGGCGCCTGCCATAAGGAGCGGGCGGTCGAGCGGATCCGAGGTGTATACCAAAACATCGCCCCTGTCGTCGACGGCCGCCCGGTCGGCGAAATCTGAGGGCGTTCCAAGATGCAAGCCCACGCTGGGGGCCGGACGCCAGGGATCGTGGACGAGATAGTCGGTACCTCCAATCGCTGGCTTCTCGGCAAGCGTTCCGTCGATGCTCGTCGCGGAAGCACGGCCGTCCGATGCGAGGTGAAGCACCAGTGTCTCGGCTGTCGGCAAGGTTTCGAAGCCGGCCCATCTCTTCTTGAACACATCGTAGAGCCGTACCTTGGCGTAGGGATTTTCGCGGCCCTTCAGGCTCTCGTCGAAAAAGGCGAGGATCTCGCGGTCGATACCATCCGCAGCGCCTGGCCCGGCATCCAGCGCTCCGACCCGTCGTCCCCATGGAATGTGCGACCACGGCCCAACGGAAAGCCGCTGCAAGCCGCTGCCGGCGGAAAATGCCTCGAAGGCCGCGAACGTGCCCTCGAGCATGATGTCGTTCCATCCGCCGATATGCAGCACGGGCACGTCGAGCGTCTCGCCATGAAGCAGGGAATGCGGCGACCTTGCGCGCCAGTAGGATGGCTCATCGGCGAGCCAGTCGTGATAATGGGTGTATCGGGCTCCCTTCTCCAGCGCCATCGGCTGCGCTGAAACTGGCCCGGAAGACAGAAAGGGCACGGCGGCATGCAGCAGATGGGCTGCGTCGAGATCGCCAGCCAGCCGGGCATTTTCGACAGCCATCTGGCAGGCCCACATCTGATTGGATCGCATACGGAACCCGTCGCCCTCGAAGGCCCAGTGGTTGCGCACATCGAAAGCCGCCATGGCGATCGCCATCGCATCAGGCGCTTTTCCGCCGGATTTCCGAGCGCCCGCCAACGCCAGGAACTGGTTCATGCCGTGGTAGCTGAAGCCGTAGCTCGCCACCTGGCCGTTGCCGCCGTTAAGATCGGCTGCCATGGAAAGCGTCTGCGCGCCATCCGCGACATCGTCCTCGAGAACTCTGAATATCCCTTCGGAATCTCCACGGCCCCGAACGTCCTGTATCACCACGACATAGCCCTGCGCCGCATACCATGCGGGATGCGCCAGAACGACCGTCGACGCAACCTTGCGCCCGTAAGGCAGACGCATGACCAGAACGGGGTAGCGCTCGGGGCCAACGGGACGATAGATGTCCGCGGTCAGATGTACGCCGTCCCCCATGGGCATTCGGACGGTTTCGGTGTCGCGGAGTGCCAGCATGGTTACCTCGTCACGGAAAAGCGGGTTTCGGAGGTAAGCCTCTTCATGTCGAAGCTGCCGGTCGCTTCGATCAGGCGCAACAAACCCTTTGCTGCCCGATCCAGTACCTGAGCGCCCTTGACGGCATCGGCATTGGCGGCATTGCCGCTGACACCTGCAGGATGGAGATCCTGCGCCTGCCAGCCGAAGCCGACAGCACCTTCCGCCGTCAACGGACTGCGGGAACTTTCGATATCGACGGTCAGCGGCACGAAGTCCTCGGCCTTGTCCATGGCGACCAGTTCCGGTGCGATGGCGAGCATCATGCTGGTTTCGATATCGCCTCCATGAATGCCATGAAAGATTTCCGCCGACGAAAACAGATCGTCGATCGGGGCGATCCTGAACCAGGAGCAGGCGACTGCGAGCATGTCGAGTTCGACGCGAATATCGCGGCAGGTCATCTCCATCAGGGAGATCTGCCCGCCGTGCGAATTGAACAGGATCATCTTTCGCCCGCCCGCCCGCTTCACGCTTCTGGCTATATCGAGCCAGACGAGGCGAAGGGTTTGCGCCGATATGGTCAGCGTTCCCGGAAAGGCGAGGTGCTCGTCTGACTTGCCAACGCTGATTGCCGGCAGAATAAGTACGTCGGCTTTTGCGTCCAGCAACGGCACCATCCGCGTGATGATGTCTGCGTTGATCGCGGCGTCGACCTGTACGGGAAGATGTGGCCCATGCTGCTCGACTGCGGCAATCGGCAGGATGACGACGGTCTCGCTCAGATCGCGGGATGCGAATTCGGCGGTCGAGTAATCGGCCCAGTAGAAAGAACGGGTCATGACCTACTCCGCAAGGCGAGTGTGTCAGCCTCGGGCGCGCTCGATGCCTGCCTGTTGACCTCGGCGATCACGACTTCGAAATCGTCCGGGATCGGCAGATCCGGTGAAACGTAGGACGCCAGTTCCGGCAGGATGACTGCTTCCCGATCGAGCAATAACCGGCGCAAAACACCGCGCACGAGCCGTGGAACGGCATATTTGTGCCCGCTGATCGACGTCGAATGCGGACCATGACTGACGAAACTGCTGCTGTTGAAGGCAAAGACCCGGCTGACCCATGTCTCCTCCGGATCTTTCGGCACGAACCCGTAAAAGCCATCGAGATAGGGAAAGCGTGCAAGACGCGCATCCGCAGTGCCGTCCAGCGGCGTGTAACGCTCGCCCCAAAGCGCGACCTTGTCATGGATGGTCTTCAGCTCCGGCCGAACGGCGAGATCGACATCCATGCCTGTCGCAAGAAGCAGGTGATCGAATTCCAGAACACCGTCGGGCGTGGTGACACGGATCGCATCGGCCTCCTGGGAGACCGCCAGCCATGGTGTTGCGGGACGAAGCCTGAAATTTTCAAAGCGCATAGCGGTCTCGAAACTGCGCACCGGCGGCGGCTGATCGGCACTTCTAAAGAACCGGGCGATATCCCATCGCGTGCTCTCGGAGAGGTCGGGGTAATGCGTCATCATGCCGGGCGTTTCGACCGCGCGGTGGGGATTGGTGCGCGGTAGCCGCTCCCGGCGGAAGCAGAGATCGACGGAGGCAGCACCGGCTTCCAGCGCCTTGATCGAATTGTCGAATGCAGAAGCGCCATGGCCGAGCACGCCGACGCGCAATCCCTTCAATGCATCGAAATCGACGGGCCCGTTCGTGTGATCGAACTTGTCGGCTGCAAGCGCTTCGGAAACAAAGGGTGGGACCCGCCATGCGCCGGCGCCGTCGTATCCGGTGGCGAGCACCACGGTTCGTGCGATGCGTTTCTCGATCATGCCTGCCGTTCGGGTCGTAACGGCGATCAGATCGCCGTCCGGGGCCACGTCCAGCACCTCGCAATGATTGTTTATGGAGATCTCGAAGACATCGGCATACCAATCTAGATACGCCTTCCAGTCTGTCCGCGGAATGCGCGACAGGTCCGCCCATGCCTGGCGCCCATAACGCGTTTCGAACCAGCGGCGGACAGACAGGTTGACGACATTGAACTCGTTGCCGACCTGGGTTTTCGGCGTGCGCAATTCCTCCATGCGCGCAAAGGTCAGCCATGGTCCTTCGGCGCCCGGTGCGCCGCTGTCCAGCACGCGGATAGTCCGCAACCCGTCCCATTTCAAAGCGGCAGCGATCGTCACGCCAGACTGGCCGCCGCCGACGATGATCGCATCGGCGATTTCGGCAGCGTCGGATCTCGGCAGATCGCTGAGCCATGCCGGGCCGGGGTAGCCGAGGGCTGCGAGATCGGCAAGCGCCTGCTGCTTCAGGTCATCAAGCGTCATGCGAGGCGGTTCCATTGGGGCAATCATCATCGGTCATCTCGTCCATGGGCCAAGCGTCCGCGCAGGCGATGTCGGCGATTGATTTCGGTCAGTGCCACGATCAGCGCCGTCAAGACGAGAACGGCTACCTGCATTGCATTGAGGTCGGGCTTCAGCTCGCGCCGGAATTCCGATGCGACGATCAGCGATAGAGGCTGCGTGCGCCCGGCGAGGAACATCGAGATGGTCAGATCGGCGAGCGACAGGATGACCCCGATGGAATAGGCCGCACTCAGCGCGACGCTCAGCTGCGGCAGCAGGACGCGCCGGAAGCTTTGCCATGAGGTCGCACCGAGATCCCGTGCCGCCTCCTCAAGCCGCGGGTCGAGGCGGATCATCACGGCAGCAAGTATCGTGGTGGTGAAGGGAATGGCGACCAAGGTCTGGGCCAGGATCAGCGCCGTTGCCCCACGGCCCAGTCCCACCCAGCTCATGAGCATGGCTTGCGCAATGGAAAGCACCGTCTTCGGCACGAGAAAAGGCACCAGGACCAGGATGGCGAATGCGGCGCGAAACTTCATGCGCGGCGACGTCAGGGCCAATGCCGCCATCAGTCCAATCAGCGCGCCGAGCACACCGACGGGCTGCGCAATCAGAAAACTGGTGACAAAGCCGCCCAGAAAGGCTTGGTTCCCGAACAGATCGCCATACCAGGAGAGGGTAAAGCCGCTCAACGGGAAAGCCATCGTGCTTGCTGCGTTGAAGGAAAAGATGCCGAGAACGACGATCGGCAGATAAAAGAAACACACGGCAAGACCGAGCGTGAGGATGACCAGACGACTCATCGCATCCCCCGCCGAAAGACTGCCCGTGCACCATCGAACCGAAGAAGGATTGCCACGAATCCGGTGGCGAAGGCGAACAGGACGACAAGAAGGCTGAGCGAGAGTGCGGACGCCAGGGGCCAATCGAACGCCGTCCCGAACAGGTTGTCGATCATGGCCATCGGGGTGGCCCCAGACGTCCCGCCGAGAAGGCTCGGCGTCATCATGTCGCCGGCGGCGAGCGCAAAGACCGTAAAAGTGCCGACAGCAAGCCCGGGCGTGGTCAAGGGCAGAACGACCTTGAAGAACGCATCGATCGGGCGAGCCCCTAGATCCCGTGCTGCTTCTATCAACCGCTTGTCGATCAATTCCGCCGAGATCCAGATCGCCAGAACCATGAAGGGCAGATTGTTGTAGAGAAGCACGAGATGCGTGGAGAAGGGTGAAAACAGCAGGAATTTCAGTGGCTCCGAGATCGCTCCCAGCCATTTCAGCACTGCATTCACCAGACCTTCGGAGCCAAGAACCACCCGCCAGGCGTAAATCCGGACGATCTCGCCGGTGTAGAGCGGCGTCAGCAGGATGATGCTGCCGACTCCCTTCCACAGAACGGGAAGACGCGTCATCGACACGGCGATCGGATATCCGATCAAGGCTGCCAGTAAAGCCGTGCCGGCGCCCGAGAGGACCGCCTTGCAGATCAGGAAGGAGAAAACCGGGTTGGTGAACATCTGCACCCAGCTCTGTCCGGAAAAGGCCGGAATGAGCGTGAACGCATCCAAATCCACCTCGAAAACGCTGAAGACAGCTAGCAGGGCCAGTGGCAAAGCGCATCCCAGCACCAGGATGCAGGTGACGGGAATAGCAAGCTGCGCTCGATGAAAGCCCGGAGCCATCAGTCGACCCTCGTGACGAAGGCGCGATCTCGATCGAAGACAAGCCCGACAGTCTCTCCAGGCGTCAGCGGATTGTCCGACATGAACCGCACGACCACGCCGTTGACAATGGCTTCGACGAGGTAGCGGTCGCCCTTGAACACCACATGCCGGATCGTCGTCTCGAGGCCGTCCGCACCCATGCGCACATGTTCCGGCCTGATGGCGAGGACTGCCTTGTCCCCTTTGGCCAATCCCTCCACTGCCGGGCATTGCACGATGCCGATGGCCGTGTCGATCGCCGCCAAGCCGGTGGCCCCGCTGCCATCGACGATTTCTCCGGGAATGAGCGTTGCTGCGCCGATGAAGTCGGCAACGAAGGCGGTAGCAGGGCGAGCATAGATCGTCAGCGGCGCAGCCTTTTGCACGATGCGCCCCTTGTTCATGACGACGACGATGTCGGAGAGCGCGAAGGCTTCTTCCTGATCGTGGGTAACGTAGACGAAGGCGATACCGAGACGTCGCTGCAGATCCTTCAGTTCGATCTGCAGGTGTCCGCGCATCTTCTTGTCCAGCGCCGAAAGTGGTTCGTCGAGCAGAAGCAGATGCGGTTCGGCGATGATCGCGCGGGCGACGGCGACCCGCTGCTGCTGACCGCCGGAGAGCTGGTGCGGATACCTGCTCCCGAACTCCCCCATGTGCACGGCATCAAGAGCTTTTTTGACGCGGGCTGTTACATCGACATTGCTCCGGCGCCGGAGGGTCAGGGAGAATGCAACATTCTCGACGACAGTCAGGTGCGGAAACAGGGCATAGCTCTGGAACACGGTATTGACTGGCCGCCGCTCCGGTGGAACGCCGGCCAGCGAGCGGCCGTCGAGCACGATCGATCCTGCGTCCGGCGTTTCGAAGCCGGCTATCATCCGCAGGATCGTCGTTTTGCCGCAGCCGGAAGGGCCAAGGAAAGTCGTGAACGCCCTTTCCGGAATATCGAGATCGATACCATCGACCACGCGCTGCCCGGCATAATTCTTGGTCAGGCCGCGGGCCGACAGCAGCAATCCCGATCCGGAGAGATCACGCTCCCTGTTAGGCATAGTCGACATGATCAGCTTGCCTTGACTTCATTCCAGACCTTCAGCCATTCGGAGTAGTTCTCCGGCGCCACCGGCCACATGAAGGACTTCATCACGTCCATGTCGTCGACGAAGATCGCTTCCTGCTGTTCCTTCGACAAGCTGTCGCGGATGACCGAGGACGTCGTTGCGTAGTTGCCGATCTTGGCGATCTCTGTCGCGAATTCGGGGCCAAGCAGATAGTCGATGAACTTGTAGCCGATCTCGCTCTTTTCAGGCGACAGCGTCGCTGGCATGGCAAAGCAGTCGCACCAGCCCATGATGCCCGCTTTCGGCTTGGCCATTCCCATGGCCAGCTTATCCTTGAGGGCGTCGTAGGGAACCCGCCACGAAAATGCGCAGGAAACTTCGCCCGTGGCGAACAGATTTGTGAGGTCACCGATCGTCTGCCAGTAGGTGCGCAACAGCGGCTTCTGCGCTATCAGCAGCTTCTTGGCTTCCGCCAGCTCCCTGGTCTGCATGACGAAGACCTTGTCGCGCGGCACGCCGGCAACGAGGCCTGCGATCGCGATGGATTCCAGCGCATAGTCGCGCATCGCGAGCTGGCCCTTGTACTTCTCGTTGAACAGTGTCGTGTAGTCAGGCTCGCTGTCGAACTTGTCCTTGCGGTAGACGATGGGATTGAGGCCCCAGAGATAGGGAACCGCAAACTGCTTGCCGGAGGCATCGAGCACCTTGGGCGTTGTCTTGAAGACATCGTACATCTTGGCGGCGTTGGGGATCTTCGCCATGTCGATTTCTTCCAGAAGTCCGGCCTTGATATAGCGCCAGCTGCCGTTCAGAGACGGGTTGATCATGTCCCAGTCCGAAGCCGTGCCGGTTTTCAGCGCCGCGAATTGTGCATCCTCGCTGGACAGGTACGAGAGCTTGATTTTGACGCTGGTCTGCTTTTCAAATGCGGCGATGTATTCAGGATGCCCGTTGGAATCCCAGGTTGCCCAGACCATTTCGGAAACGGCAGCGCGGGCACTGCTCGAGAAACCGAAAGTCGCTGTCGCCGCGCCGGCGGCGATCCCTGCAAGCACGTCACGTCGGGTAAATCCTGAACCTGCCATCATGCCCTCATCTGGTTGCGAGTGAACTTCGACCAGTGTGGTGTGTTTGGACAGGAAAGCCTATAACGGAACCCCAATAGACTATATTGCGCTTTGTCAGTTTGCGGCGGTTCGGTCGTCAAGCAGTCCGTAGCGCCGCTCCGTTGTAGACCGGCGTCTGAGAAACAAGGTACTCGATCGTTGCCGGCTTCTGATCGCAAGCGCGTATACCGGCGGCCACCGACTTGATCATCTGCCGCAGCCATACGTGATCAGGCGACTGATGCTTGCACTCGTGCCAGAGCATGTAGAACTGCATCTGCCCAAGTTCGCGCGGTGCTTCCAGAACTTCCAGCGGAAATGACTGTGCAATTTGCTCGGCAAAAATTCGACCGGTGGTGAAGACTAGGTCCGATTGTGTTAGAACATAGGGGGTGATGGCGTATTCGGGCACGGATACGGCGATGTTGCGCTTGAGGCCAAGTTCTATCAACCGCCCATCTATCGGGCTGAGGTGGGCACGCTTGTCGGACGTTGGAGAAAGGTGCTTCTCCTTCAGGAACTCGTCCATCGTGATCGGCCCAAGTTGCCTTGCCAGACGATGGTTTGATCGAACGACGCACACGATGTCAGTGGTCAACAACGGCGACATCCGCAGATATTCAGGCGGGTGCGGCCAGTTGCCGATGACAGCGTCGATGGATCCATCCGATAGTTGGCTGATCAGATCCTCGTAGCTCGGCATGTGAGACGCATCGACACCGACATTGGGCGCGTTTTGTGCAATTTTTCCGACGAGCTGGGGCAAAAACACGGCTCCAAGGCAATTGTCGGCAATGATACGGAAGTTTCGCTTCGCGGTCTTCGGATCGAAGGTGGCATGAGGCGCAAGATGTGTGTTGATCTGGCCAAGGATATCGTGAAGCGCCTGCTTCAGGGCCAAACCTCGCTCTGTCGGGACCAACGTTCCCCCGGACCTGACCAAAATTGGGTCGTCAAGCATATCGCGCAGCTTTTTCAGGGTCAGGCTAACCGTCGGCTGCGCCTGCCCCAGGATATCTGCCGTTCGCGAGACGCTGCATTCCGTCAGCAAGGTCAACAGCGTGCGCATCAACCGAACATCCATCATACCATTTGCCTGACGCGTCATGAATAGCCTCGTTCTTTTGGACTGTTACAAGCTGTTGAGAAGCATGTTTCATGCCAATAACTCGACTGATCTGGATGACGTCAACGTGGTGTCATTTTTTGCTTGGCCTCACGGCGCTACGCAACTCGATAAGACGATCAAGCGATCGCAATGTTTTACCTCGCGCGACTGTGGCTAGCGCCAGCATCAACGCTTCGATGCAAACCATGGTGGAGCCGTGCAGGGCGACGTGTTCCGTCTTCGCCCGTGGAATGACGATCGATGCATCCGCATGTCGGCGCAACACGGTGTCGGGCTGTCCTACCAGCATGACGATGGGGATACCGAGACGCTTGGCTTCGCCGATTGTGGCCATGGCTTCACGATGTGGTCGGCCGTATGCCATCATAATGAGCGCGTCGCCGCTCTCCATCGACAGCAACTGCTCGGCAAGAGCGATCCCAGTAGCGTTCAGCGCATAGGATCGGTAGCCGTTTCTCTGGAAAAGGCGGGAGGCGTAGCTTGCGATGATGCCGGAAGCGCCTATCCCGAAGACCCCGATGGATCGTGCCTCCAGAAGCAGGGGCACCGCCTGTTTCAGGGCCTCGCGACTGGATGGTTCCGCTAGTGCTACCATCGCCTTTCGATGATCGTCTATCACAAAATCGATCGCGGCATCCGCGCCGCTGTCGAGTGCCTCCGTTGTCGCCGCCATCTTTTCGGAAGGCGAGTCTGTTTCGCCGATATGAGCCTCTAGCGTATCCTTGAGGTCGACTAGGCCTTCGAAGCCGAGCGCCTGGATCGCGCGGATGACGGTCGCATCCGAGGTCACGGTGTCAGCGGCAATTTCGAGCGCAGATTTACCAAGGACCGCGTGGCGGTGCTGATCGATGTAATCCACAACGCTGATCAGGCTTGGCGAAAGAGACCCGCGGCGGCTCTTCAGTCTTTCGCCAAAGCGATCAATGCGTCGCGGCCGCCGTGGCTTTTCAGGCGGGCCGTCAGGTTCTTTTGGCATCGTTTATTCCCAAAGTTTCAAGGCCAAAGCGCCGTCTTGTCCCACCCGGTTCTATTTCAGCGGCATCGGTGGCTGGCGGCCTGAAATTTGAGACTGGACGACAGAGACCATCAACGAAAGTGCCGCGTAAGAATTCGAGATTGCTTCCTCCCTCGGGAGGACAATATAGCGACCTTCGCGGCAGGCCGCGAGGAATCGGCAATAGTCCGGCAGTATCTTGTTCATGGCCGCGATCTCGTCTGCAGGCGTGCCGCCGATGTCTGACCGGTAGGTATCGAAGATATAATCGGCATCGAGCTCCGGCAGTCGTTCGGCACTGACTTCCACGCGGCCGCCCTCCGGAATGCTGTCGATGATCTCGGGAAACCTGAAACCGGCATCGCGGAGGACACGACCGAGCGAACGGTAGGTATGGTAGATGCTAACCTTGCCATTCTGGGCCTGCAGTACGGAGACGGTGACCTTGGAGGTATCCACCAGCTTTTTCAGTTGCTCTATCTGGACCTTGTAGCGCCGGTCGAGCACCGCAAGGCGGCCTTGAGTTCCCGTCAGGTCAGCGAGTTTCTCGTATATGTGCGGCGCCCCGCCCGACGTATCGTCGATGACGACTGTCGGGGCTATCCTGGCGAGTTGCTCGACGGGCGTCGTGCGACCCGGTTCCGTGATAATAAGGTCCGGCTTTGCGGCGACCACAGCTTCCATGTCGGCGGTGACCGCGCCAATGTACTGAATGCCGGAATTGTCGAAGTCCACACCTGTCAGGATCGGGCTCGACCGCAGATATGGCTTGCCGTCGACGCCGGCACGGCCATGGCTGGCGACAGGGGGTGCGCCAAGTTCAATCAGCGGTATCGTGATATCGAGGTCGTGCATCGAGACGATCCGAAGCGGACGCTTCGGCAATTCGACGACCCTGCCGGCGTCGTCGGTAAAGGAGCGCATCTCTGCTGCGTTGGCTGCAGTAAACGAGGCCATCGACAGAGCGATGATGGCGGCGGCAAATGCGGAAGATCTTTTCATTCTGTCATCCTAAAGCTGGTCACGGCGTTTCCAGAGAAGTGTCAAGAGAACGGGGACGCCGACGATCGACATGACGATGCCGGCCGGCAACTGGTGCGGAGCAAATGCAGCGCGCCCGATCGTGTCTGCGGCCAGAACCAGCGCTGCGCCATAGAGCGCGCTTGCGCCCAGCAAAGCGCCCTGGCTGCCACGAACCGAAAGCCGGGCGAGGTGAGGGGCAATCAAACCCACGAAGCCAAGACTTCCAACCAGCGCCACGCAGGTAGACGTCAGCAGCACGGGTGCCGTGAACCTTATTATTGCGAGTGTTTTCAGCGACACGCCGAGCCCTGCCGCTGCCTGAGGACCGAGCATCGCGGCATCGGCTGCGCCTGCAGTCAGGAAGAGCAGGCAGGCACCAATGAACATCGCGGCAAAAGCGATCGGTACCGCTTCCCACGAAGCGCCGTTCAGGCTTCCGGCAAGCCATACGAGGGCCGCCTGGACATCGCGGATATCGGCAGTCGTGACGATGACGGATACGACTGCGGCTGCAAGCCAGGACGTGCCGATGCCGACCATCACAAAGCGCATGCGGGTCACGCCGCGGGCGATCAGAACAACAACGAGCGCAATCGCAAGCCCTCCCGCCATGCCGGCAGCAGTCCGCCCGTAAAGCCCGGCAAAAGGCGCGTACAGCGAAAAGACGATCGCAGCGGCGCTGGCACCTTCCTTGACGCCAAGCAGGCCAGGATCGGCCAGTCCGTTGCGCGTCAGCGTCTGCATTGCCGTGCCGGCAAGTCCGAGCATGGCGCCGACCATCAGTGCCAGGAAAACGCGTGGCAGTCGCAGATCCCAAAAGATGCGCATGGTTTCATTACTGAGGCGCGCCGGATCCACGACGAGATCGAAAGCATCCCTGAGGTTTATCGGCTGGCTTCCGGCAAGGATGGCAAACAGGGTCAGGCAAACTGTGCCGAATGCCAGGCCCAGAATGGTGATCGAGGTGGCCACATGAATGCGTCTCGAGAAAAACGGACCGCTGACGACCAGGTGCGGGTTCGGAGTGTCGTAACCGGTCATTTGAGAGCCCGCGAGGCGATGGCGACGAAGAGAGGCGCTCCCAGCATGGCGGTCATGATGCCGGTTGCCAACTCGTACGGCGTGAACAGGGTGCGCGCGCCTATGTCGGCAGCGACGAGCAACGCTGCACCGAGAAGTGCGGCAAGCGGCAGGGCAATGCGCGCATCTCCGCCGGCAGACCATCGTGCGATGGCAGGCACGATCAAGCCGACAAACCCGATCGGCCCGGCGATGGAGACAGCAGTTCCGGCGAGAATTGCCGTTGCGCAGAGGCCAACGAACCGTGTCGTCCAGATCGGAACGCCGAGCGCCTTCGCTACGGTATCGCCAAGTGCCAGAGCGTTGAGCCTTGGGCCAATGAAAAAAGCGAGCAGAAGGCCAACTGCTATCGGCACGAGCGCTGCTGCAATGGTGCCGTAGCTGACGCCGGCCAGATCGCCCGCAAGCCAGAAACGCAAGGATTGCAGGGTCTCCTCGTCGAAAAGCAGTATGGCCGAGGTGATGGACGAGGCCAGCGAAGACAGCGCGATGCCGCAGAAAGTAACCTTGAGCATCGTAGGGCCGGAGCGACCAGCGGAAGACACTGCCAGCACAAGGATAAACAAAGTGGCGGCGCCGACGGACGCGACCAGCGGACGACCGAGACCGCCAGACAGGAAAGGCACGCTGCTTGTCGCCGTGACCGCCAGTGCGGCACCGGCATTGAGGCCGAGAATATGAGGCTCACCCAGCGGATTGTGCAGTAGCCCCTGAAGGAGAAGCCCGGAGACGCCGAGTGCCGCACCGACGAGCAGGGCGGCTGCCAGGCGTGCAAATCGCAACTTGACCAGCAGTTGATGATCGAAATTAGCGGGATCGAAATGGAAGACCGCTTGAAAAAGGGTCAGCGGTGAAACCGCTCTGGCGCCTATACTCACATGGATGCAGGCCAGTGTCAGGATCGCCAGGAGAAGCGCGCCCGTTACAAGGCCGGCGCGAATCCTGCCTGAGGGCTGGCGCCTGGTATCCGAGGACATGACATAGTTCACGTGATCGGTCCCGTGCCATGGGCAGGAACGAAAACCGGTTTTCCAGTTTGCGGATGGGTCAGTCGAATGACCTGCACGCTGAAGACATCCTCTATGAGTTCGGCAGTGCAGGTACCTGGATCCGCCGCAATGTGCCGAATGGCCCCGTTTTTCAGGAAGACGACGCAATCGGCATACTGGACGGCGAAGTTCAGGTCGTGCAGCACGACAACGATCGTCCGGTCGTGATCCCGGGCCAGATGCCTCAGCAGTTCCATCACCTCCACCTGATAGTGGAGGTCGAGGTAGGTCGTCGGTTCATCCAGCAGGATAACCGGGGTTTGCTGCGCGAGAGCCATGGCGATCCAGCACCGCTGCCGCTGGCCACCGGAAAGGCTATCCACCGGGCGGTGGAGGAGATCGGACAGATCTGTGACCTCGAGCGCTTGCCTGACCGCTTGCTCGTCCTTGTCGGTCCACTGTTTCAGAAAGCCCTGGTGCGGATGGCGGCCACGCGACACGAGGTCATAAACCGTCAAGCCTTCCGGAACGACGGGGCTTTGCGGCAGGAGGCCCAGCTTCCTCGCCACCGACCGCGTCGGTAAAACGTGGATGTCGTGTCCTTCCAGAAGCACATTGCCAGCGCTGGGCTTCATCAGGCGGGCGAGGGTCGCCAGAATCGTCGACTTGCCACAGCCGTTGGGGCCAACCAGCGCGGTCAGCTTGCCTGCACCGATGTCGAGCGATATTCCGGCTAAGACTGTCTGCCGTCCGTAGCCTGCAGAGACGTCGCGTGCGGAGAGGGGAGGCCCTCGCTCGGCTGCTCGAACGTTCGAGTTTAATCTGTCCGTCATGCCCGCGGCGGTCCTGTTTTTTAAAATCCGACCCCTCCTACCGTCTCGAAACCGCGCGAGAAAGAGAATTCTTGAGTGTAGTAGTCAATTTTAAATTCGCAAAGATGCGATCGCCATTGTTTGCTGCGCCTACGTGACAGCCATATCGCGGCTCGCCTCTCCCGCAGGCGCACGCCCAACACATTGCATCTATTTTTATATTAGGGGCATCTCAGGGTCGAGAGCCTGATGGGAACGGGAACGCAGGTAAGCACGCCCGGCATAAAAATGCGGATATCTCGGCAATTAAAGTTGACTACTACATTCATGAAATCATACCTGCCATCGGCTCGCAGGCGGGCAAGGGGTAGTTTCTGACGAAGATATCCGTGAGGATATGGGGGTACGACATGATTGAACGGCGAGCCGCGGGGCGCTACGGTTACAATATCCTGAGGGCGACTGTCTTGGCGCTGGCTGCCTGCGCCGCCTATCCGGCATTCGGCGAAGACGCTCAACCAACTGCAACGGCCGAGACCGATGTGTTGCCCAAGGAGAGCCGGATAAAGGGCGACACCGTGCTGAAGCCGATCGTCGTCGGTAAAGGCAGCAACGCCGCGACGCAGGGCTATCAACCGATCTCGACCGTAACCGCGACCCGCACGGATACACCTCTACTCGATATCCCGCAGGCCGTGAACGTTGTCAGCCAGGACGTCCTGAGGGACCAGAATGCCCGATCGCTGGACGATGCACTTGCAAATATCAGCGGTGTTGCGCAATCGAATACGCTCGGGGGCACGCAGGAAGCCGTCATCCGCCGCGGTTTCGGGGACAACAGGGACGGTTCGATCCTCATCGATGGCATGAAAACCGCGATGTCTCGCAGCTTCAATGCAACGACCGATCGCGTCGAAGTGCTGAAAGGGCCGGCGTCGACACTTTACGGCATTCTTGATCCCGGCGGCATGATCAACATCGTGACGAAGAAGCCGGAACAGACTTTCAGCGGCAAGACCTATACCAGCGTTTCAAGCTTCGGCGGTGGCTCTGCCGGATTTGATTTCACGGGCCCGATCGAAGGCACCGATTTAAGCTATCGCGTTGTCGGCGACTACAAGCACGTCGACTACTGGCGCAATTTTGGCGTCAACAAGGATTGGGTGCTCTCACCGTCGCTCACGTGGTCCGGTGACGATACCGAAGTGACCGTCTCCTACACGCATGAAGACTATAGTGTCCCCTTCGACCGCGGGACGATCTTTGATCTCGCCACCGGCCATGCCGTCAATGTCGACCCGAAGATCCGCTTCGACGAACCCTATAACATCAGCGACGGGCAATCGAACCTTGCGTCTGTCCACGTCAAGCGCGACCTTGCCGAAGACTGGAAGCTGACATTCGATTACACCTACAGCATCAATACCTATTCTGATAACCAGGCCCGCGTAATCTCCTATAATGCAGCGACCGGGATCCTGACGCGGCGGGCGGATGCGACGCAGGGCTCGACGATCTACAATCACGCCGTTCGAACAGATCTGTCCGGTGACGTCGATATTGCCGGTTTCCGAAATGAGCTGCTGTTCGGGACGTCCTACGATTATGCGGATACGCTCCGGACCAAGTTGATCCGCTGCGCCAATCGCTCCGGGTTCAATATCAATAATCCGACCTACGGTACGCTACCGGAATGCACCACCGTATCGGCTGCCGACAGTGACCAGACAGAGCAGATCTCGACGGCTTCCATCTATGCCCAGGACGCGTTGCATCTCAGCGATCAATGGATCCTGGTCGGCGGTTTTCGGTATCAATATTATGATCTGATGGCCGGCAAAGGGCGTCCTTTCAACGAGAATACCGATAGCAACGGCACTTCTTTCGTTCCACGGGGCGGCATTGTCTACAAGATGACCCCGGACTTCTCGCTGTACGCGAACGCTGCCAAGACGTTCCGTCCGCAGTCTTCCATCGCCAGTTATTACGGCAATCTCGACCCCGAAGAAGGCGTGGCCTATGAGGTCGGTGCCAAATTCGACGTGCTTGACGGCATCACCGCGAACGTCGCGCTGTACACTAGCGACAAGAAGAATGTCGCTTATTCCAGCCTCGATCCGGTGACGGGCGATACGGTGGTGAAGACGGCAGGCCTCGTGCGGGCAAGCGGCATCGAAGCCGATCTGGCGGGCGAAATCACCGATGAGATGAGTTTCATTGCAAGCTACGGCTATACGCACGCGCGGATCCTCGAGGATCCCGACTACGCCGGAAACGAGCCGGTCAATGTACCGCATCATACGGGCTCGCTCTATCTCACCTATGATTTTGGTGAGATCGACAGTCGTGGTGATTCACTGAAGCTTGGAGGCGGTGTTCGCGCCGTCGGGCGGCGTCCCGGGATCAACACGAACGCCTACTACCTGCCGGGCTATATGGTGGCTGACGCATTTGCAGCCTACACTTGGAAAAACGACCGCCCGTTGACGCTCCAGCTCAACCTCAAGAATATATTCAACAAAACCTACTACACGTCATCGATCGGCACGACAGCGTTGGGAAACCAGATCGGCGAGCCTTTCAGCGCGGTATTGTCAGCGAGCATCCAGTTCTGACAGGTAGCTGATAAAATCGCTTGTCGATGGGTGGCTTGACGGCAGGCTTCCGTGAAGTCTTTTCACCAGCCTCTTTGGCTCGTTTTCCGTAGTCCGCTTTCGTGAGGCGGACTACGGCCGCTCCTATCCTTTGTCCGCAGCGTTGGCATCTCTGTCGGAAAACACACCCACCGTCCGGATCTCCCGTCGCCTATCTCGCAGCTCCTCAATCCATGAGGAATCCCTGCAGATACATCTGGGCCAGAGCCTTTGGCCGCCCCCCCTTCAAACCCGAAATCATCCTGATTGTGGCGGCAAGGTGGGCCGCCGCAACATCTCTCAATATAACTAGACCCAACTCAATAATGAGCCATGCCATACCTTTGGACACGGCAGCTTGATTGCCACGCAGGAATTGCGAGTGCAGGCAATCAAGCGCCGACAACGATCCAAGGGAGCTTTGACGTATGTTCTTACATCACTCATCTGCACGGAATTCGGGACCAGTCAGTACCCTTGGTCTGATGCGAGTTCTGAACTGGATGTAAAAGTCCAAATCTCCCGAACTTAACCATCGTGTGCAGAAAAACTCGTCGACGGCCCTGTCGTGAGCGGACGGTCGTCGGCCGGAATAACGGCCGGGCTTTCGTCGAAAATTGCATCCCATTTCTCATTTTTCACCACCGCTAAAGCGAGATCGTCAGTTGTTTCTCACGGCCCTCCATAAACGCTACGGGATTGAGCCTCTGCTACAATCCGAAGCCGCTGAATGCGGGCTTGCGTGCCTGGTGATGGTGGCCGGCTTTCACGGTCATCGGATAACCTTGTCAGAACTTCGCCGCCGCCACGCTGCATCCGCAAACGGTACGACCCTGAAAACGCTCATCGCCGTCGCTGACGATCTCGGTTTGACGAGTCGGCCGCTGAAGCTGGAAATGGCAGATATCGGCAAGCTGAAGACACCCTGCATTCTCCACTGGGATATGTCGCACTACGTCGTGCTGACGCATGCATCCGGCCGGTGGGTGGACATCCACGATCCCGCGAGCGGCCAGCGGCGGCTTTCCCTCAACGAAGCATCGAAACATTTTACCGGGATAGCGCTGGAACTCACGCCGGCAACCACCTTCCGAACACGCAAGGTGGTCGAGCGGGTGCGCCTGGCCGACCTGTGGTCCCGGAGCGCAGGCTTCATTCCGAGCCTGCTGCAGATCCTGGCGCTCTCCACCCTGTTGCAATTCTTTGTTCTGCTGTCGCCGCTGGTCAACCAGATGATTGTCGACGAGGCCATCTCAAAAGGTGATTTCAGTCTCTTGAACGTCATAGTCATCGGCGCGGGATTGCTGCTGCTGGTCCAGAGCGCCACGACCTTGTTGCGCGGGTACGTGCAGATGCACTTCAGCACGCTTCTCACCTTTCAGATGCGCGGCAATCTGTTGCGCCATGCCTTGCGCCTTCCTGTCCCGTGGTTTGAAAAACGTCGTCTCGGCGATATCCTGTCGCGTTTCAACTCCCTTCAACCGGTTCAGGATCTGCTGACAGGTGGCTTTGTGTCAGGCGCGCTGGACGGTTTGATGGCGATCATCACGCTGGCTGTGATGTTGATCTACGCGCCCTATCTGGCAGGCATTGTGCTGGCCTCGCTGGCGCTGGTCATTTGCATCCGCTTGGGGACTTTCCCTTGGCTTCGCAGCCTGACCAACGAGGGCATCCAGCACCAGGCCAAGGTGGATGGTATCCTCCTCGAAACTATCCGTGGAGCGCGAGCATTCAAGCTGTTCGGACGTGAACTGGAACGCCACGGTGTCTGGCAAAATGCCTATGCCGACAGCATCAACAACAATGTACGCGTCCAGAAAATCAGTCTCAAAGGCTCGGCAGGCCTATCCTTCCTGACGGGTGCCGAGATGCTTCTGGTCTTCTATTTCGGCGCCGGCAGCATCATCAGGGGAGAGATGACGCTCGGCATGCTGCTGGCTTTCCTTTCCTATCGGAGCCAGTTCAGCACGGCAGCGTTTTCACTCGTCGATCAGTATTTCAAATTTCGCATGATCGGCCTTCATCTCGAGCGCCTGGCCGATGTGGTGCATCAGGATCCCGAGCCCGCCCTCAATGCCGCAGCACGCGAGGATCGTCCCCTTGCCGGATCGCTCCTCGTGCGCAACCTCTCCTTTCGCTATGCCGAACGTGAGGCATGGGTTCTGAAGGATGTATCCCTCTCCATAGAGGCGGGGCAGTCCGTCGTCTTTGTTGGCCCTTCCGGCGGCGGCAAGTCTACCCTCTTGAAATTGTTGATGGGCCTCTATCCGCCGGGCGAAGGCGAGGTGCTTGTCGACGGTCTCCCGCTCGGGGCGTTCGGGATGCGCGCCTATCGAGCCAAGGTTGGTGTGGTGATGCAGGACGACCAGCTTTTTGCGGGGACGATTGCCGACAACATCGCCTTTTTCGATCCTGAGATCGATATGGCGCGGGTCGAAGAAGTAGTCCGCCTCGTTGGCCTTCATGACGAAATCATGCGTATGCCAATGGGCTACATGACCCTGGTTGGCGATCTTGGATCGACGCTGTCGGGTGGGCAGCAGCAGCGAGCTCTCCTCGCCCGTGCGCTTTACCGCAAGCCGTCCATATTGTTCCTCGACGAGGGGACGGCCAACCTGGATGTTCTGTCGGAGCGCCGCCTCATGCAATCGCTGAGCAAGCTCCGTATCACCCAAGTGATGGTCGCACATCGCGCCGGAGCCATCGAGGGAGCTGCCCGCGTCTTCGCAGTGGAGAACGGCAATATACGCGAGCTGAAGCGCGACGTGCCGGCACAGCCGCTGCAGGTGGTGCCATGAGTACCTTGTTCCGCACCGAAGCCACTGAACATCGCCGCCGTATTGGCGGGGAGGTGATGATCGCACAACCGGTGAGCCACGGGATGATGACGGCCGTCCTCGGCTGCCTCGTGGTGGTAGGTGCAGCCTATCTCATGACCGGCACCTATGCGCGCAAGGAGACGGTGCAGGGCTACATCGCCCCGACTGGCGGCCTGGCGCAGATCTACGCCGCCAGGGGCGGTACGGTAACACGCGTGCTCGTCCATGAGGGAGACCTGGTCATCCAGGGACAGCCGATGGTGGAGCTGTCGCTGGAGATGACCGGCGCTGACGGCACGGTTGGTGAAAAATTGCGGATCGAGACGCAAGCCCGTATCCAGTCCATCGACACACAGATCAAGGCATCCAACACCCGCTTCGACCAGGAGGAGCGGCGCCTGTCTTCCCGTGTCGAAGGACTGGGCAGCGAACTGGCGAGCCAGGAGCAACGTCTGGAGTCTGAACGCCGGCTGCAAGCCCTGCAGACAGACGATACCGGCCACTACGCCAAGCTCCAGGTCAATGGCGGCGGCACGCGTTTTGAACTATCGCGCCGCCAGCAGCAGATCTTTGCCCAGGAGAGCGTCATCCACGAACTCGAGCGGCAAAAGGAACAGCGGCAAGGCGATCTTGTCGATGCCCGCTCGCAATTGGCCAGCCTGCCGGCTGGAAGGGACGACAAGCTCGCTCAGCTACAAGGTCTTCGCAGCGAGCTTGAGCAATCCCTCGCCCAATTGCAGGTCAACCGCGCCTATGTGGTCGTCGCGCCGGTGGCCGGCCGGGTTGCGGCGCTGCAGGCCCAGCCCGGGCAGACTGCCATCGCCCAATCGCCTCTTGCCGCCCTCGTGCCTGGTGGCAGCAACCTCGAAGCCAATCTCCTCGTTCCGCCGCGCGCTGCTGGCCTTATCCAGCCAGGGCAGGAAGTACGGCTCAAGGTCGATGCCTTTCCATATCAGCGTTTCGGGATGCTTTTAGGACATGTCGTTCAGGTCTCCCGCGCAACCTATCGCGAGGGTGAGCTTCTGGCTCCCATCGCCCTCACAGCTCCCGTCTACCGGGTCACAGTCAGCCTCGAGCGTACCAGCATCGCCGCGTATGGCGAAGAGCGTCCGCTGACCCCCGGTATGACCCTAATCGGCGATATCGTCACAGATCGCCGACACTTCACCGACTGGATATTGGACCCTCTGATGGCCATAGGCAGCCGGTGATGACTGAAGGAGGGGAAGGCCAGGCAGGCCACCCCCCAACCCAACCTGAAAGGAGACTAACATGAACAACATCATCGAACTCGACATCGCCCAGCTGGATCTCGTGAGCGGCGGCGCCTCCACGGTCGCTTCCACGGTCACCATCGGTGCCGATGGTGCTGTCAGCGGCAGCTACACCTTCGGTTCGAAGTCAGGCACGTTTTCGGCATCGCTGCCGGCTGAAGTTGTACAGAAGGCTGGAACATTCTCGTTCAGCAACGCGTCTGGCGGCTTCAACTTCAATAGCTCGTTTGCTAGCTAAACGCCTCTGATCGCATGAATTCCGGCAGCCGGTTCCCGGCTGCCGGTCCATCCGGGCCTGATCGGCACTAACGCCTGGGCATTGAAGCGGCCAGCCTCTGGCTTTTTAGCGCCGACTTCCTGGGCCTGCACGGAGCTGCAGGTCTACCTGCCTTGCAGCGTCATCGAGTGCCGCTCTGTCAGATTTAAACCCCGACAGGGCGTTGTGGACCTCTTCGCCGAGAATTCGCTCTATCGCCGTATACTGGGGGATATTCGGCCGTTGCCAGGTGTGCAGAAGGTTCTTTTTTGCCAGCTGATCGACGAACCTGACGATTGGCGAGCTTGCCGCTGCCTCCGGGTCGGCGCTGACCGAAAAACGCGGCGCAATGGGAAAGCCGTTCTTGACGTGAGCCTTCATCGCCTCGCGCGATGCCATCCAGGCGATGGCGTCGGCAGCGAGCTCCACCCGTTCTTCCGGCAGGTTGGTCGGAATGCAGAAAAGAAACCCGCCGATGGGTGACGCGCGGGTGCCGCCGGGTCCCGCGGGCTGGGGTAGATATTCGACCCGTCTCTTGACCACGGAATGGACGTCGTATTCGAAACGCGCGGTGCGCATCGTCCAGAAATAGCCGAGACTGGCCTTGCCGGTCATGAATACGTCGAGTGTGCGGTCCCATGCCATGTTGAGGATGTCAGGAGGCGAGATCTCGATCAGGCGGCGCATGAAATCCAGAGCCGCCAAACCGGCATCGGAGGAAATCGTGCAGTGCAACTGTTCGAGATCGACGCCTTCCAGGGTAAAGCCGGCACGGGTTTTTCTCAGCGAGATTGTCGGCTGGCCGCAGGCGCCGAGGAAGAACATGAAGCTCGAGGCTATCGGCATGCCGCGTGCACCGTCCCACACCGCGCCGTACATGCCATGGTTCGGCGCGTGAAAATGCCGCCCGGCCGCGATGACGTCTTCGAAATTGCGCGGGAAGTCCAGGCCTGCATCGGCAAAGAGGTCCTTGCGCGCCGCCAGGATTTCGACGGTGCAGTAGCCGGGAACGCCGTAATCCTGCCCGTCCCATCTCGCCGTCGACCATATGGATGGGTGAAAATCGAGTGGATTGATGCCTGTCTTCTGGACCAGTGCGTCGATCGGACGAATGATGTCCTTTTCAACGAACTCCCCGAGCCACGGCATGTTGATGGCGATCACATCGTATTCGGAGACCGTCTTCTTCCGGTTTTCGAGGGCCCTGTTGTACAGATCCGGAAGCGACAGGAGATCGAAGCTTTTCCGGGATGCAAGGTTGTTGCGGAAATCGGCCCACATGTTGCGCATCGCCGAGAAATAATTGTCGTTGTTGAGCAGGAAGCGCAGCTCGATCTGGGATTCGGCACGTTTCTGCATCAGCCGCATCGGTGGAATGATGTGCGAGCCGAGCGGGGTACCGCCAAAATAATAGTCGTCTTCCTGCTCGCCGCTTCTGAGGCCCAACGTCTGCGCGAGCAGGGACTTGGTCTTGCCGGCATAGGCCTGGAAGGCCTTCAGCAAGCTTTCGCTCGGTTGCAGCGCAAAGCTCTTGCCCGTCGTTCCCTTGGCGACCTTGAGAATATATCCGCTGTCGACGAGCCGGTTTATCAGCCGCATGGACGTGGCATAGGGCAGGCCGGATTCCTGGCCCAGCGTCGAGATCGATACGGTCTGGGTGTGGATGTGGGACTTGATGAGATACATGACGATCCTCCAGACAGGATCTTCGTCAAAGCCGACGACGACGTCCTGAAAAGGCCTGCGGGTCCTTTCCAGAAATTCGATCACGCGCAGCATTTCGTATTCGTTCACGTCGGCCCTCCCGCCCGTCGCGTCATGACATATGGTCGTAGCTCTACCTGATCCTTTTGGCTAGGATCGGTGCAGATAGGGACCAGAATGCCGGCGGGCTATTTTTCGGTAGGAGGGGCAAGTCCGGCGAGGCGTTCCGATTGCTCGAAGAGCACGAAGAAGTCCTTGTCGGCCTGGCCGCCGGCGTAGGCCGCCTCGTATTGCTGGCGGATCATCGATGCCAGATACATCGGAGTGTGGTCGGCCCGTGCCGCATCCAGGATGAGGTCGAAATCCTTCATCATCTGGGATACAGAGAATGCAGGATCGAAATTGCGGTTGACCAGCAGGTCCCGCTTGTAGGCGATCAGCGGTGAGGCCACGGCGCTCTCGCAAATCACCGACAGCATGGTCTCGACCGTGAGATTGCCCTTCAACCCGAGGGTAAGGGCCTCTCCCAGAAGCGCCGACGTTGCGCCGACGAGCGCATTGAGTACGAGTTTAAGGTAGCGCGCCTCCTCGGCCTGGCCGACATAAAAGCGGCGGGACGCAAAGCATTCGAACATCGGCTCCACGCGCTTGTAGGCCTCCTCAGGTCCCGACGCCATGACCGACAGGGTTCCGGACGATGCGGTCGCGGTGCTGCCGGAGACTGGTGCGCGCAGGTATGAAACGCCAAGCGCCGACATTGCCTCGTTGACTTCCGTAGAAATTGCCGGCGACACCGTGCTCATTTCGACCAGGATCTGTCCGGTCTTCATCGTGGTGGCAAGGCCGCCCGGCGAGAAAACGAGCTCCCGCAGAACGGCGTCATTCGGGATTGTCAGAACGATGACGTCGGAAGCGGCTGCCAGATCTTCCAGCGAATGCGCCACATTGGCGCCCTCGGCAACGATGGTGGCGCGGTTCTCGGGCAAGGGCTCGTAGACGTGCAAGGCATAGCCGGCATCGAGAACGCGGCGGCTCATCGGGGCACCCATTTTGCCTATGCCTGCCCAGCCTACTGTAAATCTCTCGCTCATCGACCTCTCCCTTGTTCCCGACGACCAGCAGCGCCGGTTTGCCGATCCCTTGCCTGCGGGGGGAACGTGCGTGTCGACCAATGCTCGGCATTCGGCCGCATAAACTGTCTCCGTCCTCCCGGAGAAATTAATAGGACGAAGTCGGGATGGAATGCTTGGCAGAAAATATCCAATCCGGACAAATATAGGTTTGTCGGACATCGTGTTTATCCACTAGCTTCCTGACAGGATGGTCAGCCGTTCCCGGGAGGAACACGAACCGACAATTTTGCAAATTGGCACGCTTTACTTCGGTAATGCGGCACCGTTGCCTGTTGTCGATATTCCGGGACTGGAGGATCTGGGGTGAGGAGGAGGACTTGATGATTGGATCGCTGCAGGAAGGGTCGTTGCCGTAACCGGCTTTCGGTCACCCACCATTGAATTCCTGGCGTCTGCCGTGTCCGACCAAATCACCTGAATTGAAGAGAGCGAGGAGCGCGCATGCTACCCGCTTCCGCGAATTAAGTCTGAGGGCGAGGCCGGTGCGCCTTGCCAGCCGCAATCATTCAAACGCGCGGCTTGCCACGTGAAAATGAGAGGATCTCCGTATGAAAGCCGTTCGATACTATTCGAAGAAAGACATTCGCGTTGAAGATGTACCCGCTCCGTCCGGGCCGCTGGGCGATGACATGGTTCTCATCGAGCCGCTGGTTTGCGGCATCTGTGGAACCGATCTGCATGAATATATTGCAGGACCGATCGTCACGCCGAGCACGCCGCACGTCTATTCCGGCGCGGTCCTGCCGCAGATCCTCGGGCACGAACTGTCTGCCCGGGTCCTGGCGGTCGGCAAGAACGTGACGCACGTCGCGCCGGGATCGCGTGTCTCGATCCAGCCGCTGATCTCGCCCCGCGACGACTATTACGGTCGCCGGGGACTGTATCATCTCAGCGAAAAGATGGCCTGCTTCGGCCTGTCCTGGGAATGGGGTGGCATGGGGGAACAGGCGGTCGTCAACAGCTACAATGTCTTTCCGGTGCCGGACAGCGTCAGCGATGTGCAGGCAGCCATGATCGAGCCGGCAGCGGTTGCTCTCTACGGCGTCGATCGCGGCGGCGTGGAGGCAGGCAGCACTGTGCTGGTCTCCGGCGTCGGCCCGATTGGCGCGCTGGTTCTGCTTGCAACGCGGGCAGCCGGTGCGACGACCATTTTCGTTTCCGAACTGAACCCGAACCGCCGCGCCCTTGCCAGTAAGCTGGTGCCGGAGGCGATCGTCTTCGATCCGCGCGAGGTGAATGCCGAAGCGCTGTTCCGCGAGCACACCGAGGATGGCGTCGGCGTCGACGTGGCGCTCGAATGCGTCGGCGCGGAGGCTTCGCTCAACCTCTGTGCCAGGGCCGTCAAGCGTCAGGGTACGGTCGTGCAGGTCGGTCTGCACGTCAAGCCGGCTGCCATCGATGCGATGCTCTGGGCTCTGAAGGACATCACGGTCGAGGCGACCTGGTGCTACCCGGTGACGATCTGGCCAAGGATCGCGCAGATGATCGGATCTGGCATCTTCCCTGTCGAGCAGATCGTCACCGCGCAGATTTCTCCGGACGACGTAGTCGAAAAGGGCTTCGAGGCGCTGCTCGATCCCAATGCGTCCCACATGAAGATACTCGTCAATATGAAAGCTTGACCGGAGCACTGCCCATTGGATTTCGGCGGCCGCATTAGGGCGGTGGCGTTGGTAACCGCCGAAACCATCGGCGGCGCTATGGGTCAATGTCCGATGATAGACGGCGGCTATTCGATCGCCTGAACAACGAAGAGGTTTTGTAATGCACTATATCGTTCACTGCCTGGACCATCCGGGCGCCGTGGAAAAGCGGCTTGCCAACTACGAAGCGCACAAGGCCTATCTCGGCGCCGCAAAGACCAAGACCATCATTTCCGGGCCGCTCCTCGCCGATGACAACGAGACGATGATCGGCTCGCTCTTCCTGTTCGAGGCAGACACCATCGAAGAGATCGTCGCTTTCAACAAGGCCGATCCGTTCACGGCAGCCGGCGTCTGGAAGTCGGTCAATATCCATCCCTTCAGCAAGCGGGTGGACAACAGATGACAATGATCGAAAACAAGCCGGTGCTTGCTGCCATCGTCGGCCTCGGCTGGTGGGGCAAGAAGATGGCGACCCTGGTCAATGCCGGGGGTGCGGAAATGCACTTCGTTCGTGCTGTAGATCCGAGCCCGGAGGCAGAAAGCTTTGCCGGCGAGATGGGCCTGCAATTCTCCTCGGATATCGCCGATGCGCTGGCCGATCCCGACATCGAGGCTGTTGTCCTTGCAACGCCCCACTCCCTGCATCAGAAACAGATCGCCCAGGCAGTGGCTGCCGGCAAGCACGTATTCTGCGAAAAGCCGCTGGCGATGACCAGGAAGGATGCCGAAACCTCCGTGGCGTTGTGCCGTGATGCCGGGCTGGTTCTCGGCATGGGCCACGAGCGTCGTTTCGAGCCGCCGATTGCCGAGATCCTCCAGGCGGCAAATAGCGGCAAGCTCGGTCGTCTGCTGCAGATAGAGTCCAATTTCAGCCACGACAAGTTCCTCACCCTCGATCCGTCGAACTGGCGGCTGAACGCGGAGCAGGCGCCTGCCGGTGGCATGACGGCAACCGGCATCCATCTGACCGACCTATCGGTCAAGCTTATGGGGCCTGCAAAGGATGTCCGTGTCATCTGCGAGAACCTCGCTTCGGAGATCCCGCAGGGGGATACGATGAGCGCCCATATCCGCTTCGAAAACGGCGGTTCGGCCTATGTGTCCGCGACGCTGGCCACACCGTTCATCTCGCGGTTCGCGGTCTTCGGGACGTTGGGTTGGATCGAGGTGCGCGACAAGGCGCACGTCGAATCGCCGGACGGCTGGATCGTTACCGAGGGTTGGAAGGGCAAGCCCATCACCGTGCGCGAAGTCGCGCCGGCCGAGCCGGTTCGCGACAACCTGCGAGCGTTTGCCCGAGCCGTGCGCGGCACCGATCCATATCCGATCAGCGGCGAGGAGATGATCAACAACATTGCGCTTCTCGAAGCGATTATCCGCTCCGCACGCTCCGGCGTCGTCGAGCAACTTTGACAGGGAGAGTGTCATGAAAGCTTTGGTATTCGAGGCCCCTGACAGGCCGGCAATCGTCGATGTGGCGATGCCGGAGGTTTCGGCCAACGAAGTGCTCGTCCGCACGCGCGCTGTCGGCATTTGTCACTCGGACTACGAGTTGCTCGCCGGACGATACATCATCCCGATCTCCTATCCGGTGACGCCGGGGCACGAGTGGAGTGGCGAGATCGTCGAGGTCGGTCGCAACGTGACGGGCTTCAAGGTCGGCGACCGCGTCGTCGGCGAATGCGTCGTGCGCACGCCGGAGCGGCTCCATCATTTCGGATTTTCGATGAGCGGCGCCGATCGCGAATTCTTCAACGTCAATCCGGAATGGCTACACAAGCTGCCGGATGCGGTCGATGACAAGAAGGCGGCACTGATCGAGCCCTTTACATGCGGCTTCTATGCGGTGCTGCGCTCCGGGGGCACCAATGCCAGCGAGACTGTGGTCGTTTCGGGCGGCGGCACCATCGGCCTCGTGTCGGCAGCGGCTGCTATCGGCATGGGCGCACGCGTCATCGTGGTCGATCCGCTGGCTACCCGCCGCGACGTGGCCCTGAGGCTCGGGGCAGACGCCGCGCTCGATCCGTCCGACGGGGGTGCCGCGGACCGTATCCGCGAAATGACCCGCGGTCACGGCGCCGACCTGGTTGTCGAGGCATCCGGTCACGATGCATCGCTGGCTGCGGCCTTCGACTACGCACGGGAAGACGGCCGCATGTCGATGGTCGGGATCAATATCGGGCGCAAGGTGCCGGTCGTCATCGGCCAGATCCAGATAAAGAACCTGACCGTCAGGGGATGCATCGGTTCGCCGGGCGTGTGGCCTGCAGCGATACGCTTCCTAGATCGTACAGGGATCGATCTCTCACCGATCCAGACTCACGACTACGCGCTGACGGACGCCGTCGATGCTTTCAGCTTCGGCAAGGACGCAACCAAGAGCGTCAAGATCACCCTCCTGAACAACTGATCGCCGCCTGCGGTTGCGGCGATCAGGGAACGACCAAACCCTCACGGATGCGACCGGATCGTGCCGCGGGGCCTATGGGAAAGGACAACGGAAATGGCTGACCAGCAGACGAAACATGACGCTGAGAGCGGATACTTCTCCGAGGAGAGCTCGGTCGAAGTAGTCCTGGCACGGATGGCAGGGAAAACCGATCCGCGTCTGCGCGAAGTCATGAGCGCAGCAATCCGCCACCTGCATGCGTTCGTCAAGGAAGTGGAGCCCAATCAGCAGGAATGGGGCATGGCCATCGATTTCCTGACCGAAACCGGCCAGATCTGCAACGAATGGCGGCAGGAGTTCATCCTGCTTTCCGACATTCTCGGCGTTTCCATGCTGGTCGATGCGATCAACAACCGCAAGCCATCCGGGGCGACCGAGACTACGGTGCTCGGTCCGTTCCATGTCATGGACGCACCGCAATACGAGAATGGCGCCAATATCTGTCTGGATGGCAAGGGCGAACCGCTGCTGGTGAGGGGGCGCGTCACCGATACCGACGGAAAGCCGATCGCCGGCGCGATGCTCGATGTCTGGCAAGCCAACGACGAGGGCTTCTACGATGTCCAGCAGAAGGGCCTGCAGCCCGAGATGAACCTGCGCGGCATCTTCAAGACGGATGCCGACGGGTCATACTGGTTCAAGTCGGTTCGGCCAAAATTCTATCCGATCCCCGATGACGGCCCTGTTGGCAAGCTGCTCGGCCAGATGGGGCGCCATCCATTCAGGCCAGCCCACATCCACTTCATCGTCGGGGCTGCCGGCTTCGAGCCCATCACAACACATATCTTCACGCCCGATTGCCCCTACCTTCATTCGGATGCGGTTTTCGGGGTGAAGGAAGACCTGATTGCCGATTTCGGCAAGCTGGACGATCCGAAGCGCGCTGCCGAGCTCGGCTTCGACAATCCGTTCGAGGCCGTGACCTGTGACTTTGTGCTGGTCACGCCGCAGCAGAAGCTGGAGGCATAGCGATGCAGGCCTTCACCTATAACGCCAATCCCGGGCGCGTGATCTTCGGGCACGGCACGATCGCAAGGCTTGGAGAAGAGGCTGACCGTCTGTCGGCCGACAAGGTTCTCGTCCTGTCGACACCGGAGCAGGCCGAACAGGCGCGGGCCGTGGCCGATCATCTCGGACCGCGTTTTGCTGGCAGCTATACGAAGGCGCAGATGCACACGCCAGTCGACGTGACCGTCGATGCGATGCGTGAAGTCGAGCGGCTGAAGGCGAACGCGGTGCTGGCAATCGGCGGCGGATCGACGACGGGGCTCGGAAAGGCCATCGCCTTTCGCACCGATATTCCGCAGATCGTGGTGCCGACAACCTATGCCGGCTCCGAGGCGACGCCTATCCTTGGCGAAACTGAGAATGGTCGAAAGGTCACGAAGTCAGACCCGCGCATTCTGCCTGAGGTCATCGTCTACGACATCGACCTTACCCTGACACTGCCGGGCTCGATGTCCGTCACTTCAGGCCTCAATGCCGTGGCCCATGCGGTCGAGGCACTGTATGCGCGCGAAACCAATCCGATCATTTCGCTATTGGCGGAGCAGGGGATCGCGGCATTCTCGCGCGCCTTGCCGGTTATCGCGAAAAACCCGGAAGATCCCGAGGCAAGAGCCGATGCGCTGTACGGGGCGTGGCTTTGTGGCGTCTGCCTGGGTTCCGTCGGCATGGCGCTCCACCACAAGCTCTGCCACACCCTCGGCGGCATGTTCAACCTGCCGCATGCGCCAATGCACACCGCTGTCCTGCCGCACGCCGTCGCCTACAACGCGCCGGCGGTACCGGAAGCGATGGCGCGGATTGCCAAAGCGCTCGGCGCTGACGATGCGGCGACGGGCTTGTTCGATCTCGCCTCCGGTCTCGGTGCGGATATGGCCCTCAAGTCATTGGGCATGCCCGGCGATGGGATCGACGCGGCGGTCGAGCAGGCGATGTCCAATGCCTACTGGAACCCGCGCGCATTGGAAAAGGATGGTCTCCATCATCTGCTGTCTCGTGCCTATGAGGGCGCAAGGCCGGCAGGCGCGTCTGCGTCGTCAATCTGACCCGGGAAACAGAAACGATGATCAAACATATCGTCATGTGGAACGTCCGCGGTGACACGGCCGAGGAAAAGCAAGAGGCGGCGCGCAACGTCAAGCACAAGTTCGAGGGTCTGGTCGGCCAGATCCCGGGCTTGCGGACGCTGGAGATCGGCATCGATATCAGCCGGATTTCCTACGCCTGCGACGTGGTGCTGTATTCCGAATTCGAGAGCCAGGCCGATCTGCAGGGATACGCGGAGCATCCGGCTCACCTGCAGGTCAGAAACGAGCTCGATGGGGTCCGCACGGACCGCTATCAGGTCGACTATATCCCCTGAGACGAAGCGTCCGCACGTCATCTCTGCGTCTCGCGAGGGACAGCCAATAAACTCTCTCACATGCGCTGACGATTGGGCGCGATCATACCCGAAGGAGATACCGCATGAGCTGGGATAAAGAGGGCGGTCCGAGGATCGCGTTTCTGGGCACGGGCGCGCAAGGCGCTTCCATCGGCGCCGATTTCGCGCTTGCGGGCCTGGACGTAACCTTCATCGAACAGTGGCCGGATCACGTCATCGCAATCCGCGAGCATGGCATCACTGTCAACCTGCCGACACGCACGATCAATGCCAAAGTTCCAGCACTGCATCTTTGCCAGGTGGCGGAAATCAAGGAACCCTTCGATGTCGTCTTCCTGGTGGTCAAGGCCTACGATACGAAATGGGCCTGCCAGCTTATTGAGCCGGTCCTTGCGCCAGACGGCTTGGTTGTCGGCCTGCAGAACGGCATGACCCATGAGGATATTGCCGCGATCGTCGGCCGGGAGCGGACCATCGGCGCGGTGATCGAGATCGCCTCCAACATGTGGGTGCCCGGTGTCACCAACCGTCAGAACGACCACGACACCTCTTGGTTCGCTCTTGGCGCGCTCGATCCGCAGACGCAGCCAAGGGTCGAGGCCGTTGCCGATCTGCTGCGCAATGCAGGCACGGTCGAGGTCACGGACGATATCCGTTCGGCAAAATGGATGAAGCTGGTCGTCAACGCGGCCGAACTTATTCCTTCGGCGATCATCAATCTGCCGCTGGGAGATGCAGCACGGACCCCGGGTATGCTGGAGACGATGCGTGCGGCCGGCTATGAGGCCATGCATGCGGCCCTCGCCGATGGTGCCACGATTGTACCCATCATCGGCATGCCGCCGGTGACGACAAACGACCCGGAGCGCTATGTCGACAAGATATTCGAAGAGGTACTGACGGTCTTCTCGCAAGCCGACACGTTGACAACGTCGTTGCAGGACTGGCGAAAAGGACGTCGTGCCGAGATCCAGGAGGTCAACGGCTGGGTCGTCGACACCCTGAAAGCGCACGGCCGGCCAGCGCCGGTGAACCAGCGCGTCATGGAAATCGCCTACGAGATCGAAAATGGCAGGCTCGAAGCCAGGCCGGAGAATTCGAAGCTGCTGATCGAGGCCTTTGAAGCTGCTGGCAAGAGATGACACGCACGTCCAAGCCAGTCTGCAGCTGAAACAGTCCAGACGGTCGGGAGTATGACGCCTTTGATGCATGGACGGTGATGCGCCGAAGTTTCTGATTTTTTCGCGTGAAATCCGGACGATCAAGCTTCCAAAAAGCGCCTTATCCAATCCGGACATCTTCGATGTTTTCAGGCGCTTCAAAATGCATAAAGGTGGAGACGAGGAGTTGGGAGGAGTGCCCTTACCTCAACAAATAGATCGAAGCCGTAGCTTTCTCGAGAGGGAAGGTCTCTTGTTCTGTGACTTTATTTTGCAGTTGCTTGGAGGAGCATGGATATGGACGACGAAATCTACAATTCGGCTGCCTGCAATTGCGCCGACCCAGTGGAACTGCGCGAAATGACCATGCTTTCGAGCGATAGGTATATTTCCATTCGGGCGCGTGAAGTACAAAATTCAGAATTGCTAGTAAATGCCCACGAGTAACCGCCGGTAGTCTCAGGCTAGTGGGCTCACTTGTGCTCGTTCCGGCATGGCGCATTCGAGTATATCGGCTGCCCGAATTTTTCAGCATACGGCCATAGGCAGCCCGGGCAGCAAAGGTGTTTTTCGTGAGCGATTCCAAGAAAGGTGAGCTGAGATGAACTCAAGCTCGATGACATCGACCAGCTTGCAGAAGCAAAGCCTGTTTCGGATCCCGATGGCGCGGAGTTTCATGACGGTCGTCTTCTCGACCATCCTGCTGCTGGTCGTCTGCAAGGTATTTGCGCCCTCGAGCGTCTCCTGGGGAGCGCTGTCGGGAAGCCTGCCGTTCGCAGCGATCATCGCCGTCGTCGGTCTTGGGCAGCTGCTCGTAGTGCAGCAGGGCGGGTTCGACCTTTCACTTCCCGGCTCCGTCTCGCTCGCCGTCGTGGTTGCCACCCACTATCCTCAGCAGAACGATGCGCTGCTTTATCAGGCAGTTCTGATCGCGCTCGGGATGGCCCTCATTGCAGGTTTCGCGAACGGGATCCTCGTCAGCTTCTTCCGGTTGAACTCGATTATTGCGACGATCGGCATCAATGCGCTGCTTTACGGCGCAGTCTTTGCCACGTCGGGCGGGGTTCCTTCGATCACGACGAACCTTCTTGCGGAAATAGCCGGTGGTGAGACCTTCCGGGTCCCGAATGCTGTGTATTTCGCGCTTGCCGCCACCGTTGTCGTTTCTTTCGTGCTCAAGAAAACACTGGTCGGGCGCCGCTTCGAGGCCATCGGCGCCAGCCCTCCGGCCGGTCGTGCCGCCGGACTTCGCGTTCGTGTTCATCAGATGATGGCCTATGTCTTCGCGCAGCTGCTCTATTGCATGGCCGGAATCCTGATCGCCGGCATCACCCGCGAGCCAACCGCGTTTCAGGGAGACACGCTTCTGCTGCCGTCTGTTGCGGTCGTTGTGCTGGGAGGCACTTCGCTCCTGGGTGGCCGGGGCTTCCCGATCTCGACTGTCATCGCGGCCTTCTTTCTCAATCAATTGAGCCAATTCGCCCTGTCAGTAGGGGTTCCATACTCGGCTCAGACCATCATCCAGGCCCTGGCCCTGGGTTTTGGCATCGGTGTTTACTCGCTGCGTTGGCGAAGAAACGTAAGAAAAACGACCTGAACGAAAAACTGTGGAGGAGAAAAACATGAAACATTCGACATTCAAGAAGGGCTTTGCGCTCTCCGTCGCCGCCGCCGTCATGGCGCTCGGCAGCGCGGGCCTTGCCAAGGCCGAGACGCCCTCGTGGTGCGGCCCGAAAAAGGCGTCGTTGGCACTGCTCGACGGCTACGGAGGCAATAGCTGGCGCCAGGTGACGACGGCATCGGGCAAGCAGGTCGTCGATCTCTGCCCGAGCATTACCAAATATGAATATGCAGATGGCCAAGGTGATACGCAAAAGTCGATTTCAGACATCAAGGGTATGGCTGCCAAGGGTATCGACGCGCTGGTCGTGTTCGGCGACGCCGGCCCTGCCATGCTTCCGGCCATCACCAGCGTTTACAAGTCAGGCAAGGTCATCGTGCCGTACCGGGTAGCCGTTGGCGGCAAGGAGGGCGTCAACTATTCGAAGTTCATCGGCTCGTCGTTCGAGAACGATGGCGTGACCTGGGGCAACTGGATCAAGGGTATCCTCCCCAAGGGGGGCAATCTGCTGTTCCTCAGCGGTCCGGCAGGCAACAGCCAGGGTCTCGATGAACTGAAGGGCCTGAAGAGCGTCCTCGGTCCGGAGTATGTCTTCGTCAACCCGCAGCCTTTCGCGGTCACAAACTGGGATCCGGCTTTGACCCAGAAAGTATTGACGGCCGAAATTGCCAAGAATGCCAAGATCGATGTCATAGTGTCGGACTTCGGCCCGTCGCTGGTAGGCGCGTTGCCGACATTCACCAAGCAGGGAAAGTCGATCCCGGCGCTGGCAACATCCGACGGCAATTCGCTGGGCTGCCTGTTCGATGAGAGCAAGGCCAAGAACCCGGATTTCAAGCTGTTCACTGTCGCGACCGGCAATGACAACGTGCGGCTTGCCGTAGAATGGGCCGTTGCGCTTGCAACCGGCGGCGAGAAGCCAAAGGACGAAATCTTCAAGGCCCCTGCCTTCGAAGACTCGGTCTCCGGCACGCCGAACCCCGTCAAGTGCCGCAAGGACCTGCCTGGCTCCATCTATCTGTCGTCCGCACTTTCGGCAGAAGACCAGGCCAAGGCGGTCACCAAGTAGCCGACGAACAGGCATGGATTTCCCCGGAGAGAACACTCTCCGGGGCAAGTTTTCGAGGACGGATAACAGATGTTGCAAACAGGCGTTAAAGCGGTCGAGGCAGAGACAAGGGACGTGATTATCCGTCTCTCCGGTATCTCCAAGTATTTCTCTGCCATCCCCGCACTCAGCGATGTGAACGTCGAGTTCTGCAAGGGCGAAGTGCACGCTATTCTCGGAGAGAACGGCGCCGGCAAATCGACGCTGATGAATATCATCTCCGGCACGTTGCGCCCGACCGAGGGCGAAATCAGTTTCGAGGGTCGTCCGCTCCAGCAACTGACGCCCGAGATTGCGAAGTCGCTGGGGATCGGTATCTGCTTCCAGCATCCGGCCATTCTCGAAGATCTATCAATCATGGAAAATCTGCGCGTGGCGCTTCCGTCTTCGGTTTTTGCCGGCCGGTCGCCGCAGGAGGTCGTACAGGAGGTTCTCGATACGGTCGGGCTTCAGGTGCCGCTCGGCATGCGTGCCGATAGCCTGACGGTGGCGCAGAAGCATCTGCTTGAAATCGCCAAGGCCCTGGCGCTGAAGCCACGGGTTCTCATCCTCGACGAGCCGACCGCTTCCCTCGACCAGGATTCGACCGACATGTTGTTTGGGCGCATCCGCGAAATTGCGAGCGCCGGCACAGCGGTCATCTACATTACCCATCGCCTGGCAGAACTCCGCCAGATTGCCCATCGTGTCACGGTGTTGCGCGATGGCAAGGTGCGCGGTGCAGAAATGGTGCGGGACATCAGCGACGGTGATCTCGTCAACATGATCGTCGGGCGTACTCTGAAATCGGCCTTCCCCCCGAAGTCGCAGCGGGCAGAGGCCGAAACCAGCCTTTCCGTCAGCGGCATCAGCTCAAAGGAGCTGACAGACATCAGTTTCGACATGCCGCGCGGCCAGATCATTGGGGTCGCCGGCGTGGCTGGTAACGGCCAGCCGGAACTCATGCGCGTGCTGGCAGGATTGCATCCTACAGAGGGTACGATAACCCTTCGAGGTCGGCAGCTGACGCAGAGCGAATTGCTGCGCGAAGCAGCCTTCATGCCATCCGACAGGCATGTGGAGGGGGTGGCAACCAGCCTCACCGTGCGCGAGAACGCGACTTTCTCGGCGCTCGAAAAATTCTCGGTCGGCGGCATCATGAGCCGCAAAAAGGAACTCGAGCAGGTCAACGCGATTTTCACCGAGCTTGCCGTGAAAGCGCCCGGCATGGAGGCGCCCATCCTGTCGCTTTCCGGTGGCAATCAGCAGAAGGTTGTCATGTCGCGGGCAATGCTCTCCGATCCCGGCCTCATCATTGCCGACGAGCCGACGCAGGGCGTAGATGTCGGTGCCCGCTTCGAAATCTATCGTATCCTGCGCGAAGTCTCCGACCGCGGCACGCCGGTCATCGTCAACTCCTCTGATGCCGTGGAGCTCGAGGGGCTGTGCGACAAGGTCATCGTCATGTCGCGCGGTCATCTGGTCGCTACACTGACTGGCGATGAGGTCACCGAAGGTCGCATCGTTGCCGCTGCCGTCAATGCCAGCACGCATGGAGGCGCCAGCGTTTCCAAGGCTGCGGAAAAGACCGGCGCGTTCCGCCATTTCCTGCAGTCCGACAACGCGCCTGCTGTGCCCCTCGCGCTCGTCACCATCCTGCTCGGGCTCTATGTCTACAGCCAGAACGACAACTTCTTCTCGGTCTACAACATCTACAACATCTTCCTCCTTGCAACGGCGCTCGGGTTCATTGCCCTCGGACAGACTGTCGCACTGCTGATGGGTGGCATCGATCTTTCCGTCGGCCCGCTCGCCGGCTTCCTCGTCGTCGTCGCCTCCTTCTTCATCAACGACGATAAGTCCTCTGTCATGATGCTGGCGGGCTTCGTGCTGATGCTTGCAGGTGCTTTCATCACAGGCACAATCAACGGGCTGTTGATCCGCTTTGCCAATTTTACGCCGATCGCCGCCACACTGGCCATGTATATCGCCATACAGGGCTTGAGCTTCCTGCTGCGCGACAATCCAGACGGCTACATCAGCGCGACTGTCACCGATTGGGTCAATTGGCAGTGGGGACCGTTTCCGGTCGCCTTCCTCGCATTGGTTGCCATTGCGGTCGGCGGGGAATATGTGCTGCGCCAGACAAAGGCAGGCTGGCGGCTGCGTGCCGTCGGTTCTGACGAGCATTCGGCACGCCGGGCCGGCATCCGCGTCGACCTGACGTTCATTGCGGGCTATATCGCCTGTTCGCTGCTCACCGGCCTCGGCGCAATCATGCTGATGACGCAGATCGGCGTAGGAGATCCCCGCCAGGGCATCAACTACACGCTGTCGAGCATCACGGCGGTGGTGCTGGGCGGCACCAGCCTGACCGGTGGCCGGGGAACGTTTATCGGAACGTTGCTGGGCGCAGTCCTGCTGACCGAGGTTCTGAACGCCGTCACCTTCCTCGGGCTCAGCCAGACATTCCAGTATTTTTTCCAGGGCCTGCTGGTCGTCGCGGCTGCGCTCATCTATTCCGGCGTTCGCAGACGCGCCAGCAACTGAGATCGCGCGGATACGCTTTTCGCCAATCCGGCTAGGGTTCCGATACCCTTTCCAGGCAGGGGCTCCGGCCAGGCCAATTGACGGTACCCGGCACTAGCGAAGCTTGGCCAGCAGCGCGTCCGCACCTTTTTCAACGCCCACCATCGAAGCTTGCATCGATCCCATGCTGGCGCCGATGTTCATTGCGCCCGGAAACTGCTTGCTGACATAGGCGAGCAACAGGCGGTTCGCTGTCGCATCGTAGACCTCGACCGCGTAGTTGACCGATCCCGTCATCGACCCTTCGCCTCCGCGGACAGCCTGGACTCCGTTGTAGACGCCGCCCGCGACGTCGAAATGGGACAGCGTCCCGAGCACAGGGGTATTTGCTTTCACGCCCGTTAGCGTCAGGTGCAGCCTGAGAGTGTTAGGCTGCGGAGCCGTCACGATGGAGAACCGCGTCTTCAGCCTCTCGGTGAATTCGGACTGCATGTAGCGCGCAAGAGCCAGTTTGTCATCGGCGGAAACCTTGCCAAACTGAGCGTCGGTGCCGGCATAGACAGTCACGGGATCCACGATGATCCTGGTATATTGTCGAAAGCTGGTGTCGCCCCGGAAAACATAGGGTTCGCGACCATTCTGGTCATTGGGATTGGGTTTCAGCGCTGACGCCGAAGCCAGTCCCTCGTAGACAACGGGACCGGCGGCTGTACATCCGGTAGTGACTGCGCACGCAAATGCAGTCGCGAAGATCGATTTGATTGATGGCATAGGAAGATAGCCTCCGGGGGGTAAGATCCAGGAATGACCATCGGACATTTGTGTATTGCCGTGTCTTCTTTGATGTTCTGAAATGTTCGCAGCCAAGAATAACCCAACCGGGCGCTGCACGCCTGTCACGTTGCGGGCGGCAGCCGGATATCGGCCATCAGCCCTTTCGGCATATTGTCGAGCAACTGGAAAGTGCCATTGTGGCCTTTCTCGACGATGCCCTTGGTAATCGTCAGGCCAAGGCCAAAACCGCTCCCCATCGCTCCGCCCTGCCGGGATGCATCAGCCTTGAAGAACGGCTCGAGCACGCGGACTTTCATTTCGTCGGGAAGGCCTGGCCCGTTGTCCTTTACCGCGATCCGCACGCCTCCGTCTTCAAAACATTCGAGCGCTACGCAGACCTGATCTGCATAACGGGCGGAGTTTGACACCAGGTTGCTCACGGCTCTCGTCAGGCCTTGCGACTTGCAGATGTACACGACACGTCTCGGACCTTCGAACGTAACGTTGACGCCAGTGTCCGCAAAATCGCTGGCGACCGTCTGGAGGAGGCTCGACAGATCGACTTTGCGAGTGTTTTCGACCTTGTCGTTGAGGAATGAAAGGCTTTCGTCGATCATCATGCCAAGAGTAGTGACATCTCGCAGCATCAAATCCTTGAGGTCGGAATCTGCCAGCCGTTCGGCTCTCATTCGAAGCCGGGTGAGGGGCGTTCTGAGGTCATGGCTGATTGCGCGCAACAGCCTCGTGCGATCGACTGTCATCTGCTGGATACGGCTGCGCATGGTGTTGAGAGAGTTTGCAAGAATTCGGATCTCGCTCGCACCCTCGACCGTGAAGGGCTCTGCGTAGGTTTCGTTCAGGACCGTTTCTCGCTGGGCCGCCGTCGCGATGCGCTCCAGCGGCCGGGTTATCAGCCGGCTGCTGAGATAGGCCATGATCGCCAGGGGAATGATGATCTTCAAAAGCCCGCTGGCAACAGCTGGAGCAAACCAGAGATATTTCGGAAACATAGGGGCTTCTATCGACAACGCATTGTCGTTGTCGAGCATGACGAGCAGGTTATGGCGGGGACTGGAATGCGAAAAGATTTCGCCGATCTCCGCAACAAAGGATTTGTCCAATAGCCTGCGAATGCCTGGGCGAACGTCTGCCTGGATCGGCACGACGGCAGCAGCATCGGCGAACTCCCTGGGATCGACCCGCCCCATGCGAAGCCCGACTGCCGCCGCATTGGCCAGTGCGGCATCCTCGTCCGCTCGAGAATTGGCCTTTTTGAATTGCTCCAGCACCGTCTCCACGCGACCGGCGAACAAGCCGATTTCGATCCCCTTGTCGTGACGGCCATAGATGAACGGCTCTGTGATCGTCGCGACAGCTGACACGAGTACGACGAGGAGAACGGCAAGCAGAAGTATCTGTATGCGAAGTGACGCAGAACGCAGCGATATCACAATATCCGCTCCACTTTTGCGGCAAACATGTAGCCGCCGAGCCGAACCGTCTTGATGAACGTCGGCTCCTTGAGGTTCGGCTCGATTTTCTGCCGAACCCGACTGATGTGCGCGTCGATGCTGCGCTCGATCGGTCCCGCAGTGCCCGCGTGGGTCATCGACAGCAGTTGCTCCCGCGTCAGGATCTTGTTGGGATTTTGGCAGAAGGCCAGAAGCAGGTCGAACTCGGCAGTTGTCATCGACACCTGCGCGCCCTCGGCGTCGTGAAGCTGGCGACTGTTTGGATCTATACGCCAGCCCGAAAATGCCAGGGCGGCAAGCCCGCCATCCTGTTCCCGCACATAGGAAGCCCGGCGCAGGATGCTCTTGATTCGGGCGATGAGTTCGCGAGAATTGAACGGTTTGGTGACGTAGTCGTCCGCTCCCAGCTCTAGCCCGAGAATACGATCGATATCCTCCTGGAGCGCCGTCAGCATAATGATCGGGATGGTGCCGGAGGAGCGTAGCCTTCTGCAGATGCTGAAACCGTCTTCTCCGGGAAGCATCGCATCCAAAACGATCAGGTCGTATTTGTAGCGCGCCAGAAGGCGGTCCATGTCCGCACCGCTGTCGGCCGACGTCGCCTTGTAGCCATTGGCACAGACGAGTTCGACCAGCATTCCGGCGATTTCGGTGTCATCTTCAACGATGAGGATGTGAGCTTGGTCTGGAAATGTCATCTCGGCGGGCTCCCCGATCTCAGAGGCCAGTCTTACCGCAGTTGCAAGACGGCTGCTGGATTTATCGGCTCCGGTCTTTTTTTCAAGCTCCAGATCATATCCCACCGGCCATCCCCGTATCGACGATGATCATCGAGATATAGCAGGCGCGTGCCGCAACCATGAGAAAAAAGGCAATCCCGAGAGTGAGTGTCGCGTAGTGGCGCCCGCGGGAATACTTCGGCATGCCTTCGATGATCTTCATGAGAGATATCTTCAGAACCTTCGCAAACGTCAGAAGGCAAAAGAAGGCTGTCAGAACGAAACCGCTGACCGAGGCAGCGCCAATTATCCACAACATCAAAAGAGACCCTATCCAGAAGAGGAGTTCGCATTTTACCGCGGCGACCTGTGCAGGATCCAATCCTTGGGGGAGCCAGGTGAAAGCGGTCCTGCCAGTTGCCAACGTTTTCAGGCGACCAATGCAAAACATCGGGTCTGCGCTCCCATGACGCGTCATGAAATCCGGGCGATGGCCAGAGAGATCGGAAATACGCACGCTCAGATGTCGATCCTCGCCATGGAACGGCTTTTGAAAAAATGCACCGCTGCTTTGCGCCATCCCGCATAGCCGGGGTTCGCTGCAGCCTGCTTGCGGCCGAACTCCTTGACCTTCTCGGGCTCACGGCCTGACCGGGGCACAGTGAGCGTCTTTATGCGGTTGACGAAGGCATTGACGTCGAACTGTTTGCCGCTGATCTCGGCGCTGTCGGCCGTGAGCGCCGCGTGGAAGAAGACCTCGAGGTTGACGACCGGGATCGTCATGATGTTCCGGACGATATCGATCTGCGGCCGGACTGTGACTGCCAATGCGAACGCATCCGAGCGAAGCGCATCGAACAGGTCCGGGACTGTCGTGACCGCCACCGCCGGATAGCCCGCTAGCTCTAGCCTGGCGACGATGGTGTTTGCCGCGTTGGCCGGAAGAAAGACAAGAATGGGGCGTCTGTTGTTTTTGCTCGCAGGTCCGCTCACGGCAAAGTCTCCTTGCTTGATCGCCTGGAGGCTTCTCCCGGGATCCATCTGTTCGTTGGATTTTTGTTCCGTCTTTATTGCCGGGCTGCGGCGGCGACGGGATGGAGGTGACCATCCCGGATGGGCCGGGAAAGTCTCGTCTCGTCCTTCCCGGCCGTCCTGCCTGCGGCTAGAACTTGTAGCTGGCGCCGATCAGGACCTTGTTCTGGGTGGCGCCAAAATCGCCGACGCCGGCACCGAAATCCTTCTTGCCGAAATCCGAATAGCGATATTCGCCACGAACCAGGATGTTGTCGGTGATGGCGTGTTCGACACCTCCACCCGCAGTCCATCCAATGAGGATGTCGTCTTTCTTGCGTATAGCGGGGATGTCCAGCTTGCCGCTCGTCGCCGCGATGCCGGCAGTTGCGAAGATCAGCGTACGGTCAAGGGCATAACCGATACGACCACGCCCGGACGCATCCCATTCAAGGTCGGTGTCCTTGTCTTTGGCGAAGTTGTAGTTGAAGTCGTTCTCAATTCCGTAGACGATGCTGCCCGACTGGAAGTTGTAGCCGGCGTGAATGCCTGCGGAGCCGTTGTCCAGATCTTCCTTGGTGCCGAGAACGGTGGTTTGATTCCAGCTATAGCCACCCTGGGCGCCGATGTAGAAACCTGACCAGTCATAGGCTGAATAAGCAGCAGGCGCTGCCTCCGGAACAACGGAAAGGTCCGCTGCCATTGCGGGTGCTGCCGACGAAATGGCGATAATGGCAAATACGAATGACTTGATGTGCACGGGAATGACTCTCTTTCATAGTGTGGATGCAGAGGCTGACCCCACAACGGGAGGCCGGTTCGCATCGCACTATGCCTGAGAGCAATATTGCGGAGTGTCATTTTGTATTAAGTTATGTTCGCGGCGCGAACGGAACCACCGTTTTCGTTCGCGCCCCGGTCTCGTCGTTCAATTTCGCAATGATCCCGAAGCACTGGAATCTGCCGTCTGCTGGCTCTGCGTCGGCCGGCTGTCGAACGTAACGCAGTTCCGGCCACTCGTCTTTGCAGCGTAGAGTGCTTTGTCGGCGCTGTGGATGACGTCTTCGAGATCGCGGGCCGCCGGCGTGCTGACGGCGCATCCGACGCTGGTCGTGAATGTGATCTTGTGAGCGCCGGTGTTGACGACGGTCGCCGCAATCTCTTCCCGGAGACGATTTGCGAGCATGACTGTCGCCGCTTCGTCGGTCTCGCGGAGCAGCACCACGAATTCTTCACCTCCGAACCGTGCGACCTTGTCGGTCGAGCGGATGCCGGCGCTGAGGATGTTGCCCATGGTGCGGATGACATAGTCACCCGCCGAATGGCCGAATGCATCGTTTATCCGTTTGAAATTATCGATGTCGAACATGAGAATGCTGAATGTGCCATTGCTTTTCTTGTAATAACTCCAGGCATCTTCAGCAAATTCCAGAAAGGCCCGCCGGTTGAGGAGTCCGGTGAGGCCGTCCGTATCGGCAAGGACCTGGAGGGTATGGAGATCCTGCCCGAACCGCCGCATCTTCTCCTCGGTGGTTCTCTTTTGAACCTCCACCTCGCGCTGCAGCGTATCGATCGTACTGTGGGCGTCCTGCTGGCCGGCTTCGGCCGAGCCAAGCCTTCGCAACAGGGAACGGACCGCAGCGGAAAGCTGCAGAATATCCAGCGACCCGTGTTCACGCTCTACAGTCGTGCCATCTGTCTTGCGCCCGACGAGATCAAGGCTCTCGGCCAGGTTTTGCAGCGGCCTTGTGACAGCGCCGGACAGCACCCAGGCAATGCAGGAGGCGATTCCGGCCACTGCAAAGCCAACCAGCAAAATCTGAAGTACCAGCTTGTTCGCCGCCCCATAGATCACATCCACAGGCTTGCGGGCGGCAACCGTCCAGCCGAGACCCGGGTAGTCTCCATATCCCTTGGTCGGAACCAGCGCGGTCAACATATCCTTGCTGTCCGTCTGATCGATGAAGACCGTGCCCTGGTTGGTGCCTGCGGCCCCGAGACGGGAAACGTCGATCTTCGCCGTATTGTCGCCGATCAGCACCGAACCGTCGCGCCCGACGACCCACAGATCCGAAGGCGAACTTGGATCTTCGTTGCTGAGAACTGTCCGTCGGACATCGTCCGCCCATGTCCAGCTCATATGAGCGCCAAGCACGCCGGCAAGCGTGCCCTGCCGGTCCCGCACAGGCATGGCAACGTCTACAAAGCGAAACGGGGCATCGTTCGGAGAGGTGCGCAGCAGCTTGTCCAGCAGTTTTGCTTCGTGCACGTCCTCGACGGTGGGTTCTTTCAGTCCGTTCGCAAACCAGGGGCGGGCAGACACGGATTGACCTTCGAGCATGCCCTTGGTCGCAGCCCGCACGATACCGTCCGGAGATGCAAAGCCCAGCCAGGCGTATTCCGGCAAGCTCTCCTGAAGCCGCTGGAGAACGACGCGCACGGCATCGGGCTCGCTCTCCCAGATCGACTCCAGCGGTGCCAAGTTGGAAATATTCTGGATTTCGCGGTAGCGCTCGAACATATGCTGGTCAAGACGCTCTGCCAGGTGGCGTGCCAGGGTCAGCAACTGCTGGTTCGCGCTGGAGACCGCATTCTGACGTGCCAGAATTGCAGCGCCGGAGGCAGCAATGCCAACTGCTCCGACGCAGGTTACAGCCGTCAGCAGCGCCATCTGTGCCCTGATCGTCAATCTGTCGCGAAGACTTTGGAAAGACCAACTGCGTAGTGAAATATGCACGTTGAGAACCCCCGCCTGCGAAGAAAGCCACCTTCAGAACTCATCCCCGTTTAAACGAGGCCGACCAACAGAACCACACCACCATTTAAAATTTATGCACGTATGCCGCGCCGCCGACGCCCAAATTGGGACGTTCGTGGTTACAGGTCCATAGCCATCGTGCGGAAAATTGTAATGATTGCTGTCGAGGTACCGATTCCGCGCATATGTCTTGAGCAGCATAAAGAGCTGGCGTTCGCAATTAATGGCTTTTTAAATATGATGTCCCACAATTGAGACAGCATCTCAACACTGTTTCTTTGGAGCCACGCGGTGGTAAATTTTCTTTCTTCGAATTCCAAGCAAGTGCTCGGCGCCCTTGATCTTTCATTTGCCGTCATCGAATTCGACATCAACGGAAAGATTTTGGCCGCCAACAAAAACTTCTGCGATCTCATGGGGTATTCGCCATCGGAAATCATCGGGAAGCATCATCGGATTTTTCTCGACAAGGAGTACGCTGAGTCTGCCGACTACGTCGCATTCTGGAAAAAGCTCCAGAGCGGCGTATTTGAATGCAGGGAATTTACGCGCCTCGCCAAAAACGGCAGCGAGGTTTATATTCGCGGAAACTATAACCCCATCAAGAACAGTCGCGGCAAAGTCCTGAAGATCGTAAAATTTGCCAACGACATTACCCAAACCAAGATCCACGAACTCGACAGCGCCGCGAAAATCACCGCAATGTCCCGCGCTCAGGCAATGATCGAGTTCACACCGGACGGAAAAATCCTTTCGGCAAATGCGAATTTCCTGAAGGCGCTCGGCTACACACTTGAAGAGGTCGTCGGCAAACATCACCGGCTTTTCGTTTCCGCCGCTGAAGCCAATTCCGAGAAATATGCGGAGTTCTGGGCACGTCTGCGCGGCGGAGACTTTGTCGCGGACGAGTTTACCCGTGTCAGCAAGTCGGGGCATCAGGTTTTTATCCAGGCGTCCTACAATCCGGTCTTCGACCTCAAGGGCAAAGTGATCAAAGTGGTAAAATTCGCCACCGATGTCACCCAACGCGTTGAAAACGTCGAGCTGCTTGCCGATTGCCTGACGAAATTTGCTTCCGGCGACCTTTCGCAACGGATCGATACCCCCTTTATTTCCTCGCTGGAGAAGCTACGGGCCGATTTCAACGCAGCATCCGAAAAGCTGCAGGATGCCATGAGAACCGTCGCGGAAAATGCCAAGGCGATTTCGGCGGGATCCAACGAAATTCGCTCGTCTGCCGATGATCTGGCGAAGCGGACGGAGCAGCAGGCGGCATCCGTCGAGCAGACGGCGGCAGCTCTCGAGGAAATTACCACGACCGTCAAGGATTCCAGCCGACGTGCAGAGGAGGCCGGACAATTGGTCGCCCGTACCAAGGAGCATGCGCACCATTCCGGCGCGGTCGTGCGGGAGGCAATCGGGGCGATGGACCAGATCGAGAACTCCTCGCGAGCGATCTCCAATATCATCGGCGTTATCGATGAAATCGCGTTCCAGACCAACCTTCTGGCCCTGAATGCCGGGGTGGAAGCTGCGCGTGCCGGCGAGGCGGGCAAGGGTTTTGCCGTCGTGGCACAGGAGGTGCGCGAATTGGCGCAACGCTCGGCAACGGCAGCCAAGGAGATCAAGGCCTTGATCACGGCCTCCAGTGTTCAGGTCGGCAACGGCGTTGCGCTGGTCACCAAGGCTGGTGGCGCCCTGCAGGAAATCGCGCAGCATGTCGAAAATATCAATGCCGATATCTCGGCAATCGTCGATGCTTCACGGGAGCAGTCCACGGCCCTGATGGAGATAAATCGCGCAATCAACACGGTCGATCAGGGCACACAGCAAAACGCGGCGATGGTCGAGGAGCAGACTGCTGCAAGCCACAGCCTTGCCAACGAGGCATCCGCACTCTTTAGCCTGCTAGACCAGTTCAGATTTGCCGATGGTGCCACGACCAAGTCGCAGCGCTATACGACGACCGCTGCTCTCCGAAAGGTGGCATGATCGCTTCCTGAAACGGGGTCCGAGAGGGTCGGGATCCGGACTTCCATAGGCTCTCCTTCTTTCGAACGTGGACACGGCTGCAAGGCCTTGTCCTCCGGCATTGAATGAACTGCCGTCGGTCACGGGCTGCGACCTGTTGCAATGATCGTGTTTTTGTAAGGATCGTGCCCAGCGCACAGTGACCGGTCGGCTAGAACGCGGAGCCGGGCCATTTCTGGTCAAAATCAGTTTACAACGTGGACTGGGTAACTGCGCGCTGGTTTCAATTGCGTCCACAGAACGCGTCATTTTGCGTCCCCGACTTGCAACTGGCGCTGGCGCCAGCAATCATGGGGAATGACAATCGACCGACCCTTGTTTCAGCCACCAGCAAGCAACTACGCAGATATAACGCGTCGGGATATTCTTGCGCAGTTGCAGCGCTCCGGATCGCGGCGGTTGACAACGATCGTTGCTCCGGCTGGCTACGGCAAGACATCGCTTGCCGCGCAGTGGTACCAGTTGTTGAAAAGCGAGGGTGAGCGGCCGGTCTGGCTGACGCTCGACGCCGAGGATTGCAACGAGCGTCATTTTCTCCTGGCGTTGATGGATGCGCTTGCGCCGCTCTTGCCGGACGAGGGGCGGGGGCTCGATGCCAGCAGCATGGCCGTGCCTTCGGTTCTCTCGGTGTTCATCACGCGGCTGCGCCAGATCGAGATGCCCGTCACTGTGTTCGTCGATGACTATCATTTTGCCCAGACCGACGCGACGGAAGCACTTCTGGCGAGACTGCTTGCCGCAGCCGATCTCACCCATATCAGCTTTATTCTCATCTCCCGCTGCGCGCCCCGCTTTCCGCTGTCTGCACTGCGCCTCAACGGCGAACTCAGGCAGATCGGCGTTGCGGATCTGAGCTTTTCCGACGGCGAAGCACGGGAATTCTTTGCGGGTCGCTCGACACTATTGACGAGCAGGCAGATCGGCGCGTTGAACAAGCGGACCGAAGGCTGGGCCGTGGCCCTGCAGATGGTCCGGGTCTTGGTCAACGATACCACAGACAGCGGCGCGATCCTCGATTCTTTCGATGGCAGCAATGCCGAGATGGGGCGTTACCTGTCGGAGCAGGTTTTCTCCAGCTTGCCGGAAGACATCCAGCAGTTCCTGATCGAAACTGCCTCGCTTCCGGTTATCGGGCGGACGCTTGTCGCAGCCGTCTGCGATCTGCCGGATGCTAACGGACTGTTCAATCGCCTCGGCACCTATGCGCTGCCGATCGCCGTGCTCGATGGGCAGGGAGCCTGGATCCGGTATCACCCGGTTTTCAACGGCTTCCTCAAGGAAGAGGCTGCCCGGATCGGTATCGATCCCGGTCAGGTGCTGAGAAAGGCTGCGCGGTGGTTCCAGGCGTCCAACGATTGTGATGCGGCAGTGCGGCATGCGATGCTGGCCGACGATACGGCGCTGGCAGCCGAGATCATCGAGGCTGCCGGCGGATGGCGGCGGGTATATGCGACGACGCGCGGCGGCGCACTTCTGTTTCAGGCGCTGATCGAAAAGGCGGCGGGCATCAATCTATCGGCATTTCCGCTGACGACGCTCGGGCTTTGTGTCATCAGCGCCAAGGCCGGACAGCTCGATACGGCCAACCACTATCTGGCGCTGGCCGAGCGTACTTCCGGTGACGGTAAATTGTCACGCGACCTGAGGGTCGTCCGGGTGCTCCTGTCGCTCTATACCGACCGGCGGGCAAGTCCCGGCGATCTTTCAGCTCTTGAGGCGGATCTGTCGCAGGACAGCGATATGGAGATTATCCATCGCGCGCTTGCCTTGAACATGCTGTCCTACAATTTCCTGATCCGGACCGAGCTCGATCGTGCCTTGCACTACGGCCAACTCGCGCTTCGGGCTTTCCGCGATGGCGGCGCCGATTTCGGGGCGATGCACCTCTATACGCATATCGGTCAGGCATCGTTTTTCAGCGGAGACAGCATCGGGGCTGCCGAAGCCTATCGGAACCTCATCGTCGAGGCGCAGACGCATATTGGTAAGGGAAGCGATCTCGACGCCGTCGGGCAAGTGCTGGAAAGCGAAATACTCTCCATGCGCGGCGAGCGGCAGGCCGCATCATCGTCGCTATCCTGGGCTTTGCCGCATCTCGAGCGCCACGACACCTGGTTCGATCTTCTCGCCGCCGGTTTCATGGCGCAGCAGCGCGTACACCGGCTGAACGGCCACATCATTGCCGCCCACGCCGCCATGGACAGCGCCCGCGCGGTGGCTGCCCGGCGTGGCTTCGACCGCTTGACGCGGCTGATCGACGGCGAGCGTGTCACGCTACTGATCGCCTCTGGCCACGTCGACGAAGCAGCCCGCTTTGCCGAGGTCCAGGGAATGAGCCGGCAAAGCGCTGCCACCGACAGCTCCAACATGCTCGCCTATCATCTGCGCGGCACGGTGCCGGCGCTACTCTGGACGCGTATCGATGCTGCGCGCGGCGAAATCGCGGCCGCGCGCGCGGGGTTTCAGCGGCTGATGGACCAACAGCCCGCCAAACCGCACATCCCCCGGCGCATCGAACTCGGTTTTCTCGATATCCGCCTGCTGCTTGCCGAAGACAAGCCGCAGGAGGCCGCGGCAAAATTATCGGACATGCTGCTGTCGCTGCCGGTCTTCGATTATCGCGCCATACTTCTGCTCGAAGGGGCCGAATTCACCGAGCAACTGGTTGGGCTTGCGGCGTCGATGGACGTCCCCGACGTGGTGTCGCAAAGACTTGCCGACGCGCTCAAACTTGCGCCCGAATGCGATCCGCTGGCAGAGGCGGTGGCTGTAATCGCCAAGGTCGAGCCGGGCGGGCTGACGGAGCGTGAGCGCGGCGTCATGCAGTTGCTCAGCGAAGGACTGAGCAACAAGGAAATCGGCCGACAGCTTTGCCTCAGCGACAACACGGTCAAATTTCACCTGCGCAACATCTTCGCCAAGCTCAATGTCACGACGCGCACGGCTGCCGTGATGGCCATCAGGGACCGCTGACCTATCCATATGGGTAGGGTGCAGCGAAGGCAGCCCACCCATATGGCAGGCTACCCGCAATGCGCGAGGTCACCTAATCTACCCTCGATATGAATGATGAGGGTAGAAAATGACCCCAGGGAACATGACTGTCGATCCCGTTACCCAGGAGATCATCGAAGGCAAGCTGATGGCGACCGTCGACGAGATGGGGATCGTCATGGCGCGCACGAGCATGAGTCCGGTAATCTATGAAGTGCTGGATTTTGCCTGCGGCCTGCTGACAGCCGAGGGAGAGCTCGTCGCCCAGATGAACGGCATCACCCTGTTCACCGGCACGTTCGGCGTCCAGGTTAAGGCGCTGATCGGCAAATTTGCCGGTAATCTTGTCGATGGCGATATCCTGCTTTCGAACGATCCCTATGCCGGCGGCACGCACGCCTGCGACTTTGCCATTGTCAAGCCGCTGTTTGCGGATGGCACGATCGTTGGCTATGCGATCAATGTCGCCCACTATCTCGACGTCGGTGGATCTGTTCCCGGCAGCCTTGCGCCGAATGCTACCTCGGTGTTTCAGGAGGGCCTGCGGCTACCCGGCGTCAAAGTCGTGCGCTCTGAGGTGTTTTCCGACGAAATCCTCCACATCATCAGCGAAAACGTCCGCCTGCCCGAAATCGCGCTCGGTGATCTCAATGCGCAGGTCGCGACGGTGCGTGTGGCGGCGCGGCGGATGATGGAGCTTTCAGCGAAGTATGGTTCCGAAACCGTTCGGGCTGCCTTCACCAATCTGCTCGATGCCAGCGAGAAGCGCAGCCGGGCTGCCATCTCCCTCATCCCCGACGGCTGTTACGAGGCAACCGATATCATCGATGGCGACGGCGTCAGTTCGGCGCCTATTTTCGTCAAAGTTGCCGTGACGATTTCCGGCGACAGCATTACAGCCGATTTCACCGGGTGTCCGCCGGCCGTTGCAGGGCCCATCAATTGTGCACGCGGCGCGCTGCAGTCTGCCGTCAAGACTATTGTCAAGGCGATGGTCGGGCCGCAGGAGCCCTCCAACGAAGGCTGGTTTCGGCCGTTGACGGTGATCGCTCCATCCGGAACGCTGTTTACCGCTGAAAAACCCTCGCCGACGGGCTGGTATTACGAGGGCTCGGTGCATGCGTCGGAACTGGTCTGGAAGGCGCTCGCCGCTTTGGTGCCGGGGCGATTTTCCGCCGGTTCCTATTCCAGCCTATGCGTCGTCTACATTTCCGGCCGGGATGCCAACGGGCAGCCGTTCATCCACATCGAGCCGCATCACGGTGGCTGGGGCGCCAGTGAGCATCGCGACGGCGCCAATGCCGTCATCGCACTCACGGACGGCGATACCTACAACTATTCTGTCGAGCTGATCGAAGCCCGTTTTCCGTTGCGCGTCAAACGCTACGCCTTGAACGTCGAGGGTGGAACCGGCGAGGGCCGCCGACGCGGCGGCTTCGGCATCGTGCGCGAGTACGAGATCTTGAGCGGCGGTGCATCGGCCTACGGCAGCTTCGGACGCACCAGCACCCTTCCCTGGGGGATGGATGGCGGCGGAAGCGGCACTGCGAATGTGCTGCAGATCGCGCCGGCAGATCGGGGTGCGCCGCAGTCGCATGGTCGCGTCGCCCATATCGACCTTACGACCGGCGACATCCTGCGGGTTGTCACCGGCGGCGGCGGCGGATGGGGCGACGCCCGCGACCGGGAAACCTCCATGATCGAGCAGGATCTGCAGGACGGATTTTTGACGGAGGCCGACGCGTCCAGGCTTTACGGATATGAGAGAAGGATTGCGGGATGATCAGAATGGCAACGGATGTCGGGGGCACGTTCACGGACCTCGTCGGCTATGACGAGCAAAGTGGCGAACTGTTTACCGCCAAAAGCCTGACGACCGTCGACGACCAGTCGATCGGCGTACTCGACGCCATCGCTGCTGCCGAAGCAAAAGACGGGTTGCGCACACGGGACGTGACATTTTTTGCCCACGGCGGGACGACGGTCATCAATGCGATTACAGAGCGAAAGGGCGTGCGCACTGCGCTGGTGACCACTGCGGGCTTCCGCGACGTTCTGGAAATCGGCCGTGGCAACCGGCCCGATCTCTATAACCTACAGTTTCACAGCCCCGAGCCGTTCGTGCCCCGGCATCTCCGTTTCGAGGTTCGGGAACGCCTCGATGCTTCCGGTAAGGTGCTGATGCCCCTGGAATGCGACGACCTGCGGCCGATCATCGCGAAATGCCTCGAGGAGGATGTCGATGCAGTGGCCATCCTCTTTCTTCACAGTTACGCGAACCCCGAGCACGAGATACTGTGTGCCGGGATCCTGGCCGATGCGCTGCCTTTTACGACCATCTGTGCGAGCCATGAAGTCTCGCGGCAGTGGCGGGAATACGAGCGCTCGAACACAGTCGTGTTGAATGCCTATGTGCAGCCGATCATTCGCAACTACTTTGCGCAGCTGGAAAGCTCGCTGACGGGCCGCAACCTGACCTGCCCCTATTATGCAATGCAATCGAACGGCGGGATCTCGACATTCGACCAGGCCGTCAACAGCCCGCTGACGCTGGTGGAATCGGGACCGGCGGGTGGTGTTGCCGGGGCGGCACGTATTGGTACCGCCATTGGCGAAAGTGAGGTTCTGTCGCTGGACGTCGGGGGGACGACGGCAAAATGCTCGCTGATCCACGACGCCCGCCCGACCCTGAATGTCGAATACAAGCTGGAACACACACGGATTGCGCCCGGCCACGCCATCCAGGTTCCGGTTGTCGATATTGTCGAAATCGGCTCCGGTGGTGGCTCTATTGCGCGCATCGACGATCGCGGCGCGCTGATCGTTGGCCCGCAAAGTGCCGGCTCGACACCGGGTCCCGCCTGCTACGGGCGCGGCGGCACGCAACCGACCTTGTCCGACGCCATCCTTGCCATAGGGATTTTCGATCCCGCGACATTTGCCGGCGGCAGCATGCATCTGGACAAGCAGAAGGCAGAAGACGCGATCGCGACTGTCGCCAGGCCGCTGGGGCTAAGTATCGAGGATGCTGCGCTGGCGATCATCGATATAGCCCATGCGAGCATGATCAATGCCCTCAAGCTGGTGACCGTCCAGCGCGGTCACGATCCGCGCGATGCCGTCTTTGTCGTCAGCGGCGGTGCCGGACCTGCACTCGCGACCCGTCTCGGCCGCGATCTCAGTGTCAAGGCGACCATCATTCCGCCGCATCCCGGGATCTTTTCCGCATGGGGCATGCTGGCGGCGGAACCTCGGGCGGACTTTCGCGGCACTTGGTTCGTGCAATTGTCGGCAGGCGCTCTGGCGGAGATGGGTCCACGGTTCGAGAGCCTGGAGACGGAGGCCATCGCCTACTTCGCCAAGGGGCAGGAGGCCGATATCAGGTTCACCTATCAGGTCGAAGCGCGTTATCGCGGACAGGAGCATGGCGTCTACGTGCACTTCCAGCACGAAGACGATGTCGACAGCCTTGCAGAACGCTTCCATGCGGCGCATGAACGATCCTATTCCTTCAGGCTCGCGGATGCGGCTATCGAGATCACGACACTGCATCTCGAAGCGGTTCTGAACGGAACGGTCATTGCCTTGCCGAAGATAAAGTCGGCCGTCGAGCGCGTCGCGCCCAGCGGACAAAGAAATGTCTATTTCGGCGGTTCGAAGGGATGGATCGCGTGCCCCGTCTATGCGCGTGACAAGCTCTGCGGTGGCCAGCAGATCGAAGGGCCGGCTATCGTGGAGGAGGCGACGGCAACGACCTTGATCCAGGAAAATCAGACATTGAGCGTCACCGATAACGGCATTCTGATCGTTCGCGAAACCAGCGCCAAGGCAGGGTAAAGATGGCGATATCGATCCAGATCGATCATGTCAGCAGAGAGTACGGGCCTGTCAAGGCGCTCGACGACGTGACGCTCGAGATCAAGGCGGGCGAATTCTTCACGCTGCTTGGATCGTCCGGATGCGGGAAAAGCTCGCTCTTGAAGCTGATCGGCGGCTTTGACCGCCAGACCTCGGGTCGTGTTGCGTTCGACGGCAAGGATGTCGGCGACGTTCCGGCCAATCGTCGGCCGGTCAATACCGTCTTCCAGAACCTGGCATTGTTTCCGCATATGAGCGTTGCCCAGAATATCGGCTACGGGCTTCGTCTGAAGGGGATGTCCAACGCGACGCTTCAGGCAAAAGTAGATGATGCGCTGGATCTTGTCGAACTCTCAGGCTTCGGGCCGCGCGACGTCAATCTGCTCTCCGGCGGCCAGCGGCAACGGGTGGCGCTCGCCCGCGCCCTGGTCATGGAGCCGGGCATCCTGCTGCTGGACGAACCGCTGACCGGGCTGGACGAACGCTTGCGCCAGCAGATGCGCGACGAATTCGGACGCTTGCACAAGCGCACCGGCGCGACCTTCATTCTGGTCACCCATAATCAGGACGAAGCTCTCAGCCTCTCCGATCGCATGGCGGTCATGCATCGCGGCCGCATAGAGCAGGTCGACGTGCCGGCGCAGTTTTTCGAGACACCGGCGAATGCCTTCGTCGCCCGTTTCGTCGGCATCGATACGGTGCTGCGGCCGGAGGCGGTGATATCGGTTGGCGATCATGCGCAGGCCACTGTCGCCGGTCAGGTGATGCCCGTGCGCACGGCCGGACCGTTGGACCCGACGGCCAGTGTCGTTGCCATTCGGCCGGACCGCTTGTTTCTGACGCCGTCGGGCGCCTCTCCGTCGCTGCGGCTCACCGTTGTCGACACGACTTTCCGGGGCCTGCATCGGGATCTGAAACTCGCCTTTGCCGATGGGCAGACGCTGATGATCGTGATTGATGCCGATAGCGGGGATCTCGCTATAGGGCAGGAGGTGTCAGTTGGCCTGAAGCCCGGTGCGGCAGTCCTGATTGCAAGTTAGAGACTGCCAACTGACGGTTCTGCAAGCGGATCAAGCAATGCATGCCAACAACAAAAAAGGGGAATGACAATGACGATCCATGACAGACCACTTTCATCCAACCGGAACAGCAATGTGCAGCGCCGCGATTTCCTGAAGCTGATGGGCGCAGGTGCTGCCCTGTCTGCCGGCGGCCTGGGTTTCGCCTCGCGTCTTGCCGCGCAAGGGGCTGGCACGGTTGCCTTCTGGGCCACGGCAACGCTGGACATCGGCGACAAATGGCAGGCGTTTGCAAAGCAGAGTGGCGTAACTCCTGAATTTACCGACAACGGCAACGACCTCGGTCCGGTGATCGCCCGCCTCAAGGCGGGCAATGCCAATGATCTTTTCGACGTCGGTGGCTTCCAGGGCGGTGCCGAAAAGGAGCTTGCGCGCCAAGGCGTCATCGTTCCCTGGGACCTTTCGAAGATCCCGAATTACGAGAGCGTGTGGCCGTGGGCAAAGAACATTCCCTACCTGAAGCAGGACGGAAAGCAGTACGGCATACCGACCGTGGTCAACGCCGACTCGATCATCTATAGGCCCGACAAACTGGGCAAGATCGACAGCTACGGTGCGATCTTCGATCCGAAGCTGAAAGGTCGCGTTGCGATGGAGGATGCGTGGATAAATAGCGTCATCTTTACCGCCATGTACCTGAAGGAAAGCGAAAACAAGCCGATCGTCGATCCCGGCAACCTGACCGAGTCCGAACTCGGTATGGTCATGGAGTTCCTGATCAAGCACAAGACCGACGGCCAGTTCCGCACGTTCTGGAATGGCTGGGAACAGGGTGTGCAACTCGTTGCCGACCAAGAGGTCGACGCGATGACCGGATGGGAGCCTATTGTCTACGAAGGCCGCAAGCGCGGGCTGCAGGTGGAATACGCCGCACCCGTCGAAGGTTACGAAGGCTGGGGCAACAACACCGTTCTCCTCAAGGGGGCTGCCGATCGCGGTGTAGCCGACGCCGCGCATGGCTTCGTCAATGGCCTGCTCGGCGGCCTCTACGGCTGCGAGCTCGGCCAGGCGCGCGGCTATCTGGTGCCGACCGACAACAACGTCGCCTATGCCAAGGCGCATCCAGAAGAATACAAGCCGGAAGAGATTGAGAAGCTGGCCGAACACGTGAAAGCCAAGTTCGCCGGCAAGATCTACTGGCAGAATGCCAGGCCGGACAATTTCCAGCTTTACGAAGAGTGGTGGCAGAAGCTGCGCAACGCCTGAGCCCAACAATCGGCGGCGGTCGTTTTCACCACCGCTGCCACCGAACCCCGGAGATGCCGATGGCGAGACTGCGCCTGCCTATGTCGTCGATGCTGATGACGCCGCCGCTTCTGGCGATCCTGACGCTTGGGCTCGCGCCGCTGACCATCGTCGTCGTCTGGAGCTTCTGGAGCTGGGACCCCCAGACCTATTGGATAAAACCGGATCTGAGCCTTGCCGGCTACGAAGCCATTCTGGACGCGGGCCGCTGGACCGTCATCGTCTCGACGCTGGTGAAGGCTTTCGCCACGGCGTTCCTCTGTCTGCTGATTGCCTATCCCACCGCCTATGCGATCCATTTTCTCGCAGGCCGGCGGTTGAACATCCTGCTTCTCGCGCTGATTACCACCCCCTTTTTCACGTCATACCTTATCCGCTCCTTTTCATGGCGGCTCGTGCTCGGCCGCACGGGTGTCATCAATACGATGCTGCAGCAATTCGGCATCACCCACGCACCCCTCGACTGGTTGCTTTTCAGCAATTTCGCGGTCGTGGTCGGACTTGTCGCTTCCTATCTGCCGTTCGCGATCTTCCCGTTGCTGTTGTCGATGCGCCGTGTCGATCCAACATTGCTGGCGGCGGCCCAGGATCTCGGCGCCGGCTTCTGGAGAAGCCTTGCGACCATTCTGCTCCCGCTGACATTGTCGGGCATTTTCGCCGGCTTCCTGTTCGTCTTCGTCATGGTGGTCGGGTCTTCGACAGAGGTCCAGATGCTCGGCGGCGCAGGCGCTTCGATCGTTTCTGTAATGATCAACGACGTTATGCGTGTCGCCAACTATCCGCTGGCCTTTGCAATCTCGACGGTGGTCCTTGCTGTCATCTTCGGTCTGGTGCTGGTCGGCAACCGGCTTTTCGGCCTTGCCTCGCTCTTCGAGGACCAGTCACCATGATGCTCCGTGAAGGACTTTCTAACCGCATCCTGCTCTGGGTCGTCACCATCGCCGGACTGCTCGTCATCTATGCACCGCCGCTCTATCTGCTTGCCGTGTCGTTCAATCCGGCGCTTCAGCCGGGTCTTCCGAGCCTGTCCAACCTCAGTCTTCAGTGGTACCTCGCGCTGCCAAAGGAAACGGCGCTGATGTCGGCGTTGGAACAGTCGCTGATCATTGCGCCCGTCACGGCATTTCTGGCGACAGGGATGTCGCTGCTCGCAGCCCTTGCCTATTTCGAGTTGCGGGCCCGGCGACCGGCATGGTTCCTGATGGTCATCCTGCCAATGTTCGTGCCCGGCGTCATTCAGGGGCTGGCTCTTTCGGCGGTTTTTACGCGAGCCGGTATCAAGGCATCGAGCGTGACGGTCATCGCAGGCCACGTGCTGTGGGCGATGCCGTTTGCCTTCATCGTTATCCTCACTAGCTTTGCCGCCGTTCGCCGGTCCTATCTCGTCGCGGCCGCTGATCTCGGCGCTACCCGCTGGCGGCAGTTCATCGATATCACGTTGCCGCTTATCCGGCCGGGCCTGATAAGCGCTTTCATATTCTCTTTCCTGCTTTCGCTGAACGAATTCACCCGTGCCGTCTATCTGGCGGGCCGCCAGAACACGCTTCCGGTGGTGCTGTTCGGCAAGATGAATTCCGGTGCGTCGCCAGTTATCTACGCAATGTCAGGCGCCATTTTCCTGGTGTCTCTCGCCTGCGTCGCTCTCATCGCCATCCGCTCGTTCATTCGCAGGGCTGGCCCGGCGACAGGCTGATGGCGCCGGAAGGGGCGCCGAAAACCAGCGCCCCCAATGCTCATACGTTCGCTGACATATTCAGGCAGCTTTCTTGGCTTCAATTTGTGGAGCGGTCGTGCTGGCGGCCAATGTCGGGCCTGTCTGGATCTCGATCTTGCGCGGCTTCATCGCTTCCGGAATTTCCCGGACCAGATCGATGGACAGCAGGCCGTTGGAGAGACCGGCGCCGGAGACGCGGACGTGGTCTGCCAATTCGAAGCGATGTTCGAACGGGCGACCGGCAATTCCGCGGTGCAGATAACCTTCACCATGCGTTTCCGCCTTGTTTCCGGTAACCGTCAGCAGGTTCGACTGGAACGTCAGGCTCAGCTCGTCCTGCGAGAAACCGGCGACCGCGACCGAGATGCGGTAGGTATCGTCGCCCGTCTTTACGATGTCATAGGGCGGCCAGTCGCTGATCGAACGCGCGCGCTGTGCATTTTCGAGAAGATTGAAGATCCTGTCGAAGCCGACGCTCGAGCGGAAAAGCGGTGCATAGTCATAAGATGTTGCCATAGCCATATCCTCCTTGAAGCAACATGGGTACGAAGACGCCGAAGCAACCGGCGCCTCGGTGATCGCTGGCCCTTTCTGGCATCCAGCAACAATTATCTGGTTTTCCAAAAATTCGGTTTCAAGAGTTGTTTTGCGAAAAAAGTGAGGGCTTCCGGCGGACTGAATTTGGTCTCGCCGCGCCGGCACCGGGCGTCATTTCTCTGACAGCCTCTCCACGAGCCAGCGACCCGCCGTGCCCAGGGCAGTACCTTTTCGCCGTGCGACGACAAAGGGAAATCTCGGCATACTGTCCAATCCATCCCATTGCGTGGGGTGGAGCTCCACGAGCGTCCCCGCTGCAATATCGGCTTCTACCCGCGACCGTGGCATGCTTCCCCATCCGAGGCCGACAAGCAGCATAGCGTGCTTGGTCTCGAGCTCGGTCGTGTACCAGCGATTGACGGCGATGATCCCGTGATCCTGCTTTGTCGAAACGGAGGGACGTGCTGCAAGAATGAGCTGCAGGTGATCTCGCAGAACTTCAGGCTCGATGGGGCCGGCGATCCTAGCAAGCGGATGTGCAGGTGCCGCGACCGCAACGAGTTCGATCAATCCGCAGGCGCTGCGTTCCAGCTGGTTGGTCAAGGGGAAATAATCGACGGTTATCGCGACATCTGCCCAACCATCCGTAATCGCCCGGACGGAAGTCTCGACCGGCTCGACCATGAGGCGCACCTGCAGGGTCGGGAAGGTCTCGTGGAAAGCTTTCAGTGTTGTCGTCACGAGATCCATTGGAATGAACGGATCGATGACGAGCCGGACCTCCGTCTCGACGCCTTTTGCCAGACCCGTGGCAACGAGGTGATATTCCGCGACGACATCGAGGATTCTTCGCGCGCGCGGCAACAGCGCAATGCCCGCTTCGGTCAGCAACGGACGGTAAGCTGAGCGGTCGAAGAGCCGCGCGCCTGTCTGGTCCTCCAGTTTCTGGATAGCATAGGTTATCGCCGAGTGCGCCCGGTTCATGCTTTTGGCTGCGGCTGCGAAGCTGCCTTCGTCAACGATGGCTACGAAAACAGCGAATTGATCGAAGGATGCAGCGTTCATGCTGTTCAGATTATCCGAACGTCTCATTCAAAACTATCCCTATTTCATTTCAAGCATGGCGCAGGCAAGTTTCCCCGGAGCAGACGAATTCATCAGAGATGTGAAGAGGCACGACATGATCCCCTCCGTAATCGGCACCGAGACCAGAAACAGTCATAAGCTCCTGAAGGGCGCGCTTTGGGTAGCTCAGGGGCTGATTTTCGCCAGCTTCTGTTTCTTCGGCTTTACCAAGCTGACCACACCGATCTCGCAGCTGGCCGGCATGATGCCGTGGACAGGCGCCGTTCCCGCAAGCTTCGTTCGCCTGATGGGGCTCATCGATATCGTCGGCGGCATCGGCATCTTCATGCCAGCGCTGACCCGAATTCGGCCTCGCCTCACCGTGGCTGCAGCATTTGGCTGTACGGCGCTGCAGATCTGTGCCTCAGCGTTCCACATTTCCCGTGGCGAATTCGCGGTGTTGCCGCTGAATGTCGTTCTGCTGGCACTCTGCCTGTTCATTCTCTGGGGTCGCACGCAGCGCTTTCCGATTTTGTCTCGGACAGACCAGCCATGATGCAGCGAGGATTGCTTGCTGTGCAGTCCTTCCTCGATATCACCCATGAAGTGCAAAACGACACCCTTCCAACCCGCGTTAAACCGAAGCTGTCGTCTAAAGTATGAGAAAGCAAATCGTATGAAGTTCGAGGAGGATCGTTTTAGGCTGCTGCGGCGTAGCGTGATGACGATGATGTCGTTCGGGCTCGTTGGCCTGGCCACTGCAAGCCCTGCCTTGGCATCCGAGCCAAGCCCTGCCGCCATTCCCGCCGGAAAACGCAAGAAACCTCACCGCGTGATATTCCACGTCGATAGCGGCGATGAGGCAATCATGGGTCATGCGATCGGCGGCTCCATGAATTTGAGCCGGTACTATGGCGACAAGGGCGAGCCACCGCTGATCGAGATCGTCGCAAATGCTGCGGGCATCGCGATGTTTCGCGCCGACAAATCTCCGCTTGCCGATCCCATCCGCGCGCTGCGGGAACTCATCCCCGGGCTGACGCTCAGTGTCTGTGGCTCCTCGAAAGCAATTGCCGAGAAAAAGGAGAGACAGGAAATAACGCTGCTGGAGGGCGTCAAGGTAGTCCCTTATGGTGTAGGGAGGCTGGTTGATCTCCAGGAAGCCGGATGGAGCTATATCCATGCATGATCTGAAGACGCGCGGGCTGCGCAAGCCGTTAACGCGGCGGAGCGTTGTGGCTGGCGGCCTTGGTGCGGCAGCTACCCTTGCCTATCCGCACGTTGCGCCTGCGCGCTCTTTTGACAATCCGCCGGTGTTTTATTCTGACCATCACCAGTTCACCATTCTGGAGCCATCGCTCGTCATGGCGCCGACGACGCTGTCCGGCCTCGACGGGAAGCCAAAAATCCTGAAGCCTGCCAGTGGCAAAGTAACATTGGTCAGCTTCTGGGCAACGTGGTGTGTCTTCTGCAAGACGGATATTCCTGCCCTGGCGAAACTGAAGGCTTCCATGGGAAAGCGGATCGACGTCGCCGCAGTTTCAATCGACAAGGGAGATCGCGGAGACGTCAAGCTCTTCCTCTCCGATCTCTCCGTAGCGGGCTTGCCGATCTACCTCGATCCGAACGGTATAGTCGCGGGAACGGATGCTGCCTCAGGCCAGCAGTTTCCGCTTTATGGAATGCCGATTACCTATCTGGTAACGCCTGATCAGCACATAGCGGGCTATATCGCGGGGACGGCGGACTGGCTGAGCAAACCGGGCCAGGACCTGCTTTCCTATTACAGTTAGCTGTCAGTCCGCGGTCCGCAAATCCGTTCAGGTCGGCAGGATCTTGAAGTCGGCGCCTTCCGGCAACAGCTGTCCGCCATCAACGACGATCGTCGTGCCCGTCACGTATTTCGCGTCGTCCGATGCGAGGAACAGGAAGGCGTTGGCGACGTCCCGGGGCGTTCCGAGACGGCCGAGCGGGATCGAATCTTCCATGTTCTGGATGAACGCGGCGCTGCGGTGTAGCTGGACGGCCTCCGTCAGGATGTTGCCCGGCTCGACGCCGTTCACGGTGATGCCGTAGGACGAGAATTCCAGTGCTGCCGAGCGGATGAAACCGTTGATGCCGGCTTTGCTGGCCGCATAGTGGCCATGACCGGGACTGGTGACATGCGGGCCGGTTATCGACGAGGTGAAGAGGATGGTGCCCGACCCCTGCGCCTTCATCGGCGTGAGGGCTGCGCGTGCGGCATTGAAGCAACCGCGCAGGTTGACGGCCAGCACCCGGTCCCAGTCATCAGGGGTGGTGTGTTCGATCAGCTGCCAGGGATAGATGCCGGCGTTCTGGACGATGATGTCGAGGCGACCATGGCGCTCGATGGCGAGCGAGACGGCAGCGACAGTCTCCTCCATCGATGAGACATCGGTGCGAATAAAATCCGCTCCGAGTTCCCTGGCGGTTGCCTCGCCCTCGTTTTCCTCGAAATCGGCGAGCACGAGCTTTGCGCCCTCTTCCTTGAACCGCAGGGCGACGGCCTTGCCGATGCCGCGCGATGCGCCGATGACCAATGCTACCTTGTCTTTCAGTCTGTTTGTCATGCGAGCCTCTGGCGAAGTCTTTGTTTGAATGTGTCGAGAAGAACGGCGGCGAGCACCAGGAAGCCGTGGATGACCTGGGTGTAGTTTGCCGGCAGTCCCATGAGGTTGATGGCGGTGTTGATGGAGGAAAGCAGCAGCACGCCGGCATAGACGCCCGGCAGGCCTCCGACGCCGCCCTTGAGGCTGACGCCGCCGATCACCACCGCCGCGAAGGCATTGAACAGCAGCCCGACGCCGAGATTGGCAGTGGCACCGGATGTGCGGATCGCCAGCAACCAGCCTGCAAGCCCGGCTATGGCACCGGCCATGACGAAGGCGAGGATCAGGTTACGGGTAACGCGAATGCCGGCCCGGTATGTCGCGGTTTCGTTACCGCCGATCATCACCAGGTGCCGACCGAATTTCGTCTTCGACATCATCACCGAGAAGATCAGGAAGCAGCAGATGGCGATCCAGGCCGAAAGCGGAATGCCGAGGAACCGCTCGATGGCGAACCAGCGGATGGCCGGCGTAAGGTCCTGGGCCGATCGTCCGCCCGAGATCGCAAGCACGATGCCGCGCACCCAGATGAACGACGCCAGCGTGATAATGAAGGCACTCATCTTCAACTTGACGACCAGCACGCCGTTGAGGAGCCCGATCAGCCCGCCGATGGCACAGGCGATCAGCAGGGAAACGGGGACCATGAGCCACTCGGGCGACAGCTTGATGCCGAGACCGATGCCGGCAGAGCAGAAGAGGATACCAACCGCCATCGCCGAAAGGGCGGCAACGGATTCGACCGAGAGGTCCATGTGGCCGGTGATGATCACCAGCGCCAGGCCGATCGACATGACGCCGAGCACGCTCGACGCTTCGATGATGTTGGTAAAGATGCCGATCTGGAAAAAGCTCGGGATCACCGCCGAGAATACGGCAAGCACGAGGATAAGCATGAACCAGACGAGATTATCGAGAACGTATTCGAGCGTTTTGCGTGTACGAGGCGTCATCAGGCAAATCCGAATTGGAGGGGAGGGGTCCGGGGTGCTGTGACCCCGGACGGAAGGTCCGACTACTTCACGGATTCAATCGTTCCAGCAGGTGGCTTCAGGTTGCCCCAGAATGCAGGGTTGTCGACATTGGCCTTGGTGATTGCAGAGCCCGGGACTTTGATGTTCGGACCCCATGGCTCGATCGTCACTTCGCTCTTCAGGCCCAGCACGTCGTAGGTGCCGGCCTTGATCTCCTGCTTGGCGACCACCTTGTCCATGAACATGGCAACGGCGGCTGCCTGGGCGTAGAGCGGCTGTTCCACTTCGGTGTTGAGCCAGCCCTTGCGGATCAGGTCGAGGCCGACGGGTGCGCCGTTCGAGCTCATCAGCATGACGTCGCCCGGCTTCTTGCCGGCTGCCTCGAGGGAAGCCACCGCTGCCACCGAGAGATGGGCTGCATGCAGGAAAATCAGATCGATATCGGGATTGGCGAGCATCTGGTCGGAGACGATGGTGCCGGCATTGCTCGCTTCCCACTGCATGGCGGGAACCGAAATGATCTTGACGCCGGGAAAGGCTTTCATCTTTTCCTCGAAGCCCTTCTGGATATCGAGAGTGTAGGGGTCGCCGGGGTCGCCGAGGACCTGCAGGATCTTGCCCTTCACGTCACCCTTCCTGGCCTTCAGCATCGCCTCGGCCTGGTCGCCGGCGATATGGCCGATCTCGACCGTACCTGCCACGGAGGTGAAATCTGATGGGGTCGAGGTGACCTGCCGGTCGAATTCAACGACGGGAATGCCGGCAGCACGGGCTGATTCGATGGAAGGCTTCAGCGCGTTGAAATCGACGGCAGCGAGAATGATCGCCGCAGGCTTCAGCGCCATGACGTCGTTCATCTGCGACTGCTGGGCGTCGGTCTTGTTGTCGGCATTGAGTGTCTTCATGTCATAGCCCGCCTGCTTCAGGAACAGTTGCAGGGCATTGACCGAGCCGGTCTGAAATTCGTCGAGCAGGGTCGGCACAAGGTAATAAACGGTGCCCTTGCTTTCGGCGGCGGCTGTCGTGAGCATGGACAAGCCGAGCACCATGACGCTCAGCAAGGTTAGCACTATACGCTTCATGATCGTTCTCTCCAGTTTGAGCCGGACCCCGTTCATTGTCTGCCCACCGGTCCGGCTCCGGCGAGAGTTTGCCCTGTGATCATCTCGATCACTGCATCCGGGCTTGTTTTGCTGCACTCGACATCGCCGGCGACGACGCCATGGCGAATGACGACAATGCGATCTGCGACTTGGAAGGCCTGTTGCATGATGTGGGTGATGATGACGACGCCGATGCCCTGGTTGGCGACATGGCGGATCATGTCCAGCCCACGCCGCGTCTGTTCGACGCCGAGTGCCGCAAACGGCTCGTCCAGCAGCACCAGCTTTCCGCCCCAGTGGACAAACCGGTTGAGCTCGATCGCCTGGCGCTGGCCGCCGGACAGGTGCTCGACCTTGGTGCGCATGGAGGGAATGCGCGTTCCGGCGCTGGACAATGCCTCGCTGGTGATCTTCTCCATCGCCTTCTCGTCGAGAAACGGTATGCCCGCGAACTTGCGGGTAATCTCCCGGCCCATGAAGAAATTGCCGACCACGTCGACGTTGGTGCAAAGCGACAGGTCCTGGTAGACGGTCTCGATACCGGCTGCCTTGGCTTCCGCAGGAGTTTTTGCCTGGAACTCCTTGCCCTCGAAGAGCATGTGGCCGGCAGTTGGCTGCAGGCCACCGGAAATAATTTTTACCAGTGTCGACTTGCCGGCGCCATTGTCGCCGAGAAGTGCGACGACCTCGCCCTTTCCGATCGAGAAACTGATGCCCTTCAGGGCTTCGATCGCGCCGAAGTTCTTGCGAACACCATCGAGGACGAGCAGTTTCTCAGTCATACGGCAATCCCTTTTTCTGCAGTTTCAAACATCTGGCCGAAGCGTGGCGAAAGCGCCCCGAAGACCGCAAGCGCCGCTGCGCCGCGCAGCGCTGAATACTGGCAATCGCTCGCCACCATCACGCGTGGGTGGGCGCGGTCGGAGCGGGCAGAAACCGAGCTGTTGAGCCCGTCGACCAGCGAGGCCAGCTCGTCTATCAGCGGCTGTGGTGCCAGGCCGCCGATGACGACGGTTTCGGGATCGAAGAGGTTCTCGATGGTGCGGATCGTGTTGCGGAAGATCGGCGCGATCTCGCGCACCCAGTCGGCCTCCGACAGTCCGCGCCGGTTGAAGGCATCGAGTGACAGATAGCGCTCCAGGCAGCCGTGGTTGCCGCACGGGCAGGGCTCGCCGTCGGGGACGGCCGGCATGTGGCCGATTTCCCCCGCATTCCCCCAGGCCCCCCGCATAACGAGGCCGTCATGCATCATGGCGCCGCCGAGGCCGACGCTGAAGAACAGGTAGTAGTAATCCGAAAGCTGCTGCCCGAGGCCGTAAAGCTGCTCGCCGAGCGCTGCGGCTGCCATGTCGTTCTCGAAGAACGCAGGCAGGCCCGTGGCGTCGGCAAGCCGCTGGCGGATGTCGACGTTCTTCCAGCCGATCATCGTCGTGGAGCCGACGAAGCTCATGGATTCGACGTCGAAGGGTCCCGGCAGCGCCAGGCCCGCGCCCAGCAACCGGCCGCCGCGAAGGCCTGCCTTCAGCTCGGAGATCATGTCTTCGATCAGCGCGAAAGCTTCGTCCGGCATTGGATTCAAGGCGACGCAATGGCGGCTGTCGACAACGTCACCGAGCAGGTTGACCAGCGCGGCCTCGATGAAAAGCGGTGTGATGTGGATCCCGATTGAAAGCCCGCCGTCGGGATTGATGGTCAGCGTCGAGGGCGGAATGCCGCGTCCGCGGGGCTCCTCTTTTACGGACAGGATGAGGCCCTGTTCCTCGAGTTCGCGGACGATGGTGGAAACGGTCTGCACGGTCAGTCCCACTCGGGTGGCGATATCGCCACGGGTGGTCGGGCCGAGAAGCCGGATCGATTCCAGCACGATCCGCCGGTTGTACGGCCTTCCCGACTCCTGATTGGTGCCCCGCAATGCCATCCCAAAACTCCATGCAAGCTCAGGATGGCAGCACAATTCTATTTAGTCAAATGGTTTTCATAAATAATGATGGCTGTCGATTCTGCCGTTTTCCTAGGCAAAAAATTGTTTATTAATGTCGCGATCCATCATTATCGCAGGATTGCCGCAAGACACGCCGATGGATTTGGAGAGGGAATGGTCGTGCAGGCCTCAGGCCCCGTGAGCGATATGTTCGGCGCCATCCATTGTCTGGGGGACGGTTAGAGATGCTCGTATTGTCGCTCTTTCGTGATCTTCGGTTGACAGCCCGTCCAGCCTTGGGGACGTTCGCGTGCGAGGCGACGAGTCGCCAGCCAGATGCCGATAGCGCCAGGAGTACAGACGATGCTGCATGCCCGTCCATTCGAAATGATGCCCAAGCCGGGCGATGCGATTGCCGACCTTTCAACGCCACGACCGGTCATCGACGAGGACAGGATGACGGCGAACATAGAGCGGGTGCAGGCCTACGCGGACAGCCACGGGCTGGATTTTCGCCCACATATCAAGACACACAAGCTGATCAGCGTCGCCGCACAGCAGGTCGCAGCCGGCGCCAAGGGGATAAACTGCCAGAAGGTCACCGAGGCCGAGGTCTTCGCCGATGCGGGTTTCGACGATATCCTGATTACCTTCAACATTCTCGGCGCCGAGAAACTCGATCGACTTGCCGCCCTCAACGAGCGCATATCGAGCCTCAAGGTCGTGGCCGACAGCCGGATAACGGTCGATGGACTCTCAGGCCGTTTCAACAGTTCGAAGACGCTTACGGTGCTCGTCGAATGCGACACCGGCGCCGGTCGATGCGGCGTCGCCGATCCTGACCAAGCCTTTGATCTGGCGCGATATATCCACGAGAGCTCGGGTCTTGTCTTCGGCGGACTTTTGACCTATCCAAAGCCGGATTCGGCGAATGCAGTCCAGGCCTATTTCGCCCGTGCCGCGGTGCTGCTGGCAGACGCCGGTATCCCGTGCCCTGTTATCAGCAGCGGCGGCACACCGAGCCTGTTCGACGGGCACGATGTGAAGGCGGCAACCGAATACAGGGCAGGCACCTATGTCTACAATGACCGTTCGCTGATCCGCGCCGGACATTGCACCGAGGCCGATTGCGCCATGACCATTCTCGCCACCGTCGTTTCACGCCCGGCACCCGGCCGCGCCGTGATCGACGCTGGAGTAAAGGTTCTCACCAGCGATCTGCTCGGCTTTTCCGACTACGGCCTCGTCGCCGACTTTCCGGACGCCGTCATCAAGGCGCTCTCCGAGGAACACGGGGTCATCGATATCTCCGCCTGCAACGACACCTTTCCCGCCATCGGTGAAAAGATCCGCATCATCCCGAACCACACCTGCGTCGTGACCAACATGTTCGACACCATGGTCTTCCACCGCAACGGCATCATCACCCGCACCGAAGACATCGCCGCCCGCGGCATGGTCTGGTGATGTTCCATAAGATGGATTACGCATTTACGGGCTGTAGCGGCTATTTAGTAATGCGACAGTTGGGCCAGTTAGAGATGCGACAGTCTCGCCTTTCGATGCACTGGTCAACATCAACGTTGGGAGCAAGGATGACGACGTCCAGCCTGGTGGAGACCAGGAGCGAACGGAGTCGTCATGTCCTGTTTGATCACCATGTCACAGAAAGAATTGCATCGCCTCGAAGTCATCCAGAAGATCCGGGATCATCGCTTGAGTGTCGTTCAGGCGGCCGAACTGCTTGATCTCTGTCGCAGCCAGGTCCACAGGCTGCTGCAGGCTTATGACAGTGCCGGTTCGGCCGGCCTCGTGTCGAAGAAGCGATCACGACCCAGCAATCGCCGCCACAGCGAAGATTTTCGCAATGCGGCGCTGGATCTGATCCGGGAACGCTATCTGGATTTCGGTCCGACGCTGGCGCGTGAGAAGCTGATCGAGCTTCATCAGATCTCGGTGGCCAAGGAGACGCTGCGCCAATGGATGACCGAGGCTGGTATCTGGACCTCGCGCCGAGCCCGCAAGAAGCGCGTGTTCCAACCGCGCGGCCGGCGCGACTGTTTTGGTGAACTCGTCCAGATTGACGGCTCGCATCACTGGTGGTTCGAAAGCCGCGGCCCCAAATGCGCCCTGCTCGTCTACATTGATGACGCCACCGGCAAACTGTTGCATCTGCGCTTTGCCGGATCGGAGAACACATTCGACTACCTGCATGCGACGAAGGCCTATCTGCAGCAATGGGGCAAACCGCTGGCTTTCTACAGCGACAAGCATGGTGTCTTTCGGGCGACCCATGCGTCGGAGAAAGACCGGACGAGCGGCCTGACGCAGTTTGGACGCGCGCTTTATGAGCTGAACATCGACATCATCTGCGCCAACACCCCGCAAGCCAAGGGCCGGGTTGAACGCGCCAACCAGACGCTGCAGGATCGGCTGGTGAAGGAGTTACGGCTACACGGCATCGATACGATCGCGGCGGCCAATGCCTATGCGCCGGAATTTATCGCCGACTTCAATGGTCGTTTCGGCAAGTCACCACGCAATCCGAAGGACATGCACCGGTCGCTGGCCGATCATGAGAACCTTGATGGCGCTATGTGCCGGAAGGAAGTCCGCACGTTGTCGCAAGCTTTGACGCTGCGCTACGACAAGGTGTTGTTCATTCTCGATCCGACTGACCTCTCCAGGCCACTTTCGGGAAAGAAGGTTGTTGTCTGCGATTATCCCGACGGTCGCCTCGAGATCATGCACGAGAGCTTTGCCCTGCCCTACAGAACGTTCGACAAGCTGCGGTCGGTCCATCGGCCGGACGTCGTTGAGAACAAGCGTCTGGACGACATGCTGTCTGTTGTCGCCGAGATGCAGGCCGGGCGCGAACTGCACCGTAGCAAGAGCGGTCCCCGCCGCACCGGCCAGACGGATCACATGTTCGGCATTCGCGACGGCAGCCAGGGCAATGGCTATCAGAAGCGCGGTCGCAAGCCGAGGACAGATTACATGAACGACCCGGCGGTGATTGCAAAGCGGCAGAAGGCGCTGGCGCGGATGGAGGCTGCCGAATGAACAGAAGCGCACATCGTCTCAAAGCTAAAGCCGAAACGGTGTTCTCCACCGCCCCCGCTCCGCCCTTGCAACCCGGACCAGCCGGGCGGATCGGGGGCTGACCCGCAGAGCCAGTGTCGCATTTCTAAATGGCTGACACCGTCGCGTCTCTAACCAGCTTTGACACGGGCTGTAGCGGGGGTGGGTTCAAGGATGAAATGCGACTTGCCAATGATTTCAAGAGTTTTAATTTGGAGATTTTGGTATGTCTCGATGCTATACGCAGATCACCCTCGCCGATCGCCGACGCCTGCATCACCTAGTGGCGGCAAACGTTTCCATCAAAGGCAATTGCGCGTCAAAGCTTCACATTTGATCGTGGTACCGAGTTTGCCGGGCTCAGGGCTTTAGAAGATGGGATCGGTGCGTGCAGTAGGTTACGACAGCTGATCCCTATCCTGCAAAGCAGGCATGATGCACTTGGATAGCTTCTCCACCGCAAAGTTGAAGTGTCCTGTTTGTGCAAAGTTGGAATGTCATACTCCCGGGGTCTGATTGACGTGTGGGAGATTGCAGATGGGATTGATAGCGATGAGCGAGCGCGATCTTCAGCGGATCGAGGTTTTGTCAAAGGTTGTCGATGGGCGGATGACGTTAGTGACGGCGGCGCATGTGCTGGGCTTGAGCACGCGCCAGATGCATCGGCTGCTGGACAGTTTCCGGACGACGGGTGCGGCTTCGATCCGCCACAAAGCAATTGGGCGACCGTCGAACAACCGGGGCAGTTCTGGTTTTCGCGATTACGCAGTGATGTTGGTTCGTGAACGCTATGCGAATTTCTGACCGGGCAGTTCATGCTGGAGGAAAATGATGTGGCGCGGGCGGTTCAGAGCGTCTCCAGACTGCACCACAAAACGCAAAGGGGAAAGGCCTCTGTGGCCCTTCCCCTTCGTGGTAGAAGAATACGCAGCTATTATTTCTTGAGATCGAAACGGTCTGCGTTCATGACCCGCGTCCAGGCGGCGACGAAGTCCCTCACGAACTTTTCGCCGGAATCGGACTGCGCATAGACTTCGGAAATCGCCCGGAGCTGCGAATGAGAACCGAAAATCAGGTCCACACGCGTTCCCGTCCAACGCCGTGCGCCCGTCTTGCGGTCCCGACCTTCGTACACGCTTTCCGAACCCTCGACAGGTGACCACACCGTGTTCATGTCGAGCAGGTTGATGAAGAAGTCGTTGGTCAACGTCTCCGGCCTGTCGGTGAACACGCCATGTTCCGGCTGTCCCACCTTTAGAACCCGAAGCCCGCCAACCAGAAGCGCCATCTCCGGTGCGGTCAGCGTCAGCAGTTGCGAACGATCGACCAGTGCTTCTTCCGGCCTCATATATTGCCGGCCGCTTATATAATTGCGGAAGCCGTCAGCGCGTGGTCGCAGTGCCGCGAAGGAGGCCTCATCCGTCTGTTCTTGGGATGCGTCCATGCGGCCGGGGGTAAACGGGACTATGATATCGTAACCACCTGCCTTTGCCGCCTTTTCGATACCGGCAGAGCCTGCAAGGACGATCAGATCCGCCAAAGAGATCTTTTTACCACCCGACTGAGCACTGTCGAAGTCGGCTTTGATGCGCTCCAAAACGGCCAAAACCTTCGCCAACTGTGCCGGCTGGTTGACCTCCCAGTCTTTTTGCGGCGCGAGCCGGATGCGTGCGCCGTTGGCACCGCCGCGCTTGTCAGAGCCGCGGAATGTCGATGCGGAAGCCCAAGCGGTCGATACGAGTTCCTGAACAGTGAGACCAGAGGCAAGTACCTTGGCCTTCAGGCTGACGATGTCTGCATCATCCACCAACACATGGTCCACAGCTGGAATGACGTCCTGCCAGATCAGATCTTCCGCCGGAACTTCCGGCCCAAGGTAGCGGATCTTCGGTCCCATGTCGCGATGGGTGAGCTTGAACCATGCCCGGGCAAACGCATCGGCGAACTCAGCGGGGTTTTCCAGGAAGCGCCGGGAGATTTTCTCGTAGGCAGGATCGACACGCAGCGCCAGATCGCTGGTCAGCATGGTTGGAAGACGCTTTTTCGACGGATCGAACGGGTCCGGGATTGAAGGTTCGGCGTTCTTTGCGACCCATTGCTTGGCGCCGGCCGGACTTGTGGTCAGCTCCCATTCGAAACCGAACAGGTTCTCGAAATAATGGTTGCTCCACTGCGTTGGCGTCTGCGTCCAGATGACTTCGAGGCCGCTACCGATCGCGTCGGCACCGACGCCGGTGTTAAACTTGCTGGTCCAGCCAAGCCCCTGGGCCTCGAGTTCGCCGCCTTCCGGATCGATGCCGACGAAGGAAGGATCGCCTGCACCGTGGGTTTTGCCAAAGGTATGGCCACCTGCGATCAGCGCGACGGTTTCTTCGTCATTCATTGCCATCCTGGCAAAGGTTTCGCGGATGTCACGGGCGGAGGCAAGCGCATCGGGATTGCCGTTCGGACCTTCGGGATTGACGTAGATCAGCCCCATCTGCACCGCGCCCAGCGGCTCGGCCAGCTCCCGTTCTCCGCTGTAGCGCTCGTCGCCGAGCCAAGAGCCCTCCGGCCCCCAGAACAGTTCCTCAGGCTCCCACACATCGGCGCGACCACCTGCAAAACCAAAGGTCTTGAAGCCCATGGATTCGAGGGCAACGTTTCCGGTCAGGATATAGAGGTCTGCCCAGGAAAGCTTGTTGCCGTACTTTTGCTTGATCGGCCAAATCAGACGTCGGGCCTTGTCGAGGTTTACGTTGTCTGGCCAGCTGTTGAGAGGCGCGAAACGCTGCTGGCCGGCGCCGGCGCCGCCGCGGCCATCGGTGATACGATAGGTGCCGGCGCTGTGCCAGGCCAAGCGGATGAACAGACCGCCATAATGGCCGAAATCAGCGGGCCACCAATCCTGGCTGTCCGTCATCAACGCCTGGAGATCGGCCTTCACGGCGGCAAGATCGAGTGTCTTGAATTCTTCGGCGTAGTTGAAATCCTTGCCGAGAGGATCGGCGCGGCCGGCACCGTGGTGAAGGATCTGGACGTCCAACTGGTTGGGCCACCAATCGCGGTTGGAGCGCTTTTTCGGCGCCGGCGCATGCGCTACGGGACATTTGGCGCCCTGAGCGCTGGCTGGTTCGTGGTCCATGATTTTCTCCTCGAAAAAATGCGTCCGCGTTGGAGCATCGAATTTCAACAGTTCGGGCTCTTTTGAAAATCTCGCATGAAACCCGAAATTTTCAAAAGATTGTTCCCGTCTATCGGAGCGGAACTTAGCGCAGGACTGCGATAAATTTAAGTTGGATTTATTGATCGTCGCGATAGGCTGAGGTTATGATCACTGTCGCACTCGCGCGCGTCGCGGAATGCCATTTTCTCACTCCGGATCTTCCAGGCTGAACATTTCATTGCGTTCGTCGTAGGCAAACAGCTCTGCGTACCTTGCCCATGAAACGATGGTCCTAAGGGTTTCGTCAGCGCGGGAGGCCGTCATGTAGTCTTCCAGTTCGTTTCGGAAACGGGCTGCCGGGGCTGTGTGGGTGGTGCGTTCGTCGAGCACGCGCCTGATGAGGCCCATCAGCGGCACGTAGGTAACCAGATGCTCGGCGAAGAGCTTCTTGCGGGCGTCGGTGGCGAGATGGGCGAATTTGGTTCCGGCTTCGGTGAGCACGAGGTCGCCTTCGCTGAGGTGGGCGAAGCGCAAGAGTTGCAAGGCTTCGCCGAGATGAAAGAGCTCATCCGCCTCGAGCTGCAGGGTTTCTGCAAGGACGGGAAGGTCTGCCCGCCCGTGATAGGGCGCTCCTGCCAGTGCCTCCATCAGTCCGGACAGGATATTGGTCGACACCGGTTCAAGCACCATGCCCATCCCGGTTCCCGGAATGCCCTCCATCTCGGTTGCTCGCGGCTCGGCTCTCTGGGTCATCAGCGCATAGATACTCTCGACCAGCTGCCGGAACGCCGGATCGAGGCGGTTCCTCGGGTGCATCAGGTCGATTTTTACCTCACGGGCGACCCGGCCGGGGTTCGACGAGAACACCAGTATGCGGTCGCACATGAGGACGGCCTCCTCGATATTGTGGGTCACCATCAGCACCGACTTGATGGGCAGCCGGCCTTCGATCCAGAGGTCGATCATGTCGGTGCGCAATGTCTCGGCGGTGAGGACGTCGAGTGCGGAGAAAGGCTCGTCCATCAACAGCAGGTCCGGATGGACGACAAGGGCGCGCGCAAAGCCGACGCGCTGGCGCATGCCGCCGGACAATTCCTTCGGATAGGCATTCTCGAAGCCGTCGAGGCCGATCAGGTCGATGGCAGCCAAGGCCAGCGATCGCCGCTCCGCCCGGTCGACACCCTTGGCCTCGAGCCCGAGTTCGACATTCTGCAGCACGGTCAGCCAGGGAAAGAGCGCAAAGGACTGGAACACCATCGAGATACCCACGGGTGGCCCGGCGATCGGGTTGCCGCGATATGTAGCCTCGCCGGACGACGGTGGAAGCAGCCCGGCGATGATGCGCAGCAGCGTCGACTTGCCGGAGCCGGAGCGGCCGAGCAGTCCGACGATCTCACCCTGGGAGATGGTCACGTCGACATTGTCGAGAACGACGACATCGTTGCCGTTGGCCTTGGGGAACGAGCGGCAGACCTTGCTGATATCGATTAGCGACGCCTTGGCGGTTTGGTCGAGCATAGGATTTGTCCCTTACGATAGGAGGCGGATCAGCCGAGCCGCAGGTGGCGTTCGCCGAAGGCGTAAAGCGGCCTCCAGAGCAGGCGGTTGAACAGGGTGACAAAGGTACACATCACGATAATGCCAAGGACGACACGCGGGAAATCGCCGTTCACGGTGGCATTGGCGATGTAGGAGCCAAGCCCGGGCGTCACCAGCTGGGTGTCGCCCCAGCTGGCGACCTCGGCGACGATGCTGGCGTTCCAGGACCCGCCGGAGGCCGTGATGGCACCGGTGATGTAGTAGGGAAAGACACCGGGCAGGATGACTTTGATCCACCAGCGCCAGCCGGAAATGTGGAAGCTGCGGGCGGCCTCCTTGAGATCGCTCGGAAAGGCGCTGGCGCCGGCGATGACGTTGAACAGGATATACCACTGCGTGCCAAGGATCATCAGCGGGCTCAGCCAGATGTTGGCGTTGAGCCCGAACCGGACGATCACCACCACGAAGACGGGGAAAGCGATGTTGGCGGGGAAAGCTGCCAGGAACTGTGCCAGCGGCTGCACCTTTTCGGCAAGTTTTGGCCGGAGACCGATCCATACGCCGATCGGCACCCAGATCAGGGTGGCGATGGTCATCAGGACAACGACGCGCAGGAGCGTGATCGAACCATAAAGAACCGCCGTCGCCACATCCGACCAACCGATGTTGGCGCGGAGATAGTCCAGGCTGAGAAAGCCTCCCCAGGCTGCTGCAGCGACGATGGTAGCGATCCAGATCCAGTCTACCGCACGCGATCGTGCAACGCCCCTCGCCTTCGCGCCACCCGGCAGAAGTTTAGGCAGGCGAAAATTCCACACCTGCCGCGACATCCAGCGAAAGGGAGCCATGGCAATGCGCGTGACGCGTGACTTGCTTAACAGGTCCAGCATCCAGGATGTCGGCGCGACGCCCGAGGTTGTCGTTTCGAAACGAAACTTGTCGGCCCAGGCCACCAGCGGCCGGAACATCAGCTGGTCATAGAGCACGATGACGCAAAGCATGGCGATGACGGCATAGAATATCGCCATGATGTTCTGCTGCTTGATGGCCAGCGCCACATAAGACCCTATCCCGGGCAGGGTTATGGTGGTGTTGCCGACCGTGATCGCCTCCGAGGCAACGACGAAAAACCAGCCGCCGGACATCGACATCATGGTGTTCCAGACGAGCCCCGGCATGGCAAATGGCACGTCGAGACGCCAGAAGCGCTGCCATCCGCTCAGGTGGAAACCGCGTGCCACTTCTTCCAGGTCCTTGGGCTGGCTGCGCATGGACTGGTAGAGGCTGAAGGTCATGTTCCAGGCCTGGCTGGTGAAGATCGCAAACACGGAGGCAAGTTCGGCGCCGAGCACGCGTCCGGGAAAGAGATTGAGGAAAAACGTTACGGTAAAAGTCAGGAAGCCCAGGATCGGAACAGATTGCAGGATGTCGAGGATCGGGATCAGCACCATCTCGGCCCGTCGGCTTTTGGCCGCAAGTGCGGCATAGACGAAGGTGAAGGCCAGCGAGAACACGATTGCCAGCAGCATCCGCAAAATGGTGCGCAGGGCATAGACCGGCAGGTTGGCCGGATCGAGCGAAAGTGGCGCGACGTCGAGCGCCGAAAGCGGAACTGTCGTCACCCTTGCGCCATAGGCGAAGAGCACGATGGCACCAATGACAAGGAGCAGCGCCATGAAATCCCAATGGCTGGGCATCAGCGACCGGCGAATGGCAAGCGGCGCAAGTTTCTGCAATTTCATGGGTCGCTCCTGTTTCGAGAGCCAATGCGTTGAACGTCCAAAGGCGGCTGCCACGATCGCCAGACGGTCGAGCGACCATCCGGGGTTGGTTGCAGAAAGACGGCATGCTTGCCTTAGCTGCACGAATGCACGGCTTTTTGACGCGTCCAACCGGGACGGATGACACATAGAATAGCTTGCCTGCCCGGGCCATCCGAATTGAGGTTAGCGGGGCGACGCTTAGGCATAGGAACCCTATACCATGGTATATCCGGCAGAATTGATCTGGCCACTGGCTGTTCGATCGGACACATGTCGTCTACTGAGCGTGAAAGGGCGCGCGCTTTTTTACACGCTTGGCATTCATGGGATTTTCTGAAGGCTTGATCGTCCAGCGACGAATAATGCCGCGAAAACAGAGCGAACGATTGGGCATGGCTGCCGGACAATGATGCACGCTATATTTCTGAACCAGCAAAAAAGGCCACGGTTGAGGGCGGCGTTCATCGTCTTGCTGATGATATCGATCTTTATCGCCGACACGGTGACAGACTTCGAAATCGCCTTTGCGGTTTTTTATATTGCAGTCATCCTGATCGCCATCGGATTTCTCTCGACACGGGGGGTTATCGCGCTCGCAGTCCTCTGCATTTGCCTCACTGTCGTCAGCCTGCTCCTGACCCGGCATGGATCCTTCGAGGCCGGGCTGTTCAACTGTGGCATCAGCGCATGTGCCATCGGCATTACCACCTATCTCGGGCTCAAAACTGTCGCCGCCCAGGCCGCAGTCTATGACGCGCAGGAGCAGTTCGGCCGGATGGCACGTCTGACGCGGCTGGGAGAATTGACGGCCTCGATCGCCCACGAGATCAACCAGCCGCTCGCCGCAGTGACGACCAGCGCCGATGCGTGCCGCCGCTGGCTGGACCATTCGCCGCCCAATCTCGAAAGAGCGCGGCAGGCGGCGGAGCGAATTGTCGGTGATGCGAAGCGCGCCAGCGACGTCATCGTGCGGGTGAGAGGGCTGGCGAAAAACGACGTGCCCCATCGGGAAAGCTTCGACCTCAACGCGGCCGCAGCCGAAGCAATCGAAATGGCCCGGCATGAAATGGAGCGCAACAGCGTCGTGCTACGGCTCGATCTTGCAGAAGACATGGCGATGGTCATGGCGGACAAAATCCAGATACAGCAGGTGATCAGCAATTTGCTGCTGAATGCCATCGAAGCGATGAGCGATGTTCCGAGCTTCAAAAGAGAGCTGGCCATCTCTTCGTCCTATGACGATGCGACAGGCGCCACTTTTGTCGTTGCCGATTCCGGCATCGGCATGAAGCAGTCGACAATCGATCATCTGTTCGAGGCCTTCTGGACGACCAAGGAAAGCGGCATGGGCATCGGCCTCTCCATAAGTCGTTCCATCATCGAAGCGCATGGCGGACGCATCTCGGTGACATCAGCGCCGCGCATGGGCACCACCGTCCAGTTCAGCCTGCCGGCCAAGGAGGACGATCAATCATGACAAGGCTTGGCCAGATCGACGCTTTGGACGATCCGGTCGTCTACGTGGTAGACGATGACGTATCCGTGCGCACCGCACTGGAGGATCTGCTTGCGTCCGTGGGGCTGGCGGTCTTGACCTATGGTTCCGTACACGAATTTCTGAGCGCACCGATTGCCGACGCGCCGGGTTGCCTCGTCCTCGACGTTCGAATGCCCGGGCAAAGCGGCCTTGAATTCCAGCAACGCATGACGGCGATAGGAATTACGCTGCCCGTCATTTTCATCACGGGACACGGCGATATCGCCATGTCGGTCAAGGCGATGAAGAACGGGGCCATCGAGTTTCTGACGAAACCCTTTCGCGATCAGGATCTCCTTGATGCGATCCAGCTGGGTATAGACAGACACCGTCTGCAGCGAAAAGAGGAAATCGTATCGGCAAAACTGCGCGACCTCTGGCAGAGCCTCAACACGTCGGAGCAGGCTGTCATGGAACTCGTCGTCCAGGGCTTGCTCAACAAACAGATCGCCGGGCAGCTGGGGGTCAGCGAAATCACCGTCAAGGTGCGACGCGGCCAGATGATGCGCAAGATGAACGTCAAGTCCGTGACGGACCTCGTGAGGATCTGGGACAAACTGAAGCTCCACAGCTGACCTCTGGCGGATCGAAGCCCTGTCGAAACCATTGGCCTTGAACAGCGGCGTCGATCGGCAGATTTGGCCGCAGCAAGCAAGCTTTCGGCAAGACCTGCCGCCAGCCCGCCTTAAACTGCGAGCGACCGAGGAGCCGGTTGCGGAGGCGCCTTGATGCGGGAGCACAAGATGAAGAATACGGACAAATTCTATATCGGCGGTGCATGGGTGGACCCCGTCGGCAAGGCCACTATCGATGTCACCGACCCCGCGACGGAACAGGCGTTCGCGACGATTGCAATGGGCAATGCAGCCGACGCCGAAAGGGCGATAGCAGCTGCGAGGCAGGCCTTTCCATCCTTCTCGCAAACCTCGAGAGAGCAGCGTCTTGCCCTGCTCAGGCGGGTGCTCGATATCCTCAAGCGTCGCAACGACGAGATCGGCGACGTCATCTCGCGGGAGATGGGCGCACCGACAGCACTTGCACGCCAGTCACAGGCAATACTCGGGGCTGCCCATTTTGCAGAGACAATCCGCGCGTTCGAAAGCTTCGATTGGGAGTATATGCAGGGCGATACGCGCATTATCCACGAGCCGATCGGCGTCGTCGCGATGATCACGCCCTGGAACTGGCCGATCAACCAGATTGCCTCCAAGGTCGCACCGGCGCTGGCTACCGGCTGCACCATGGTGCTGAAACCCTCGGAGATCGCACCGCTGAATGCGATCCTGTTTGCGGAGATCATGCACGAAGCAGGCGTTCCCGCCGGTGTTTTCAACCTCATCCACGGCGATGGCCCGACAGTCGGCACGATCCTTGCCAGCCACCCCGATGTCGACATGATATCGTTTACCGGCTCGACGCGGGCGGGCGTGTCCGTGGCGACGGCCGCCGCCCCCACCGTCAAGCGCGTGCATCAGGAGCTCGGCGGAAAGTCGCCGAACATCGTTCTGCGCAGCGCTGACCTCAACGCGGCGGTGACGATGGGCGTATGTCGATGCTTCGATAATTCCGGCCAGTCCTGCAATGCGCCGACGCGCTTGCTCGTGCCGATGGAACGGATGGACGATGCCATCGCGGCAGCGGCGAACGCCGCCGGTGAAATCGTCGTCGGGTCGCCGGCGGACCCGTCAACGACGATGGGGCCCGTTGTCAGCCAGCAGCAGTTCGACAAGATCCAGAACCTCATCCGCAAGGGCATCAACGAGGGCGCCGAGCTGATTGCCGGCGGCAATGATCGGCCGGATCACCTGGATGTCGGCTACTACGTCAAGCCGACCGTCTTTGCGAAGGTTACCAACGACATGACGATTGCGCAGGAGGAGATCTTTGGTCCTGTGCTGGTCATCATCGGCTACGGAACCGAGGATGAGGCAGTCGCCATTGCCAACGACACGCCGTACGGCCTTGCCGCCTACGTGCAAGGGGACGCAAGCGAGGCACGCGCCCTGTCACGAAAGCTGCGGGCGGGAATTGTGCGTATCAACAATTCTGCCTGGGACGGCGCCGCACCGTTCGGCGGCTACAAGCAATCGGGCAATGGCCGTGAATACGGCAAGTTCGGCATCCAGGAGTTTACCGAGATCAAAGGTGTGGTCGGCTATGCCGGCACCTGAACCAGAGTGATTTAGACCCCGCCGGACTGGTCAGCCTAGGGCTTGGCTGACCAGTCCGTAGATCGTTGGGCGCGGTTCGGCGCTCGGGCGATCCAGCAACCAGCGACCGCCAAGCGACATGCTGGTGACCGTATCGAAGACCGGCATCCCCGATTGCGTCAGGAACTCGGCAAAGTCACCCGTTGCCTGGCGCGTATCGATGCGCAGGAAGGCGCTGGCATGGGTTTTCACGTGCGGGGCAGTCACGGCGATCGCATCGGCGTCATCGACGGCCACGACCGGACCGATCACGGTGCCCCGGCCGAAATTGCGTGCGAGCGAAAATGCGGCTATGCGGCCGCCGCGTATCAGCGCCACGCCCTTGGAAGCATGCAGCAGACCGCCAAGCAACGCTGCCCTGTCCGTGCCATAGGCGGCGCGGTCGAGCGCTGCAATCTCCGCCAGATCGTCCAGCGTCACAGCGCGCAGAATTGCCTGCTCTGGGAGCGGCGGCTCGCCAGATTGCACCGCGGTCCCCTGGCACTGATAGACGGTTTTTTCCGGCGTGAAGCCCATCGAAAGATAGAGCCGCCGGGCCGCCCGCGTCGCATTGAGGCGCAGCGGGCGCGACCCGGTTTGTCTCAAGACATGGTCCATCAGCCAGCGGCCATGGCCATGCGCCTGCAGCCTCGGCGAAGTGATCACCATGCCGACAGTGACGAAATTGTCCGCCAGCGGAAACCACATGGCCGAGCCGATGGCACGGCCGATCTCGTCCTGCGCCACTACGCCGGACCCGATCTCGCGCAGCATCAGCCAGTCCTTCACCCGGTGCGGCCAGCCGACGGCAAGCGACAACGCATGCAGCTTTTCGGGATCGGTTCCGGCGATGTCGCAAAGCTGCAGGTCAAAGGACTCCAGCCGCATCGTTTCTTCTGTGGTCAATTCCCCCTCCGTCGCCCGCACTCCAAGATAGGGAGCCGGGCGTGCGACGACAATCGTCATCACCGCATATCATCCGCCTTGAACCGTCGATTTTCAGCCATTCGACGCCAAAGATTTCGCTTCAGATACGGTCTTTTTCAGCAGTTTGCGCTGCAGCGGGTGAACCTTCGGGAGACCCGTGCCGGAATGTCTCCCTATGCTGCGGTCGACACGGGAAGGACAATTGCGCGATGCATGAGCGGGACATTCTTGAACGGCTGGTCGCTTTCCCCTCCGTGGTCGGCACTGCCAACCATGACATCGTCGAGTGGATCCGTCACCATGCAGAAAGCTGCAGCGCCAACGTGACGGTGGCGATGGGCCCGGAGGGCGACCGCGCCAATCTCTTTGCGACGATTGGCCCGAAAGACGTCCCGGGCATCCTTCTCTCCGGGCACATGGATGTGGTGCCGGCAGGTGAACAGGGTTGGACCTCCGATCCTTTCCGTCTGCGCGCGGAAGGAGACAGGCTCTATGGACGTGGCACCAGCGACATGAAGGGTTTCCTCGCCTGCGCCCTCGCAGCCCTGCCGGCGCTGGCGGCCATGCCGCTGACGCAGCCCGTGCATCTCGCCTTCTCCTATGACGAGGAGGCGGGTTGCCGAGGCGTGCCGCATCTGCTCCGGTTGCTGCCCGACCTCTGCGCCAAACCTCAGGGCTGCATCATCGGCGAACCCAGCGGCCTGCGTGCGATCCGCGCCCACAAGGGCAAGGCTGCCGCCCGCATCGAGATCCGCGGCTGCACCGGCCATTCCTCGCGTCCGGATCTCGGCGCGAATGCCATCCATGCGATGGCATCAGTGCTAGGCGAGGCAGTCGCGTGCGCTGGACGCCTTGCAAATGGTCCTTTTGACAGCAACTTCGAGCCGCCCTACTCCTCGTTGCAGGTCGGCGTCGTCAGCGGTGGCCAGGCTGTCAACATCATCCCGGATTTCTGCACAGCCGACGTCGAGGCGCGCGCCATAGCGGGCGTTTCGCCCTCGGCACTGCTCCAGCCGATAAAGGCCGCCCTGCTCGCCCTGGAAACGCAAGGCTTCACCACCCGCTGGGACCTGCTCAGCGAATATCCGGCCTTGTCGCTTGCAGCCGACGCCCCTCTGGCCGCCCTCCTGGAAGCGTTGACGGGGCAAACGCCGCTTGCTGCCGTCAGCTACGGCACCGAGGCCGGTCTATACGAGGCCGCCAGCATGGACGCGATTATCTGCGGGCCGGGCGATATCGGCCGCGCCCACAAGGCTGACGAGTATATCGAGGTGGGCGAGCTCGCCGCATGCCGAAAGATGATCGAAGACCTCGGGCGGCGATCATGCGCCTGAACGCTATCTCCACAGATTGCCCTGGCAGTTGATCGCCATTTTCCACACCAACGAGCGGGACAATCGAATGACCTTTCTATTCAACTCGGACGCAGCGCGCGCCCGGATATTTGCCGTAGAGTTCGCCCGCGAGCTGCCTCGTTTGCCGTTCGTGACCGACGCGCAGTCGGTTGCTCCAGAAGACGTGCGCTACCTCCTGACCTGGACGGCGCCCGACGACCTCAAGCGCTACACCAATCTCGAAGTGCTGTTTTCCATCGGTGCCGGCGTGGATCAGTTCGATGGTCAGGCCTTGCCGGACAGCGTCAAGCTGGTGCGGATGGTCGAGGACGGAATCGTGCGGATGATGCAGGAATATGTGACGCTCGCCGTACTGACCTTGCACCGGGACATGCCCGGCTATCTCGCGCAGCAGAAGCAGGGCGTCTGGAAATCCCGCCCGGTGCGTCAGGCGCCGGACCAGCGTGTCGGTGTGCTCGGTCTTGGACTGCTCGGAAAGGCCGTGCTGGAACGGCTCGGGCCATTCGGATTTTCGCTGGCAGGGTGGAGCCGCTCGCCTCGTGAGATCGAAGGCGTCGCGTGCTTCCACGGCGAAGACCAGCTCGATGCATTTCTGGCGCGCACCGACATCCTGATCTGCCTCCTGCCGCTGACGCCGGAGACCCGGGGCTTGCTCGATAAGGACCTCTTTTCGAAGCTGCCGGCCGGCGCATCGCTGATCCATGCGGGTCGCGGACCGCAACTCGATCAACAGGCATTGATCGACGCGCTGGACAGCGGGCACCTTTCCGGTGCGGTGCTCGACGTTACCGATCCTGAACCCCTCCCCGCCAGCGATCCCCTCTGGCAACACCCAAAGATCATCCTGACGCCGCATATCGCCAGCGTCACCCAACCCGAGACTGCCGCCAAGGCCGTCATCGCCAACATCCGCCGTCACGAGGCCGGGCGGGACCCGATCGGCCTCGTCGACCGCAAGCGTGGCTACTGAAACCCAAAGGAAAGAAAACACATGTCCCTTCTCAAGCTTATTGACACCAACCCGACCACGGCTCCGCGCGAATCGAAGCCGACGGCCGAGCGCCTGATCTCCGGCGATCCGTCTTTCAAGACCTGGCCGCAGGACGCCTCGCGCGACGACAGCGTGCTGACCGGCGTATGGGAAGCGACCCCCGGCGAGACGCATTCGATCAAGGGGACGACCTACGAGTTCTGCCACCTCATCACCGGCGTTGTTGAAATTGTCGAGAAGGACGGCGAGACCTATACCTATCGCGCCGGCGACAGTTTTGTCATGAAGCCTGGCTTCGTCGGCATCTGGCGCACGATCGAGACCGTCCGCAAGATCTACGTCACCGTCAACTGAACTTTCGCCTGCGGGACAGCATCACTCGCCAGTGGGCAACGATCGCGGCACGATATCGCCGCGATCAAAGCCGCCGAAGAATGCGCTGCGAATGCACCGGCAAACGGGAGAATCCATCGCCTCCCGGGCCACAGTCGATGCAAACTGCGCGGCAATGACCGCTAGTTTCGGTGGTCTGCCAACGCTTAGAGGAAATGCCATGTCGCTGAGCTTCAATCCCGATACCGTGCAGCTTCCCAATGGACATTTCATCGGCGGGCGGATGATCGCGGCCAAGGGTGAAATTGCCATGCATCGCCCCTCCGACGGCGCCGCATTCGCCGATTGCCCCATAGCCGGGGCTGATCTTGTCGACGAGGCCGTTCAGGCCGCAAAACGCGCCTTGAAGGAAAGCGGCTGGGCGGATGTGAGGCCGCGCGAACGCACGCGGATGATGCATCGCTGGGCCGACCTGATCGAGGCCGAGGCGGAAACACTTGCAAGGCTCGAAGCCGTCGCCTCGACGCGTCCCATCGGCCACCTCATTGAGGGCGATATCGCCATCAGCGCCGAACAGATCCGCTTCTTTGCCGAGTTTGCCGACAAGGAGGGCAGCGATCTCGTGCCGACTAGCAAAGGCAGCCTCGGCATGATCATGTCCGAAGCCTATGGCGTGGTCGGCGCGATCACCCCGTGGAACTTTCCCCTGTCGATGGCCGCTTGGAAACTCGGGCCGGCGCTGGCTGCAGGCAATGCGGTGGTGCTGAAACCCTCGGAACTCACACCGTTTTCGACACTCTATCTTGCCGAGCTCTCGGTGCGCGCCGGCCTGCCCGCTGGCCTTATCAACATCGTGCTCGGCGATGGCGCGACGACCGGGACTGCGATCACCGGCCACCCCGAGATCGGCAAGATCAGCTTCACCGGCTCGACAGCGGCCGGAAGTGCCATCATGGCCAACATCGCTCGAACGGGCATCAAGCCGATGACGCTCGAGCTCGGTGGCAAGAGCCCGCAGCTGGTCTTTGCCGATGCCGACATTGCCCGCACCGCAAAGGCCGTCGCGCAGGGCATACTGTCGAATGCCGGGCAGGCCTGCGTCGCCGGATCGCGGCTGATCGTCCACCAGTCGGTGGCTGCGCAGCTGGTCGATGCGCTGACATCAGCCATGGATGACATTACCCCGGGCCCGACATGGGACGAAAAGACGCAATATTCGCCGATCATTTCGAAGCGCCAGATCGGCCGCATTGACGGCATCGTCCGGGCATCGGTTGCCGAGGGTGCCGAATGCCTGCGTGGCGGCAAGATGCTCGAGCGCGACGGATATTTCTATGCTCCGACACTGATTGCCGGCGTCACCCCGTCCTCCCCTGCCGTGACCGAGGAGATCTTCGGCCCGGTGCTGACGATCCAGACATTCGTTGAGGAGGAAGAGGCCTTGGCGCTGGCCGATCACCCGACCTATGGGCTTGCGGCCGGCGTTTTCACGACCGATCTGTCACGGGCGATCCGGGTGACGAAGCGGCTGCAGGCCGGTACGATCTGGGTCAATCGCTACGGGCGGTCGCGCGACCACATCCTTCCGACAGGCGGCTACAAAAGCTCCGGCATCGGCAAGGACCTCGGCCGCGACGCTTACCTCGCCAATCGGAAATCCAAAAGCGTCCTGATCGACCTCTAAAGGAAAAATCCATGAAGACCTATTCCATTGCCCTGATCCCCGGCGACGGCATCGGCGCTCCCGTGATCGACGCCGCCTGGCAGGTACTGGAGGCAGCCTCGAGGCGGGCGGGCTTCAAGCTGGAGGGCACGACCTTCCCCTGGTCCTGCGCCTTTTACAAGGAAACCGGCGCGATGATGCCGGCTGATGGTATCGAGATACTTCGCAGACACGATGCCATCCTGCTGGGTGCCGTCGGCTGGCCGGCGGAGGTGCCCGATTCCGTATCGCTGCACGGCCTGCTGCTGCCGATCCGAAAAGCCTTCGTGCAATATGCCAACATCCGTCCGCATCGTCTTCTGCCGGGCGTCGAGGGTCCGTTGAAGTCGACGGGCTTCGATATCCTCTGCATCCGCGAAAACACCGAGGGCGAATATTCCGGTGCCGGCGGCCGCGTGCATGTCGGCACGCCGGATGAAGTCGCCGTCGAAACGTCGATCTTCACCCGCAAGGGTGTGGAGCGCATCCTGCGCTTCGGCTTCGAGCAGGCGCGCCTGCGCCGCAAGATGCTGGCCTCCGTCACCAAGTCGAATGCGCAGAAATACTCGATGGTGTTCTGGGACGAAGTGACTGCGCAACTGTCCGCCGAGTATCCGGATGTCGAGGTGAAAAACTATCACATCGACGCGATGGCGGCGCGCATGGTGATGGCGCCGGAAAGTCTCGACGTCGTCGTTGCGTCCAACCTGTTCGGCGATATCCTGACCGATCTCGGCGCCGCCATCCAGGGCGGCCTCGGCTTTGCAGCCTCCGCCAACATCAATCCCGATCGCACCGCGCCATCGATGTTCGAGCCGGTGCATGGATCGGCGCCCGATATCGCCCATCTCGGCATCGCCAACCCGATTGCCACCATCTGGTCGGCGGCAATGATGCTGGAGCATCTCGGCGAGACCGCTGCGGCAGCCGGGATCATCAAGGCTATCGAGACTGCGACCGCAAGCGGCATCGGCACAAGGCCGGGCCGCGACAAGACCGATGCGATAACTGCCGCTGTGCTTTCGGCACTGGGCTGACGAGAAGGAACGCTACAATGGACACTCTGAAGGACAACAGCCTCTTCCGGCAGCAATGCGTCATCGACGGCATCTGGCGCAACGCTGCCTCCGGTTCGTCGGTGCCGGTCACCAATCCGGCGACGCAAGGCACTATCGGGCACGTTCCCGATGTCAGTGGTGATGAAACACGCGAGGCGATCGCGGCAGCGCGGGCAGCCTTCGCCCCCTGGAAGGCGAAGACCCATGCGGCGCGGGCAGCGCTCTTGGAAGCCTGGCGCCGCCTGATCCTCGAAAACGAGCAGGATCTCGCCATGATCCTGACCCTGGAGCAGGGCAAGCCGCTGGCGGAAGCGCTGGGCGAAATCCGCTATGGCGCATCCTTCGTCAAGTGGTTTGCCGAGGAAGCCCGCCGCGTCGGCGGGACAACCGTTCCGTCGCCGACTGCAGATCGCCGGATCATCGTGCTGAAGGAAGCCGTCGGCGTCTGCGCCATCATCACGCCGTGGAATTTCCCGAACGCCATGATCACCCGCAAGGTCGCTCCGGCGCTTGCGGCCGGCTGCACCGTGGTCGTCAAGCCTTCGGAATTCACGCCGTTTTCCGCGCTGGCCCTTGGCGTGCTTGCCGAGCGTGCCGGAATCCCGGCAGGTGTCATCAATATTGTCACGGGCATGCCGGCCGAGATCGGCAATGAGATGATGGCGAACGAGATCGTGCGCAAGATATCCTTCACCGGATCGACCCGCGTCGGCTCGCTGCTAATGCGGGGCGCCGCCGACAGCATCAAGCGCCTCAGCCTGGAACTCGGCGGCAACGCGCCGTTCATCGTCTTCGACGATGCCGATATCGATCTGGCCATCGAAGGCGCGCTGGCGTCCAAGTTCCGCAACGGCGGTCAGACCTGCGTCTGCTCCAACCGCATTCTCGTGCAATCCGGCGTCTATGATACGTTTGCCGAAAAGCTGGCGGCCCGGGTCTCCGTGATGAAGGTCGGCCCCGGGGCCGGCGAACCCGTGGATATCGGACCGATGATCAACGCGGCGGCCATCGACAAGATCGACCGCCATATCGAGGATGCACTTGCCAAGGGAGCCCACATCCTCTCGGATCGTCCCGCGATGCCCGAGGGCAGGCAATATGCCGTCCCGGTCGTGCTTGGCGGTGCCACAACGGACATGCTGCTGGCGAACGAAGAGACATTCGGCCCGGTCGCTCCGCTGTTCCGGTTCGAGACCGAGGAGGAAGCGATCGAAATCGCCAACGCCACCCCGTTCGGCCTGGCATCCTATTTCTACACCGAGAGCCTGCGACGCTCATGGCGGGTGGCAGAGGCGCTGGAATTCGGGATGGTCGGCCTCAACACCGGCTCCGTCTCGATGGAGGTCGCACCCTTCGGCGGCGTCAAGCAATCCGGCATCGGCCGCGAGGGCGGACAATGCGGGATCGAGGAATATCTGGAAATGAAGAGCTTCCACATCGGTGGACTTGGCTGACACGGACGCGAACAGGGGCGGAGATCACTCTCCGCCCCTGTTCGTGAGATCTTTCGTCTACTGGAACCGGTCGAGCGTCTTGTAGTAGAGCCCGACCATCGGCAGGAACCATGGCTTGCCGAAATGACCGGCGATGGCGGGCCATTCCAGACCGGAGACCGGGTTGCGGTCCGCTTTTCCCATGATCGCGTCGGCGATGACGATCCCCATGTGGCTTGCCATCTGCGCTCCGTGGCCGGAATAGCCCATCGCATACCAGACACCGTCGGCAAAGCCGGCGCGTGGGAAGCGATCCTTGGTCATGTCGACGAGGCCACCCCAGCAATAATCGATCTCGACCTGACCCAGCTGCGGAAAGATCTGGCGCAGGCTCGCCTTCAGGATGGCGCCGCTCTTGTCGTCCGAGCGTTGATCCGACGACGCCGAAAACCGGGCACGGCCGCCGAAGATCAGTCGCTGGTCCGGCGACAGGCGGAAGTAGTTGCCGATGTTGAGCGAAGTGACGCAGGTGCGGTTGCCCGGCATGACGTCGGCGACCTCAGCGTCGGTCAGCGGCCGGGTGGCCAGCAGGAAGCTTCCGACCGAGACGATGCGGCGCCGGAAATAACCGAATGGACCGGAGGTATAGGCACCCGTTGCCACGAAGACTGCATCTGCGGTGACGCTGCCACGCGCTGTGGTCAGCGTATGCCTGGCGCCTGCCACCTTGCGGTCCGTCACGGCGGCATTCTCGAAGATCACCGCGCCATGGCGCACGGCGGCGTCGGCAAGCCCCGCGACGTAGCGGCCCATGTGCATCATGGCGCTCTTTTTCGACAGCATGGCGCCGTGGAAAGCATTCGAGCCGATCTCGTCCCGCAGGTCAGTCGCCGTCAACAGGGCCGTGTCGGGATCGACGTCCCGATTGACGAGCTCGAAATTGGCGGCGATCGATTTGAAATGCTCCGGCTTCGAGGCGAGCTTCAGCTTGCCGGCACGGCGAAAATTGCAGTCGATGCCCTCCTCCGTAACGATGTGCTCAATGGTATCGATGGAGGCGTCGAAGGCGCGGTAGAGCGTTTTCGCCCGTTCCGGCCCGAGTTCCTTTCGGGCAGAGGCAAAACCGTGGGCGATGCCGTTGTTGAGGTGTCCACCGTTGCGACCGGATGCGCCCGCGCCGACATGGGCCGCCTCGAGGACGACGACCTTGACCCCTGACTTAGCCAGGTGCCGGGCTGCCGACAGGCCGCCGAAACCGCCGCCGATCACAGCCACATCGTAATGTCCTTCGACCGGGCCTTTGTCAGCCGCCGCGAAAGCAGGCGCGGTGTCGTGCCAGTAGGACTTGAACTGCATCGCCATCCCCGTCAGAGCCCGACGACGCCGGGCAGGCCCGAAATGTCCTTGATCTCGGTATATTCATAGTAAGGATTAGCCGGCTCGTGGCCACGGTTGACCCAGACCTTGTTCTTGATGCCGAGATCGTGGGCCGACATCAGATCGTAGCGAAACGACGACGAGCAATGCAGGATATCTTCCGGACCGCAGCCGAGCATGTCGAACATGTATTCGAATGCCTGGAAGCGCGGCTTGTAGGCATTGGCCTGCTGCGCGGTGTAGACCGCATGGAATGGCGCGCCGAGCTTTTCGACGTTCGACATGATCTGCTCATTCATGGCGTTCGACAGGATGACCAGCGGAATTTCCTTGGCGACCTTGGCGAGGCCAGCCGGCACGTCGGCATGCGGGCCCCAGCTCGGCACCGTCTCGTAGATCGAGCGCGCATCCGCATCGTTGAAGGCGACGCCGTTCCTCTTGCAGGTGCGCTCGACGGCATTGTGGATGACTTCGTTGTAGGGCTTCCAGTCCCCGAGGATCTCGTCGAGGCGATAGGCGGCGAAATTCTTGATGAACTGCTTCATGGCGACGGCTTCGAGTTGGCCGCCATAGATCTTCTCGGCCGCCTCCGCCATCTGGAAGTGGGTCAGCGTTCCGTAGCAGTCGAAGGTGATGTATTTGGGCCGAAACTGTGACATCGCTCTCAAATTCCTTACTGGTTCTGGGCTGGTAACGGGATATTGGCGTCAGTGCCGGGCGCCTTGTTGACCCGATCATAGTCGCGGCCCGGGTATGTCGTTGACCGCAATTGCTGTGACTGAAAGCAGATTGTTGCGTATCTCAATAGCCGTTTGGCAGAGAGTTGTGCCGGCTGTCCCGGCCGGTCGTCTCTGTCGCCTGGCGCGGCTCGACCCACGGCATAAGATGCGGCGCCCCTCCGGAAAGACGATGCAAACATGTTGCCGCCAACCCCATGGTCAGGAGGTTCTACCTGCACGCCGGCGCTATCAATGAAGACAGGACAGGATTATCCGGAACAAGAGAATGCCGCCAGACCAGATCGACCCCAGCCACATCGACATCGTGAAGTTTTCCGCCGACCATCTCGAAGGCGCGCTGACGCTCTCGCGTCAGGCCGGCTGGCCGCACCGCCTGCAGGACTGGGCGATGGTGCTTTCCCTTAGTGTCGGCTTCGTGGCCATCGAGAACGGACGCGTGGTCGGCACCACCTTCGTGACCCCCTACGGGACTGCGGCCGCCATCAACATGGTGATCGTTGACGAGGCGATGCGCGGCCGTGGCATCGGACGGCGGCTGATGGATATGGCGCTCGCCGAATGTGGAGATCGCGAGTGCCGCCTGAACGCAACCCAGGAAGGCCTGCCGCTCTATAGCAAGCTCGGCTTCAAGGAGACCGGCCGTATCCTCCAGCATCAGGGCACCCTAAGTGCTGCGAAAGGTGAAGCCAGCCTCGAATGGGCAAGTGTCGAAGACCTTGCCGATTGCGCAGCGCTGGACCGGTCGGCCTCCGGCCTCGAACGCTTCGACCTTATCAAGGCGCTGCACCAGGCCGGCCGGATCGCCGTCCTGCGTCCCGCCGGCAAGATCACCGCCTTTGCCGCCCTGCGCGCGTTCGGTCACGGCGAGGTCATCGGTCCCGTGGTGGCCGCACATGCTGACGAGGCCAAGGCCCTCATCGCCACTCTCATCGAATCCCGCCACGGGAAATTCGTCCGGGTCGACACCACCGAGGCCTGCGGCCTGGCAGCGTGGCTGGAGGCGCAGGGCCTTGCCAATGTCGGCGGCGGCATCGCCATGCGGCGCAACGCCAAGCCTTCCACCGGGACATCCGCGTTTCAAACCTTTGCCCTTGCAAGCCAGGCGCTTGGCTAAATCAGGAGACGACCATGCTGAGCAACTCTCTCATCGAACTCGACCGCGCCCACCTCGTCCATCCGGTCGCGTCCTACAGGACCCACGAGAAAATCGGCGTGCGGGTTCTGAAATCCGGCAAGGGTGCGACGGTCACGGATGCCTCTGGCCATCAGCTTATCGATGGTTTTGCCGGGCTCTGGTGCGTCAATGCCGGCTACGGCCAGGAAAGCATCGTCGAGGCTGCCGCAAAACAGATGCGCGAACTGCCCTACGCCACCGGCTATTTCAGCCTCGGTTCCGAGCCCGCCATCCGCCTTGCCGCCGAACTTGCCGATCGGACGCCCGGCGATCTCAACCATGTCTACTTCACGCTCGGCGGATCCGATGCCGTCGACAGCACGGTGCGTTTCATCCGCTATTATTACCATGCCAAGGGCACGCCCGCGAAAGACCAGTTCATCTCCGTCGAGCAGGGCTACCACGGTTCATCGACTGTCGGCGCCGGGCTGACGGCCCTGCCGGTGTTTCATGCCGGCTTCGGCATCCCGTTCGACTGGCAGCATAAAATCCCGTCGCATTACGCCTATCGCAACCCGGTCGGCAGCGACGATGCTGCGATCATTGCCGCGTCGACTGCTGCGCTGCGTGCCAAGGTCGAGGCTCTCGGCGCGGACCGCGTCGCTGCATTCTATGTCGAGCCGATCCAAGGGTCCGGAGGCGTCATCGTGCCGCCGAAAGGCTGGATCAAGGCGATGCGCGATCTCTGCACCGAACTCGACATCCTGTTCATCGCCGACGAAGTCATCACCGGTTTCGGCCGCACCGGACCGCTGTTTGCCTGCAGCGAGGAAGACATCGTTCCGGATTTCATGACCGTCGCCAAGGGCCTGACCTCAGGCTACGTGCCGATGGGCGCCGTATTCATGACCGACAAGATCTACCAGACCATCGCCGACGGTGCCGGCAGCGCTGCAGTCGGACATGGCTATACCTATTCCGCCCATCCGGTCAGCGCCGCCGTCGGCCTCGAAGTCTTGCGTCTCTATGAGGGCGGGTTGCTGGACAACGGCCGCAAGGCCGGTGCCCGCCTGATGGAGGGCCTGCACGGCCTTGCCAGCCATCCGTTGGTCGGCGAGGTCCGCGGTCGCGGAATGCTGGCGGCGCTCGAACTCGTCACCGACAAGGAGCGCAAGACCCCGCTGCCGGCAGCATCGGACCCGTCGCGCCGCATCTTCGACCGCGCCTGGGACAACGGGCTGGTCGTGCGCGCCTTCGGCAACGGCATTCTCGGCTATGCGCCGCCGCTCTGCTGCACGGAGGCCGAAATCGACGCCATCGTCGAGCGTACCCGCAAGACGTTGGACCAAACACTGGAAGATCCGGATATCCGCGCCGCCATGGCATGAGATCATCGGTTCCCCATGAGCGAGAAATCATGCGGGCCGAAATACCGCGCCGGATGAATATTCGGAATTTTCTGCCGTGGCACTTCCGTCTTTAAGCGCATTCGGTGTCCGTTAACTGAGACACTGCCCTTCAGAAAGCAGCCAAAACCCGCAAACAAAGCGATCAGGCAGTTTCAAGCATGTTCGTACCGCCTGAAACGCTCACAGCATATCGTTCTGTCACTCTGTTGCAGAGGAGGACCTTGGGTCCACCGAGAAAGGACTAGGGCTTGGAAAAGACATTTGAAAACTTCAAATATCTCACCTTCGACGTGGTCGGCACGTTGATCGATTTCGAAGGCGGACTGGTCGGCTGCCTGAAGGAAATCGCTGCGGAAAACGGAACGTCCGTGGATGGCGAAGCAGCGCTCAGCCTCTATCGCAACGCCCGCTACATGCCGGATGTCGGACTTTTCCCGGACGATCTCGTTCGCGTCTACATGGCAATCGCGCCCGCCCTCGGACTTCCTACCGATGCCCGGTTCGGTGAGCGGCTGCGTGACTCCGCAAAGACGTGGACGGCATTTCCCGACAGCGCCGATGCAATGGCCCGCCTCGCCAAGCGCTTCAAGCTCATCGCTATGACAAATGCCCAACGCTGGGCGTTCGACTGCTTTTCGCAGGAACTCGGCAATCCGTTCTACCAAGGTTTTACCGCCGACGACACCGGCACGGAAAAGCCGGACCCGGCATTTTTCGAGCATGTCCTCGCCTTCGTGGCTTCAGAAGGCAGCTCCCGCGCCGATATCCTGCATGTCGCCCAGAGCCAGTACCACGATATCGGGATCTCCAGGCAGCTTGGCATAAAAAACTGCTGGATCGAGCGTCGCCATGCCCAGAAGGGCTATGGCGGTACGATCGAACCGGCAGCCTTCACCAAGCCGGATTTCCACTTTACCTCCATGGCAGCGCTTGCGGATGCCGTGGAACAGACGAACGCCGCCTGAGGCCTCAACGAGCCCCGGACGGACACGGCAATGCCTTCACACAATCAATAAAAGGGGAATGCGCATGTCTGACAATAAATTCTTCAACTGGACGTCTTCCGACGATGCCATGGTCGAGAACGCCATTCGCCGTGGTGCAAGCCGCCGCGATCTTCTGAAGATGATGATGGCCGGAGGCCTTGCCGCCACTGCCGGCAGCCTGATCCTCGGCCGCGCCAATAGCGCAATTGCCGCCATGTCTGTTTCCGGCGGATCGCTGAAGGCAGCCGGCTGGTCGGCCTCGACGGCAGATACGCTCGACCCGGCCAAGGCCTCGCTGTCGACCGACTATGTCCGTTGCTGCGCCTTCTACAACCGGCTGACGTTCCTCGACAAGGCCGGCGTAACGCAGATGGAACTTGCCCAAAGCGTCGAAAGCTCGGACGCCAAGGTCTGGACCGTCAAGCTGCGCAAGGGCGTCACGTTCCACGACGGCAAGACGCTGAAGGCCGCCGACGTCGTCTACTCGCTGAAGCGCCATCTCGACCCGGCCGTCGGATCGAAGGTCAATTCGATCGCCAAGCAGATGACCGGTTTCAAGGCCGTCGACGACCTCACCGTCGAGATCACGCTCGCCAGCCCAAATGCCGACCTGCCGACCATTCTCGCCATGCATCACTTCATGATCCTGGCCGACGGGACGACCGATTTCTCCAAGGCAAACGGCACCGGCGCGTTTGTTTGCGAAGTGTTCGAGCCCGGCGTGCGCTCGCTAGCCAGCAAGAACAAGAACTACTGGAAGCAGGGCGGTCCGCACCTCGACAGCTTCGAGTTCTTCGCCATCTCCGACGATAGCGCCCGCGTCAATGCGCTGATTTCCGGCGACATCCAGCTCGCAGCCTCGATCAATCCGCGCTCCATGCGCCTGCTCGAAACCCAGCCCTCCGTCGCCATCTCCAAGACGACATCGGGCAACTACACCAACCTCAACATGCGCCTCGACATGAACCCGGGCAACAAGGCCGACTTCGTCACCGGCATGAAGTACCTGCTCAACCGGGAGCAGATCCAGAAATCCGTGCTGCGCGGCCTGGCCGAGATCGGCAACGACCAGCCGATTTCCCCGGCCAGCATCTACTACAATGCCGATCTGAAGCCGAAAGCCTTCGACCCCGAAAAGGCCAAGTTCCACTTCCAGAAGGCCGGCGTGCTGGGCCAATCGATCCCCGTCGTTGCGTCGGATGCGGCTACCTCGTCGATCGACATGGCCATGGTCGCCCAGGCAGCCGGCGCCGAGATCGGCATGAAGCTCGACGTGCAGCGCGTTCCCTCTGATGGCTATTGGTCGAACTATTGGCTGAAGGCGCCGATCCACTTCGGCAACATCAATCCACGCCCGACGCCGGATATCCTGTTCTCGCTCCTCTATTCCTCCGACGCCCCTTGGAACGAGAGCCAGTACAAGTCGCCCAAGTTCGACAAGATGATGATCGAAGCACGCGGCATGCTGGACCAGGCCAAGCGCAAGGAAATATACAATGCGTTGCAGGTGATGATCGCGGAAGAAGCCGGCACCGCCATCCCCGCCTTCATCTCCAATGTCGACGCCATTTCCTCCAAGCTCAAGGGGCTGGAATCCAACCCGCTCGGCGGCATGATGGGATATGCGTTCGCGGAGTATGTCTGGCTCGAGGCCTAGCACCGCCATGAAGCCGGCCGGAGATCCATCGTGTCTCCGGCCTCCCTCCATGCTACAGTGCTTTGAAAGCACCGTCCCCCTGCGGAGCGCCCATGAACCTCCACGTCCTCGTGTTGGTGATCAACCGATTGCTCGTGGCTGTCGTCACCTTGCTGATCGTGTCCTTCACCGTGTTTTTCGCAACCGAGATGCTGCCGGGCGATGTCGCCCAGATCCTTCTCGGTCAGGCAGCGACACCGGAAGCCGTGGCGGGTCTGCGGACCGCGATGCATCTCGACGACCCTGCCTTCTACCGGTTTATCCACTGGCTCGGCGGTTTCGTCACCGGCGATCTCGGCATCTCCTATGCCAACAACATGCCCATCGCAAAGCTGATCGGCCCGCGCTTCCTGAGCACGCTGAAACTGGCGACTGCTACCGCCCTGTTCTCCGTGCCGCTGGCCCTGACACTCGGCATAACCTCGGCGATTGCACGAGGCTCGATCTTCGACCGGATCGTCACCACGGTGACCATCGCGGTGATCTCCGTGCCCGAATTCATGGTCGCGACATCAGCCGTACTCGTCTTCGCGGTCTATCTGAAGTGGCTTCCGGCGCTCTCCTTCGCCAACGAGGTCCACAGCTTCGGCGAGCTTCTGCGGGTCTTTGCCATGCCGGTGATCACGCTGAGCTTCGTCATATCGGCGCAGATGATCCGCATGACGCGGGCAGCGGTGATCGAAACGCTGGGAACGCCCTACATCGAAATGGCGCTTCTGAAGGGAGCATCGCGAACGCGGATCGTATTGAAGCATGCGCTTCCCAACGCGCTTGGACCAATCGTCAATGCCGTCGCGCTGTCGCTTTCCTACCTGCTCGGCGGCGTCATCATCGTCGAGACGATCTTCAACTATCCCGGCATTGCCAAAATGATGGTGGATGCAGTGGCGACGCGCGACCTCCCGCTCATCCAGACCTGTTCGATGATCTTCTGTTTCGGTTACCTGATCCTGATCACGATTGCCGACATCATCGCCATCATGTCCAACCCGAGGCTGCGCTGACCATGGCAAATTTCTCCGTATCCCCGGCACGTTTCGGCTACCGATTCAACATCGTCGGCATCCTCGGGCTGACCATCATCCTCGCCTGGGCACTGGTCGCTATTTTTGCGCCCCTGCTGATCCCCTATTCGATCGGCGATATCGTCGACTACGACTACTTCGGACCGATCTCGGCAAAATTTCTGCTCGGCACTGATTATCTCGGCCGAGACATCCTGTCGCGTATCCTGATGGGCGCGCGCTACACTGTGGGCATATCGCTTGCCGCCGTGGCTGTCGCATGTTTCACCGGCGTTGCGCTCGGCATGAGTGCCGCCGTTGCCGGAGGATGGTTCGACACGTGCCTCTCCCGGCTTCTCGACGCCTTGAGCTCTATTCCGAGCAAGCTTTTCGGGCTCGTCGTCGTTGCCGCTGTCGGCTCCTCCATACCGGTGCTCATTGTCACCCTGGCCGTGATCTACACGCCGGGCGCCTATCGCTTCAGCCGGGCGCTCGCCGTCAACATCAATACGATGGACTATGTCACTGTCGCTCGGGCCCGGGGCGAGAAGACCATCTACCTGATCGGCTCGGAAATCCTGCCGAACATCCTCGGTCCCGTGCTTGCCGATCTCGGCCTGCGCTTCGTGTTCATTGTCCTGCTGCTTTCCGGCCTGTCCTTCCTCGGCCTCGGCGTTCAGCCGCCGAACGCCGACTGGGGCGCTCTTGTGCGCGAAAACATCGGCGGTCTGCCTTTTGCAGCCCCTGCGGTGATCTTCCCGTCGATCGCCATCGCCAGCCTCACCATCAGCGTCAATCTTCTGATCGACAACCTGCCGCATAAAATCAGAGACCGGAGCATGTGATGGCAAACCTCGTCGAAGTCCGCAATCTCGAGGTCGAAGCAAAGACCGATGCCAACCGTACCGTGGCGATCATCCGCGGTGTCAGTTTCGATATTGCCGAGGGCGAGATCGTCGCGCTGATCGGCGAAAGCGGCTCGGGCAAGACGACCATTGCTCTGACGATGATGGGCCATACGCGTCCGGGCTGTCGCATCAGCGGCGGTTCGGTCATATTGTCCGGCCAAGACATGGCCTCCCTGCCCGAAAAGCGCCTCGCCAGCCTGCGTGGCACGGAAGTCGCATACGTGCCGCAAAGTGCTGCCGCAGCCTTCAATCCGGCCCAGACGATCATGGATCAGGTGATCGAGGTCGTGCGCATCCACAAGCTGATGCCAATCGACCAGGCCCGCTCGCGGGCGGTCGAACTGTTCAAGGCGCTGGCCCTGCCGGAAGCCGAGACCATCGGCGCGCGCTATCCGCACCAGGTCTCCGGCGGCCAGTTGCAGCGGCTCTCGGCCGCGATGGCGCTGATCGGCAATCCGAAGCTGGTGATCTTCGACGAACCCACGACGGCGCTCGATGTGACGACACAGATCGATGTGCTCAGGGCCTTCAAGTCGGTGATGAAAAAGGGCGGCCTTGCCGGCGTCTATGTGTCCCACGACCTCGCCGTCGTTGCCCAGATCGCCGATCGCATCGTCGTTCTGAAGGAAGGGGAAATCCAGGAAATCGGCAAAACGGCGCAAATCCTGGCATCGCCGCAGCACCCCTACACTCGCCAACTCGTGGCAGCCTTCAAGCCGACCCTGCGGATCCCTCCTGCCCCTGTAGAGCAGGCCGCGCGACAGCCGCTGCTCGAAGTGGATGCGTTGTCTGCCGGCTACGGCCCGATCCAGTCGAATGGATTGCCGCTGGCGCTGGCGGTGAAATCCGTCAGCCTGAAACTCGATTACGGCCAGAACCTCGGCATCGTTGGGGAATCCGGCTGCGGAAAGTCGACACTGGCCCGGGCAATTGCCGGCATCCTGGCGCCGGCGTCCGGCCATATCATTTTCGACGGCAAGGAACTGGCGCTCAGCGCTGCGAACCGCCGTCGCGACGAATTGCGCAAGCTGCAGATCGTCTTCCAGTTTGCAGACACCGCGCTCAACCCATCCAAATCCATTTCGGACATTCTGGAGCGACCGCTTGCCTTCTATCACGGCATGGCGAAGGGCCAGCGGCAGGCCCGCGTCGATCAGCTGCTCGACATGGTGCATCTGCCGCGCGGCGTGAAATACCGGCGTCCTGCCGAGTTGTCGGGCGGGCAGAAACAGCGCATCAATCTGGCACGAGCGCTTGCTGCCGAGCCAAAACTCATCCTTTGCGACGAGATCACCTCGGCCCTCGACACGGTCGTGGCTGCGGCGATCATCGATCTGCTGAAAGAGCTTCAGACCGAGCTCGGGCTTTCCTATATCTTCATCAGCCACGATCTGTCGGTCGTGCAGGCGATCTGCGACGAGATCGCGGTGATGTATGCCGGCGAAAAGATCGAACAGATGGCCCCGTCCGAGTTCGGCAATCCCGACGGACATCCCTATTCGCGGCTCCTCTATTCCTCAGTGCCGAAGCTCGATCCCACCTGGCTAGACAGCCTCGAGCGGGACCCTGAACTTGTTGCGGCCTTTGCAAAGCGCTGAGGGTTACATCGGGAAAAGGCTGGTCAGAGGCATATGCGACCGGGTGATCGGCGATTTCAGCACGACGAAGCTGAAATATTTGTCGATGCCGATATCCATATCGATGAGGCGTTCCATGATCGTCTGGTATTCGGTGATGCTGCCGGTGACGAACTTGATGAGATAATCGTATCCCCCCGATACCAGATGGCACTCGATGACGGAATCGACCTTCTCGATCGCCGCCAGAAACCGGGCGAAATCGATCTGCCGGTGGTTCTTCAAAGTCACTTCCGTGAAAACGGTTAGGGTCTGGCCGAGCTTGGCAACGTTGATCTGCGCCGAATAGCTGACGATATAGCCTTCCGCCTGCAGCTTCTTGACCCGCATCAGGCAGGGACTGGGCGACAGGTTGACCAGATCCGCCAGCTCCACATTGGTGATGCGGCCGTTCTTCTGCAGTTCGGAGAGAATCTTGATGTCGATCCGGTCGAGTTTCATCAGCGCTCCATGCCGTCCGGTGCTCATTCACCGCGCTTGCCGCAGCATATTATGCGGAATGAAAAATGCATCAAGCCAGGCAAGGCCGCTCTCGCCCTCCAGATCGCGCAATTTACAAGTTAAGCAGAATAATCTTCCAGGGACGGCAGTCTCGCCATGAAATGCTGATTGGCCATGCTCTGCGGCAAACGCTAACGCAAGCCTCTGGCTATAATTATGTCTTCATTGGAGAAATCGCATGCCTGCGCCGCTTTTGAAGATCGAGACAACCCCGGATTTGCCTGCGGAAGCGGATGTCGTCGTCATCGGCGGAGGCGTCGTCGGCGTATTCTCGGCATATTATCTCGCCCGTCGCGGCTTTCGCGTCGCACTTGTTGAAAAGGGCTACATCGGTGCGGAGCAATCCAGCCGAAACTGGGGATGGTGCCGCCAGCAAAATCGAGATGCCCGCGAATTGCCGATGGCCACGAAAAGTCTCGCCCTGTGGGACAAGCTTGCCGGCGATCTCGGCGAGGACGTCGGCTTTACCAGGTGCGGGCTGCTTTATCTGAGCGACAACGAAGCCGAGATAGCCGGCTGGGCCCGTTGGCGCGATTTTGCGGCAACCGTCGGGGTCACGACGCACGTGCTGACCGCGGATGAGGCCACGCAGCGCGGACAAGCAACCGGCAAGCGCTGGAAAGGCGGCGTCTTTTCGCCGACCGACGGCATCGCCGACCCGTCCCGTGCCGCACCGTTCGTCGCACGCGGTATCATTGCGGCCGGAGGCTCCGTCCACCAGCTCTGTGCTGCGCGGGGCGTTGAAACCGAAGCCGGGCGCGTCAGCGGCGTGATCACCGAGGCCGGCACGATCCGAACAAAGACCGTGGTGCTGGCCGGTGGCGCCTGGGCCTCCTCCTTCTGCCGCCAGCTCGGCATCCGCTTTCCGCAAGCCTCGGTCCGGTCGTCTATCCTGTCGGTCGGACCGGGCGCCGAAGGCATTCCCGATGCGCTTCACACTGCCGAGGTTTCGGTGACGCGCCGGGGCAATGGCGGTTACACGCTGGCCATCAGCGGCCGCGCGCGTGTCGATCCAACGGCGCAACAGATGCGCTTTGCCCGGGAGTTCGTGCCGATGTTTGCCAAGCGCCGCCGCAGCCTGGCGCTGGGCGGGACCGAGGGATGGCGATCGGGACACGAGAGCGTCACGAAATGGCGGCTCGATGCCCCGACCCCGATGGAGAGAAATCGCGTCCTCGATCCGACGCCGGATCGCTCGCAGATCGACGAGACGCTGCGGCGGGCCCGAAAGTTGCTGCCGGGACTAAAGGATATCAGGCAGGAGAGCGCCTGGGCCGGCTATATCGACAGCACGCCGGACGGGGTTCCCGCCATCGGCGAAATTGCGAGCCTCCCCGGGCTGATCCTCGCGGCCGGCCTCAGCGGACATGGCTTCGGCATTGGACCGGGCGCCGGCCATCTGGTGGCTGACATCGTTGCCGGAACGCCGCCGCTGGTAGACCCGGTGCCTTACGACCCCGCGCGGCTGAGCAAATCGGTCTGGGGCAAGGTCGCCGACTTCTGAGCCTGCCGACGACACGGTGTGCTCAGCGCGACACGACCCAGTTTTGCCACTCGCCGCCGCTGCCGTGGAACACGTTGAGATCGATCTTGCCACGCACGCCGTCCGTCAGGCCGGAGCCGGAATATTGCCAGAACAGCCATTTGCGCCCGGGATAGAGTTCCGACGGATGAGCGGCAACGGAGCGCAGCCAGAAGGGATAATCCAGCAGTTCGCCCTGCAGGTTGTCACGGTAGAAATCCGGCGCCGTGTAGATGATCGGCCGGCGGCCATAATGGCGCTCCAGCTTCTCGGCGAAGACCTGGATCTTTTCGAGCACTTTTGCCCGTGAAATCCGCTGCTTGCAGGCCGATTGACCGTTCCATTCGACATCGATGACGGGCGGCAGCGCATTGGCCTCGCGGGGTACGTTGCGGATGAACCAGTCGGCCTGCTCGCCGGCGGTGCGGCACCAGTAGAAGAAGTGGTAGGCGCCGCGGCGCACGCCGGCTTCCTTGGCCTTGCGCCAGTTGGTCTTGAACATCGGGTCGAGATGATCGCCGCCATCGGTAGCCTTGATATAGGCGAAGTTCGCTCCTTGCGTGCGCAGCCGGTCCCAGTCGATATCGCCCTGCCAGCGCGAAACGTCGACGCCGTGGACCTCGAGCTTGCGCGGGTTGGATCGACCGAAATTCATCGGCTTGGCATCCCTGAACCGATGGCCGTAGATCTGCCCGGCGGAACGGGCGGCCGTTGGCATCTCCGGCATAGCCATCGCCACCTGGAGTGCCGGCCGCGAGCCCGGCACTGGCAGGCCGATGTTGCCGGAAGGGGAGGCAAAGCCCAATGGTTCGGGCAATGCCCCTGCCAAATTCGACTGCCCGCGCGCGGCCATGACCTTCGGCGCGGACTGCCCGACATTTGCCGGCGGCACCACAGCCGATGGTCGGGTGATCGAACCCGTCGTCTCCTGTGAGGGGACAGCGGCGGCTGCTGGCTCAGGCGCCGAACGCGATGTGCAGCCGGACAAAAGCACGCAGGCCGAGACGATTGCTGACAAAATGAATGAACGCATGAGAACCCGTACGCAAGACAATCGCCCATGGAGACGGGCGAATGACCGCGCCGGCGCCAATTACTAACGCCAGATTAGCAAAAAAGACTGAATGCGATCTTTACGCAGCAGACATTTGCATTGTTCCTCGCACCGCAAAGCGAGGTATCTCGTTCAACATTGCGTCATCCGCCCGACAATGCTCTCCATTTAGATATTCGTGTCCGAAAGTCTGCAGGCCGTTATTTCCTGAACAGCTTCTCCAGGAATGTCACGAATGACGGCCGCCAGACGTCCATCTCGTGCTGCAGGCCCGGATATTCGTGGTATTCATAAACGACCTTGTTCTTGTCCAGTGTCGCTTTGAGGCCGGCGATGTCCTTGCCGGTCACCTGATCCTTGGTGCCGACCGTGACTGTGAAATTGCGCAGGTTCCTGTTGATCCTGGAAGCATCGTTCAAGGCATCGTCAACGGCCTTGTTAGGCACAGTCGTGGTCGACACGCCGCTGAAGGTCGCCACCCAGCCGAATGTGCCGAGATGCGAAAGGCCGGAGACGAGCGCCTGGTAGCCGCCCTGCGACAACCCCGCCACGGCCCGGCCGTCGGCGTCGTTGCGAACCCGGTAATGGCTTTTCATATAGGGAATGAGGTCTTCCATCAGCTCGCGGTCTGCGGCCTCAGCATTGACGGGATAGAATGTCTTGCGGCGGTCTGCGGCGGGGAAATTCTCGGCGACGGCCTCGTCCACATCGGTCTCCGTGTCCGGAATGACGACGATCATCGGCCGGATCTTGTTTTCCGCCATGAGGTTGTCGAGGATCTGCGGCGCCCTGCCCTGGGTAATCCAAGATGCGGCGGTGTCGCCGAAGCCGTGATAAAGATAGAGCACGGGGAGCCGCTTGGAGGCGTCGCTGTAGCCCGGCGGCGTATAGACATACATCTGCCGCTCGGATTTGAGAGCTTTCGAATGCAGCGTCACAAGGCGGAGATCGCCGTGGGCGACATTGCGGGTGTCGAGAATGCTGCCGGGCACCAGAATGAGGCTGCTATTGACCTGCCGCTGCGGTTTGGGCGCATTGCTGCCGGCATCGATGCTGCGGAACCCGTCGACGTTGAAGTAGTATTCATAGAGATTGGGCTTCTGCGGTTCGCTTCGGATGGTCCACACGCCGGTGTCGCTGCGCTGCATTGGCATGGGATCGCCGGTCCCCAGCACCACAGACACAGATTTGGCCGTCGGCGCATACAAGCGGAAGGTGATCGATCCATCTTTCTCGACCGAGGTCACAAACTCTTTCAGCGGGCGGTCCGCCGGCGCCGCCGCTGGCAGATCGACAGCAGAGGCGGGTATGCCGATCAGGCATCCGGCAATCGAGAGAACTGGCAAAAGCAACTTCATGAAAACCTCCTGGATGATCAGAAACGAACGACTCGGATGGTCAGACTAAGGATGGCTTACGAACTTTCAACATAATTGCACCGGGAGCGGAGAACGGCGTCGATCGAGGCCGATAGCGGGTTGGAAGAAAGCGGCGCGTTTGAGCCTGATCCTCGCCAAATAATGGCCAAAGGCACGCCCTGCCCTTCACGCCTCCCCGTTCACGCGGCCTGTCCGGTCCGTGTCATGAGAAATCTGATGGCCGGGGCACACCGAGTGCCTGATGATTTGTTAGTTAAGTGACACCGGATGTGCCCCGTTCGACAGTTTTTATCCGCAACTCCGGATCCTCTGTTTCCGACCCAGGTCCCTTTTCGGGGAAAAGCTGCCGGAGTTATGCCACACAGGCACGCCGAGCCTAGGGGCCCGAAGGGATCCACTTTCTGCGGACCCTCGAAGAAGTCGCCTGCGTAGACGGCAACCCCTCCAAGACCCGGTCCCACCTAGCCGGCAACGCAGACCGGTGTATCCGATGGTGGAACGGGATGATTATAGATCGGGTCGAAAGCATGGGGATGAAATTATGATGCCGGCATTGTTTCCAAACGGAAATCCCAACGGTTTATCCCCATCAGGTGCTGCGAGCAGAGGTGATTGGAATGAAGCGGGAGAGGAGAGAGTGCGAGAGACTGAGAGAGTGTGTGTGCGTGTGAGGTCAGAAAGATCATAAAACCGCAAGGAGCCACCCCGACCTCCCTCATTCCTGTGCCCGTCACAGGAATCCAGCCGCCCAAGTCTTTGGGCGACAGACACTTTCCTTCACCAACAGAGAGTCCTCTCACCGCGCAGACGCGCCGTGACTGGATTCCTGTGACGAGCACAGGAATGAGGGAAGTGGTGAGCATCCCATGCCAGGTCGGACCTTCGAGGGTTCGGCAATTATGGATATATGTTTCATTGGGTTCGGGCGCTGGGATACGCTTCATTTTCCAGTGCCTTTCTCAATTTGCATCCCGCTCCCTCGTTCCTGACCCGTCACACTCGCCCCTCCCCTGCTCTCTCGCCCTGCCGGGGGAAAGTGTGGAGAAAGTGCGGGTGGGGCGCGATTGGCGGCTTGTTCAATGGTGCGGGCGGCAATAGCATCTGGGTCCCTGCGGTCTGCAGGCCAGGCTTTACCATGCAAGGAACAGAACCGATGGCGCGTGACGACAAGCTGAAGCTCGGGACATTTGTCTATACGTTTGGATTTCATCCCGCGGCATGGTTGCATCCCGACAGCGATGTCAACGGTGCGAACGAGTTCAGCCATTTTCTCAACATCGCGAGGCTCTCGGAAGCGGCAAAGTTCGATTTCATGTTTCTGGCCGATTCCGCGGCCTCGGCTGTCGGCGATGCGGATGCGCTGGCGCGCCAGCCGACCAAGATGAACCGCTTCGAGCCAACATCGCTGCTTTCGGCGCTGGCTGTCACCACCACCCATCTCGGCCTGGTGGGAACGGTTTCGACCAGCTATTACGAGCCCTACAACGTCGCCCGTATCTTCGCCTCCATCGACCAGTTGTCGAAAGGTCGCGCCTGCTGGAACGTCGTGACGTCCGACCACAACGAAACCGGTTATAACTTCAACCGCGAGGGGCTCGATCCGCATGAGGTGCGCTACGAGCGCGGCACGGAGTTCGTCGATGTGGTGTTTGGCCTATGGGACAGTTTCGAGCGGGATGCGCTGTTGCGCGACCGGGAAAGCGGCATCTACTACGACAAGGACAAGCTGCATACGCTCGACCACAAGGGCCAGCATTTCCAGGTTCGCGGGCCGCTCAACATTGCCGGCTCGCCGCAGGGCCGCCCGGTCATCGCACAGGCCGGCGGTTCCGAGGCCGGCATGGATCTCGCTGCCCGCACCGCCGAGGTGGTGTTCGGCCTTGCCTCCAACATCGACCGTAGCCGCGCCTTCTACAAGAACGTCAAGGGGCGCATGGCCGCCTATGGACGCAGCGAGGACGACCTGAAAATCATGCCGGGAGTGGTCCTGAACGTCGGCGCGACCATGGCCGAGGCGCAGGCCAAGGTCGATTTCATGATCAACAAGCTACATCCCGATGTCGGCCGCCTGATGTTGTCCGAATTTCTCGAGGCCGATCTCACCGGCGTGCCGCTCGACCAGCCCTTCCCCATGGACCGGCTGCCGGCTACGCCGCGCGGCTCCAAGGCGCTGTTCGACGAACTGGTGGATTTCGTCAACAAGGGCCACACCGTCGGCGAACTGGTACGGCATTATGCCGAGAAACACACTGGCAACGGTATCACGGGAACGCCGACCCAGATTGCCGACTTCATGGAGGAATGGTTCGAGACACGCGCGGCGGATGGCTTCATCCTGATGTTCCCGACACTGCCGTCCAGCCTCACCGACTTTACCGAGCTGGTGCTGCCGGAATTGCGCCGACGTGGCTTGTTCCGTGAGGAATACGAGGGCATGACGCTGCGCGAAAATCTTGGCCTGTCGATGCCGGTCAACCGATACACGGCCGCTCGCGACAAGGGTTGAGCCAGAGGCGCCGCAGTCCCTATTGCCGGTGCTTTGGCGCCGGCACCCCAAGCGGCGGGTGATGACCGCCGGTCCACCCGTTTTCGAAGCCGGCGAGAGGTTGCACATAAACAAGACGTTATCAACTCTTGAACTGTCCCTGAGGATGCCTACTTCGGCAGCGATCGTTAGGGTGGAGTAGACATGAAAGTTTTAGTGGTTGAGGACGAACCGATCATCGCGTTCGACCTCGAAAATCTCGTTCTTGATAACGGATTCGAGATTGCCGGCCTGGCGCGTACGCAAGTCGAGGCGCTGGCGCTGGCGCCCAAAGCCGACATCGCCCTTGTCGACATACAGCTTGCGGATGGTCCGACAGGGCCCAAAATCGCCCGCGAGCTGATCGATCGGTACGGGATCGAAGTGATCTTCATGACGGGAAATCCCGAGATGGTCGCTGATTTCTCCGACGCCGTCTGCGTCGTGCCGAAACCGCAGAGCCTTGGAAAGATAGAGGCGGCTCTGTTGAAGTCCTTGTCCATCATCCAGGGCAAGCGGCGCGCGCGCGCATCCTAGGCGGGGATCTGTTTCGATCCATCCGCCGCAATTCTCATGACAGGCTTGAAACGCATTTATGACTACGCAGCATACACGTGCCGACATATTGGCGAACACCATCGAGAAGTTTCGGGGGGCCGGTGTTCCCATAGATACCGATCCTATCCTGCAGGGCTGGCTGGAAGCCTGGGTTGATGGCGGCCTGAAGATGTCCGACATCGCGCAGCGCTACCAGGACTTGCTCAAGGAACGGCTGACGTCCAGCGCAAAGGGCGTGGGCGGCGATGCCGCCGAAGATCCGCTCAGCCTGGAAGACAACCACCGGCTCATGGACCGGCACGAATTGCTGGAAGAGGTGGCAAGACTGCTGTCCGACACGCCGCGAGACAGCGGCCAGTAAGGCCTGGTTGCTCAAGCAAAGCGCATCAGCGCCTGCCGTAGTTGAATGCTGCAGACGCCCTACTTTGCTCTGGTTGAAGGCATCGCAGGGATTGTGGCAACTTCGCAACGGTATGCCATTAGCTTCAGGCTGAAACCCTAAAAACATAAATCGAAGCAATGCAAATCGCTAACATGAGCCTATATGCATTATTCATTGAAGACGTTCTAAACCGAATATCTTAAAAAATGTCCAAGGAAAACAAATGAAGAAGCTCCTCCTCGCGGCCCTGGTCTCAACCTCGCTGGTCTCCGTCGCAGCCGCTGCTGACATGACGCCACCGATGCAGCCACCAGCTGCTGTAGATAACGGAGTCGGCTTCTACATCGGCTCGCTGAGCTCGGTTTCCTTCCTGAAGCACACGGATTTCGACGTTGCTGGTTTCAACATCGACACCAAGTACGACACCGGCTTCTACAGCGCATTGCGCGGCGGTTATAACTTCGGTTCCATGGGCTTCGTTGCACCGCGCGTCGAACTCGAAGTTGGCTACGGCACGGCTTCGGTAGACGAACACAAGCTGACGGGCTTCGGCGGCTTCGGCTCGATCAATTCCTACGGCGATGCCAACACCATCCAGGGCTTCGTCAACGGCTACCTTGACATTCCGCTGGCACCTGCTGGCGAAACCGGCGTCCTTGCGGCTTTCACACCTTACGTCGGCGGCGGCGTCGGTGCGATCAACCTCAACCTGCGCAAGCAGGGTGTTGGTGGTGTAGGCACGCTGATCGACGACAATAACACGGCATTCGCCTACCACCTTGATGCCGGCGTTGGCATCAACCTGCAGAGCATGCCGCTTTTCGCCAGCTCGTCGCTGTTCGAAAAGACCACTCTCGATATCGGCTATCGCTACACTGCAGCTGACAACTTCGACTTCACCGCACGCGATGGTTCGACTTCCAGCACGGATTACCGCAGCAACGCTGTAACTTTCGGTATCCGCAAGCAGTTCTAAGCTCCGCTTCGAACCTTGAAAGCTCTTTAAAAACGGCCCCGGCAAATATGCCGGGGCCGTTTTCATTTCCAGTGATTGCGTTTCGAGGCTGTTTCCGGCTCAGACGACCAGCGTCGAATCGCGCCAGAGGCGGAAGCCGCCTTCGAAGGCCAGGGTGTTGTCGCCACGTCGGCAGGATTTCGGAAGCTCGTCCAGCTTGTCGACATTGCCGCCGCCGATAACGATGTAATCCGGCAGCAGGGCGGCCTTCATCCGGTCGACCACGTCGAACACGTGTCCGCGCCACTTCTTCTTGCCACGCTTTTTCAGCCCGGCTTCGCCGAGGTAGTCTTCGAAGCTCTTGCCTTTTTTATGTGACAGATGGGCGAGTTCCATCGGTTGCGCGACGTTCTCGATGACCATGGCCGATCCCAGCCCTGTGCCGAGGCCGAGGAACAGCATGCGGCCGCCATCGTAGCTGCCGATGGCCTGCATCAGCGCATCGTTGACGATCTTGACCGGCTTTCCGAAGCTGTGGACGAAATCGAAGCCGACCCAGCCGTCACCGAGGTTGACCGGTTCCTCGATTGCGAAATTCCCGCGAACCGGACCTGGAAAGCCGATCGAGATCACATCAAATTCCCAATCGCTGACGAGCGTCTCGACAGCGCTGACCATGGCGGTCGCCGTCAGCGACGCTCCCGATTCTATTTTCCGCTCGGGCGTGCCATTGCTGGTCATCACCTTGACATGCGACCCGCCGACATCGATCGACAGCACGACTTGCGGCTTGTCTCCGCTGCGGCTCTTAGTTTTCGTCATTGTTGTTTCCTGTATCTGCAGCTTCTGGAATGTTGTCCGGGAATATCGCTATATCCCGGGGAGGCATCAGGCGAAAGCAATATGCCGTGACCACCGCCGGCGATTACGGCAGATAGGCGACGGCGGTAATCACCGTTCCCACGACCCCAAGCGCCAGCGAAGCATACCAGGGCCAGCGCTGGCCGCCGGTGATGATGGCGATCGTGGCGATGGCGATGGCGATATGGAGAAAGGTGGTGGCGACCGTCAGGAAATGATGGCGGCCCTCATGGCGTGTGGCTTCAACGTTCGATTGTTCCGACCGAACTTCGAATTCCTTCGCGGTCTTGGCGGCATCCTGGCTTTCGGTCTCGTTGCGCCGCGCCTGCGCCTGCCAATCGCCCGCTGCCGCCCCGCCCTGGGCTGCGGCGATATCATACATGTTCTTCTTGAGGCTCTTCGCCTCGAAGAAATTCCAGTTGTCGGTTGCCTTGTTCTGAAAGAGCACCGCCTCGGAACGTGCGGCCGTCGCAGCCCCGCTCTCGATGGTTTCGAGACTGCCTGCGCTGGCAGCGAGGACGGCGAGAATGGCAATGCTGACGGCAACCCTCGACAGGAAGGAATTGCCGCTATGGGCAGCGTGCTGTGCATGCTCGGTATGCTCGAAGGCTTCCGTGGCGTCGTTTTCCATAAATATTTCCAATTGTTGACTGCATCGTTCCAAACGGCAGTCAAAGTCGCTCACCAAGGCAATTTTGTGTTGGCAGAAATGTTTAAACCTAACTCGGTGCGGCAGCGCATACTTTGTGAAGGATCATCTCCGTGGGAAAGTGAAGTCGCTGTAATATAACGGTGAATTAACGTCGATTCTGACAATCGCGCAAGCTGCATTGACTCCGGTTGCATCTTCTCTAAACTTGGCTGCAAAAGATACGGGGCTAAAAGATGACGCGGTTCGAAGAAACGAGAAGAATAACGTGCCGGGACGATGCCGGCCGTCATATTGTTATCATCGAACAGAAGAAATGGCCGCGTTTTGCGTTTGCTGACAAGCCCATCGAGCCTGTGTTCGACTATATGACCGAGGACGGACAAGTGGCGAGCAAGCTCGACGGCGAGGATTTCCTCCTGCTCCTTACCGACGAAGTTTATCACGCTGCCTGAAGCTTCCAGTCGCTATCCAGTCTCCGCAATCCTATAGGATTGCGCCCCTCTGGGCTTTGTGCCGGTATATCCCCCTCCCCGCTGCCGTTTCATCGCTTCGAGCGATCGCATGCAGCGCCGCAGCTTTCGACTGAAGCTCGACGACAATTTCCTGGCATCGAAAAATATCACTATCGGTAAAATTGTAGCCGCGTTTTGTCAGCTAATTAAGGGTCTCGTGTTGTACTAGCCGCTGAAGTGAATGGTCGTGAGCATCGAAATGAATTACCCCCTCGCCGACAACGAAGAAGAGCGTATCAGCGCGTTGGATTCATTTGGGCAGATGAACACGCCCTCAGATCCCGATTTCGACCAGATCGTGCAGATGGCCTCGAGGATTTTCGACGTTCCGATCGTGCTGGTCTCGCTGGTGCACCGTGATCGGCAATTCTTCAAGGCGAGAGTTGGCCTCGATGTCTGCGAGACCGGACGAGACGTGTCTTTCTGCACCTACGCGATTATGGCGGCCAATGTGTTCGTCGTTCCCGATGCCAGCCTGGATTCACGTTTCAAAGACAATGCGCTGGTCACCGGACATCCGCACATCCGCTTTTATGCCGGCGCGCCGCTGTTGACCAAGGAGGGCCACGGTATCGGTAGCCTTTGCCTGATCGACAATAAACCAAGGTTTGATTTCTCCGAACGCGACAGGCAGGTGCTTCAGGACCTCGCTTCCATGGTGCTGGAGCGGATGGAGTTCCGCCGTCTAGAGCGTTCGGACAGGGAAAGCCGCAGTCGCTTCCGCAATATTGCTTCGACTTCTCCAGATGGCATCATCTGCGCCGATAGCAACAACCGTATCACCTCGTGGAACGGCGCAGCCGAGGCCTTGTTCGGCTACACGGTCGAAGAGGCTCTCGGGCAGTCGCTCGACATCATCGTTCCAAAGGCGATGCATGCGAGACATGGGGCCGGACTGGCGCGCGTGGCTGCTGGCGGCCCTGCCCGCATCATCGGAACGTCGCTCAACCTCACCGCATGCAGGCGAGACGGCTCCGAGTTCCCTATCGAACTCTCGCTCTCCCAATGGTCCGAGAGCGGCGAGCGTTTCTTCGGCGCGATCATTCGCGATATCACGCTTCGCGCTGAAGCAGAACGCCAGATGAAGCTGGCGGCGGAATTCGACCATCTTACCGGCCTTTCCAACCGTCCAAGCCTCAATCGTCAGATGAACCGCGCCTGTTCGGCGGGCGCCCACGCAACTGTGGTGCTGATCGATCTCGACGGCTTCAAGGACGTCAACGATATGCTCGGACATTCGGCCGGCGACTTTGTGCTACAGGTCATTGCCGAAAGGCTGCGAAAAGCGACCGCCGAAGACCAGATGGTGGCGCGTCTCGGCGGCGATGAATTTGTCATCTTTCTCACCGGCACAGCCGATCCTCTCAAAGCTGCCAATCTCGGCCTCTCGCTGATTGCCCTCATCGAGGAACCGATCGAATTCGAGGACCAGCCGATCCATATCGGTGCCAGCATCGGGATTGCCGTGACGATCTCCGGCGACTGTAATTACGAAGAGCTTCTCGGTAACGCCGATCTTGCACTTTACCAGGCAAAAGGCGACGGGCGGCATCTGGTGCGGGTCTTCACGCCAGAACTTCGCCAGAGCGCGTCGCGTAAGGGCGCGATCAGTTCTTCGTTGCGCCAGGCGTGGCAGCGGCGGGAGTTCGAACTTTACTACCAGCCCCAGGTCAACCTTGTCGACGGGCGACTGACCGGCGCCGAAGCGCTGATACGATGGAATCACCCAACGCTCGGAGTGGTGTCGCCGTCTGCATTCCTGCCGGTGCTGGAGGTCGGCCTGCTTGCAGTCCCGGTCGGCGAATGGATCCTGCGCTCAGCCTGCCGTCAGGCCGCGCGCTGGCGGCGTGCCGGGTTGGCGGATTTCCGGATCGGCGTAAACCTGTTTGCGGCCCAGTTCCGGACCCGTGACTTCGCCGAGATCGTCGAGGCAATACTGGAAGAGTTCAATCTGCCGCCGGCCGCGCTCGAGCTTGAGATAACCGAGAACATCATTCTCCAGAACGAACAACGGATCATGCAGCCGCTGCGTCGCCTGCGCGCGCTCGGCGTCGGCATTGCTTTTGACGACTTCGGGACCGGGTTTGCATCTCTCAGCCTGCTGAAGGATTACCCGGTCAGCCGGCTGAAAATCGACCGCTCCTTTGTCAGCGGTGTCGATCGCAGCGAAAAGGACGGCGCTATCATCGAGGCAGTCGTCAAGCTGGCCGATGGCTTCAGCCTCGAGGTGATTGCAGAAGGCATCGAGACGCCGGAGCAGGAAATGCTGATGCGGAACTACAAATGCGACGAGGGACAGGGCTATCTGTACGGCCGGCCGATGACGGTGGATGCCTTCGAGCAGCGTTATCTCGCCAATGAAGTCTGCTGTAATATCCACCCCCCTGTGGCCCGCATGGTGGAATGCTAGAGACTACCATCCTTGTGCGCCTGCGCTGCGCATCTCGATTGAGGCCGCCGACGGAGATGAGTTGCCAGGTGGCAACTTCCCAAGCAGGGTAATGTCGCGATCCCGGTGCTAACCAGTCATTAACCCTTATTTTCTTGCCAAGCATTGCGACTCGGAGCATCCTCGCCTACGGATAATCCTGTTAGCTTGGAGAAAATGCGTAGTTATGACGAAGGCCCGTAGTCAGCTGGGGGATACCCTGATGCCGAGGCGCCCG